>SKVW01000015.1 GCA_007129255.1 Bacteroidales bacterium
GCCAGCAAGCTTTTGATAATGGCTTCCTGGTCTCCTTTAAACGCATCATAGCCAAAAATCTGCTTTAACAGGGCTTTCAGCGATACGTCATTCTTAATTTGCATTAGATTAAAACCTTGAATTAATTAAAAAATAAATATAACCAAACCTTAACAAAAAACCCGGAAATTTTTGAGGATTTTTCCTACTTTGGAAAAATTCGTGTAGGTTTGTAAGGTAAATATAACATTTTAATAAAACCTCACAAAATTATTTATTAATTCCGTTAAAGTGAAGTCATCAGAAGAAATTAAGCAAATCGCAACATCTACTATTGAAGCTGAAACACAGGCGATCAGCAACCTGAAAAATTATATTGATGATGATTTTGCGCTTTGTGTAAAAAAAATTTTTGACAGCAAGGGGCGGGTTGTGATCACCGGGGTTGGAAAAAGTGCCATCATTGCCAGCAAGATCGTTGCCACATTAAATTCTACCGGTACTCCGGCCATTTTTATGCATGCTGCCGATGCCATTCACGGCGACCTGGGCATAGTACAAAACGACGATGTGGTGATTTGCATCAGCAACAGCGGCAATACTCCCGAAATCAAAATACTGATCCCCATGCTCAAAAATTTGGGCGCCTGCCTCATTGCCATGGTGGGAAACCTGGGTTCGTACCTTTCCCTGCAGGCCGACCTTATCATAAACACCACGGTTGAGAACGAAGCCACGCCCGGCAACCCGGCTCCCACTTCCAGCACCACCGCCCAGCTGGTGATGGGTGATGCCCTGGCCGTTGCCCTTTTACAATGCCGCGGTTTTACCATCAATGATTTCGCCCGCTATCATCCCGGAGGATCCCTGGGCAAACAATTATACCTGAAGGCCGAAAACCTTTATCCTCAAAACGAAAAGCCTGCCGTTGACCATAAAGCAGACATTAACACGGTGATCATTGAGATTTCCGGTAAACGCCTTGGGGCCACTGCAGTGTTAAAAAACGGAGTGCTTGCCGGGATCATCACCGACGGAGATTTGCGCCGCATGTTGCAAAAATCTGCTGACATCTCCAGGCTAAAGGCAGGGGATATCATGTCGGTAAACCCCAAAACCATCGGCAGCCAGACACTGGCCGTTGACGCCCTTCAGATCATGAGAGAAAACAATATTACCCAGTTGCTGGTCGTTGATGAAAGCAAATACAAAGGAATCGTACATTTGCACGACATCCTCAACGAGGGCATCATATAATCCGGATTGTTCAATGAAGTTATATACAAAAGACCTGGTAAAGAAATACAAAAAACGCGTGGTGGTCAACCATGTTTCCGTGGAAGTAAACCAGGGAGAGATCGTGGGCCTGTTAGGTCCCAACGGGGCGGGCAAAACCACTACCTTTTACATGATCGTGGGTTTGATTAAACCCAACAAGGGCAGGATATTTCTCGAAAATGAGGAAATTACCGGCGAACCCATGTATAAACGTGCCCAGAGAGGTATCGGTTACCTGGCCCAGGAGGCCAGCGTATTTCGCAACCTCTCGGTGGAAGACAACATCAAGGCGGTTTTGGAGTTCACCAAAAAAAGCAAGGAGGAGCAAAGAGAAAAGCTCGAAAGCCTGTTGGATGAGTTTGGATTGCAATACATTCGCAAAAGTCAGGGCATTACCCTATCCGGGGGAGAGCGCCGGCGCACCGAAATTGCCCGTTCCCTGGCCGTTGATCCGAATTTTATTTTGCTGGATGAACCTTTTGCCGGGGTGGATCCTATCGCGGTGGAAGACATTCAGTCCATCGTAACCCAGCTTAAGGAAAGGAATATTGGGGTGCTGATCACCGATCACAATGTACACGAAACCCTGAATATTACCGACAGGGCCTACCTGTTGTTTGAGGGATCCATTCTTAAGGCAGGTACTGCCGAAGAGCTGGCACAGGATGAGGAAGTGAGAAGGGTTTACCTGGGAACCAGTTTTCAGCTGCGCCGGTAAAAAGCATTCCTGAAGAGGCATCAGGATCTATCCATCATTGCAGGTTAAAACACCAAAGGCCCGTTTTCATTTTTGGGAAGCCCATGGTTTTTGTTCCTGCTATTCTTTATAAAGTAAAGCGACCGCATAAACACTCAGGCCTTCCTCTCTCCCGGCTAATCCAAGGCCTTCGGTAGTAGTGGCTTTGATGGATATCTGAGATTTATCAACACCCATGACCTCACTCAGGGTAGTTTGCATGGCGGGTATGTAAGTGGCAATTTTGGGTTTTTCAAGGCAAATGGTACAATCCACATTGCCTATTAAAAAATCTTCGTTTTCAATAAGATCCATGGTAATATTCAACAGCACCTTGCTGTCGATTCCTTTGAGGGTTTCATCGCTATCGGGAAAATGTTGCCCGATATCTCCCAGGCCGGCGGCCCCCAGCAATGCATCAATGATGGCATGGATCAGCGTATCGGCATCTGAATGCCCCAACGCTCCCCGGTGATAAGGGATTTTTACCCCACCCAGAAAAAACGGATGATCATCTTCAAGCCGGTGCACATCATATCCTATGCCTACCCTGATATTTTTCATAAGTGCAAAATAAAAAAAGCCATGGTTATATTAAACAAAAATAACCATGACTTTTCAATAAAGCAAAATAAGCCTTTTTAATTCACTCTTTGCTGCTGCAATGCGTCAAAGTCAAAAGAGAGTGAAAACCTGAGCACATTTTCCAGGGCGCTGCGCTGAGCCACTGGCACCAGGTAAGCAAAGTCAAGGCCGAAAACATTGTATTTTAATCCAAGGCCAAGGGTAAAATATTTACGGTTACCTTTGGATTCGTGCTCATGGAAATATCCGCCCCGAATGGCAAACTGCTGGTCATACCAGTATTCCACCCCGGCCGAATAAGTAATTTCATTTAATTCTTCCTGAAATCCACCAGGTGCATCAGCAAATGATCCAAACATACCGGCTACCACCGAACGATTGGGATCACGGCCCTGGGCGATCACCGGGTTACCGTCATCATCATACATGATCTGGTTGTTGTCATCCCTGGCATAAATTGGGGGAGTAGGAACCAGTAACTTATTAAAGTCAAGCATAAAAGAAATGGTGTTGAAATCATCAAGCTCCATGGTAAGCGAAGGACCGATCCTTAGGTTAATGGGAATAAAGTCGGCATTGATATCGTCGGTATAAGAAATTTTGTTGCCGATATTGGAAATGTTGATCCCCGCAGCAAAAGTGGAGGGATTGTCCCAGTTGAGTTCTCTTTGATAATAGGCGGCCACATCGGCTGCCAGGGCCATACCTGGTTTGGTTTCCACCCCCTGTACAAACTGTCCCTGGGTAAGGTTGCTGTAAATATACCGCAAGGCAATGGCACCGGAAATATTTTCCCCTAATTTTCTTGAATAAGCGGCATCTACGGCAAATTCGTTGGGACGGACCGTTCCCATGTATTCTCCCACATCATCGGTAAAATTAATGTCACCCAATGAAAAGTAAACCAGTGAGAATGCCACGGTTTGCAACTCGTCCAGGCGGCGGAAACCACTCAGGTAAGACAGGTTGATGTCGTCCACCAATGCGCGCAACCAGGGGGTATAGCTCAGGGAAACCCCCATTTCCTGTTCTACAAAGGCATATTTTGCAGGATTCCAATGCATGGAATATACATCGGGAGAAGAGGATACCCCGGCATCACCTAAGGCACCGGCTCTGGCATCAGGGGCAATCATTAAAAAGGGTACGGCCGTGGTGATGGTATTCACACGACCCTGCCCTAGAATATCACCATAATCTGTATCCTCCTGGGCAAAAACATTTGGAACCATAAACAACAGGAAGCCTTTAAGGACTACCAAAGAAATAATTGATTTCATCGAAAAAGGAATTAAATTAAAATGCATTTATTGTTTTCCTGGCTAATAAAATTAAGAACAAAACAAAAAGTTTAAGAAAAAATATCCGCAAATATAACGAATTATTATTTCACATATTGTAACCTGCCGGGCCTCTCCTGATGGAAAAATAGCACTTACGCAATCCTTATCGCACAATAACCAGTTTTTCTGATTGCCCGGACTGCAGCCCATCGGGGGTGGTCACTGTCAGGCGATACACGTAAATCCCGTTCCCTAAAGGGGTTCCGTTTTGGTTGGTTCCATCCCATTGAATGGGTATGGACTGAAAACCAGGAGTATTCACCTGTTTTTTAATGGATCTCACCAATTTCCCCTGTATGTCAAAAATATCTATTCGCACATCCAGCTCCGAAAACGGATGGTTGTGGATAAACCTGAAAAAGGTTTGCTGACTGAAGGGATTGGGGTAGTTCATTAATTCCTGCAGGGCCAGTTCACCGCTGCTGCTTACAATAAAATCGATGGAAGCCTCTGCCGGGTTGTTATGCAGGTCCCATGCCCTGAGTGACAGGCTGTGCTTGCCATTTTCCAGGTTGGAGAATGGATAAACCACCCGTCCGCTGTTATAGGTATCCAGGTCGGCCTGGAAAAAGTCGTTGAGCACAATGGGCCTGGAAAAATCTTCGTTAAGATAAGCCACAATATCATGCCCGATGCGCCCGGTAATGTTTATTCCGCTTTCATCGCGAAGCAGGGCAAGCAAAATGGGGTTTTCATCGGTAGTGCCACCCGACACAAAAGTGGTATCATTCATAAAAAGATCAATTTTCGGGCCGGTATTGTCGGGTTCATGATTATCAAAGGTACCTCCGATCTTAAATCCGGTAAAACTGCCATGGCCGTCAATGGAGCCGTCATCCACATAATAACTGATTTTCCCGGGGCCAAAGTTATAGGCAATGTCTTTGGGGACCATAAAAGAAAAAGTAAAAGCGCCGTTTACCACACTGGCTTTTCCCTTGTATAGCATGGCATCATGCATGGAAAAGTCCCTGGGGTGGCTGTCTGAATCCTGCCCCAGGGTTTGATAGTTGCTTTTTTTGTCGTAAACGGTCGGGAAGATGATCCCGTTGTAATCGCTAACGGGATTGCCAAGCTCATCGGTAACAAATCCGGAAACGGTAACTTCCTGGAAAGCCCTGATGGTATCGGTCATGCTTTCGGTTTCTACTTTGTATTCGGGATAAGCCATGCGCATGGAGGGGTCGCCAAGGAGTACAAAATTCCGGATCCTCCATGGGGTCAAACTGCCATGGCTTTCAACTTTTGATTTCCGGATCAGATCCCCAAGCCGGGGTCTTTGTCCGTCATCATCCCGGCTGAAGGCAATTTCCATAAAATTTTCATTCAATACATAATTGGTGCTGGCCCATGCCAGGCGGGTGGTGGTGAATAAAGCAGCGGCTCCTCCATCGGGTTTGAGAAAGATCCTTACCCCGGCAGACAAATTTTCCGGATCAGGCTGGTCGAAGCTGCTGAACTCGCAAGTAGCCGTCATCAACACCGGCATGTTGTAATAATTTTCCCAGGTGGCAATATCTTCAAAAGTGACCACCCTTTCATGGGCCAGGCCAAGGGTTCCCCCATGCCCGATATAATTAATGAGCAAGGCCCCTTTGTTCACCCTTTTGTTAATGGCTTCATTCACATCCGGGTAACGTGTACCACCGGCAAGGCTCACCTGCTGATAGGCATCCAGGTAGATCTTTTCCAGATTAAAAGGAGATTCCATAATGCTCATCAGGTCGGAAAGTTTTTCTGCATCATTGATATGCGTGTTGTTGTCCCCGTCGTCAGCCACCAGTACCACTTTGTTTCTCCAGTCGGAATAATTGAAAATGGTTCCCACAAACTGCATGTTATCTCCACCGGGTTCCATTCCCGGGATCCTTTTATCGTACCGGATCAGTTTGTCTACAATAACACCAGCCTCTTCAACCGATCGAACGGGTAAGCGGCCAATACCAATATCCAGCAAACCTTCTGCCCCCTCTCCTTCTCCATTGGAAAGCAGGCCAAAATAATCATCCGTCATGTAAGAACTGGACGGTGAAAGGGAAGACAGTGTCTGATAAGTGGGGATAAAATTACCTTCATAGCCAAGAACTCCCCTGTTGTCGAGGGTACCATTTCCAAACAAAAGTAGGTAGCGGGGCAGCTCCCCTTTATGGGAGGCCCGGTCGTAAAACATCTTCAAAAAGTTGCGGATGGCAGTTATATCCACAGTGCCCGATGAGAATTCATTGTAAATCTGTTGGGAGGTTACAATGAGGCTGCTGATCCCGTCATTTTCCTTCCGGAAATCAGCCAGGCGATGGGCTTCGGGAATAAACTCCTCCGGGCTGACGATGATCATGTCTGCATATTCCATTCCATGGAGATTCTGATTGGCAACCTGTCCTTTAAGTTCAGGGGTTAAAAAACTGCTGCCGTCGAAGGCCACAAACTCCCTCAGGCTGTCGGCCGGAAGCCTGAACTGCAGGTTGCTGCCGTTGAGGTTTGCCTGCTGAGAGCGGATATTGAAGCGTTCGGTAACATCCCAGATGGTAACCTGGCTGCCGGCATTGCCAAGGGTGTACTGGGCAATATTGCCTGCACCTGTTACCTCCGTATTGCGGAATCCCATCTGCGGCCCATTAAAACGCAACTGACGGGTTGCATTCACTGCAATATAGTTCAACCAGCCCCTGGCACCTGCAAAGGGCCGGTTATAAGTGATATTTATCTGCAGGTTATTTCCCTGGGAAGGAAAAAACCACATTGTATCAACCGAAAAACGGGCAAAGTTACCGGTTTGGCTGGTGGGGTTGATACTGCCTATCTGGGCGGTCATCTGGCCGTTGCCGGCAGCAACGGTAAAAGAGGAAGCTGCAGAAGCCCTTGCGGCAAGGTAGGTAGTAATATGGGCCGGAGTAGAATGATCAAGATCCGGGAAATCAAACGAAAAATTACGGCTGAGGGTGGCATCAAATACTTCTCCGTACCAAACCCTTCCGCTGTTGATCAGGTTGGTAAGGTCGCGCTGATGGTAAGCAAAGTCCTGGAATTTATTTACGTTGTGGGTAGCAGAGGCCGATACATTCTGCTGTGAGCTGATCCTTTTGCCGCTGCCCTGGTTGGTGGTAAGGAAATAACAATTCTGGTCGGAATAAAGGTGGACCTCATGGCGGAAAATTCCCGCTGCAGGATCATAAGTCCAGTGATGAGGGGATTGCCCGTAAAACAGAATGTAATCATCGCCGGTAAATGTGCCTCCGGAAGAACCGGAAACGTAAATGGCATTCTCCACCAGGTCGGTGTAACGGAAGGCATCCGTGGCTTCAGGCAGCATGCCGCACCCTATACCGTATATACTGATATCGGCTCTGGAAAGGCCGGAAGTATTTACGCCCAGCTCCTCGAGGTCTTCATAGGTTAGGCGGTGAACACCGGTTTCTTCCACACAAAAGCGGTACCAGCTTCCATCGGCCAACACCGATTTTTCAGGATAATCATGAACAGGTCCCGAGCCCTGCTTAATATCGTATTCAGGGGTTTTTTCCAACGTAAAACCAACCAGTTTTTCAAATGAATCTGAACTGATATTGTAACGGATGGGAACAAAATAAAAACCCGAGAAATGCTGCTTCCTGGAGGATTGGCTTATGGTATGGATTTGTATCTCTGTCTGACGAAATCCGGCGGAATCAATCAGCGCTCTTTCGGCTTCACTAACGGGTTCAAAAACCATGTCACTGATCTCAAACCTGTCTTTAAACAACGGCACCTGACTTGGTGCATGGTATGAAAACACCGGAATGCCCGGAAGACTGTCGGTATAGGTTGCATCCTCCAGTTTAATGATATCCTGGTAAATGTTCGTATCCAACGGCATTTGCTCAACGCCTCCCCAGCTAAGGGAAACTCTGCCGGCCTCATTACCGGAAAAAGCCAATCCGGAAAAGGCAGTCCAGATTAAAAAAGACAGAAAAGCGTATTTAAAAACTTTCATCCTTTGGGGTTTAAACACAAAAATAATTTTAAGTTACCTCAAGTTAATCATTTTTATCCGGTAAACAAACACACAAAACAGTAAGAACATATCCGGAAAAATTCAAACGCTGATCTTTTTTATTTATGGTACCCGGTAGCCAAAATTAATCGCCGGAAATTACATTATATAATATGGTATAAAATAATTCCGGAAAGACAGGTTTTTATTTCAATGATTAACAAGCCAAAGGGAGATCTTGTTTATAAACGCCTAAATTCAATCGATATTTTATTTTTTTTGCCGGGTTTTTCGATACAGCCATGTATTTGCAGGGTTAATTATTAAACCCCTGCAAAATTATCAATATCCCGTAATGATAAAAAGGGTTTTTTTATGGGTTTGTAACAATCCGAAAAATAATTCGTTAAAGATAATGACAAAGACCCGGAAACTGTGAAAATTCACTTCATTACATATGGTATGGTTCTAACCATGGTGTTCCTTTATGGAAAGGACGTACGTGGACAGGACCCCATTTTTTCACAGTTCTTTTCCTCTCCCTTGTATTTGAACCCGGCCTTTGCCGGAACGGATCATTGCACCCGCTTGGTTTTCAACTATCGCAATCAGCCCTATGCTGATTTTGGCACTTTCAGCACTTTCAATTTTTCGTATGATGGTTATTTCCAGGGAGTATCCGGAGGACTTGGATTCCTGGTAACCAGTGATCATCAGGGAGGGCTGGTCATGCGCAATCACCTGAGCACCATTTATTCTTATCATTTACAGGCCGGACGCGACCTGTACCTGAACTTTGGAGCCCAGGCCGGTTATTACCGAAAAGATCTTAGCTGGGATAAGCTGGTTTTTGCCGATCAGCTGAATCCGGTGACCGGGGAAACCCTTCCCCAGTTTGAAAACCCACCGGATCAAACCTGGAAGCATTCCGTAAACTTTGCCACAGGCATGTTGCTTTACAGTGAAAGCTTTTATGGAGGGGTTGCCGCCCACCATCTGAACCGGCCCCGCGAAAGCTTTTTCGAAAACCATCGCACCCCTTTGAAGTTTACTGCTCATCTGGGCATGCAAATAAGCCCGTTTGGCAGGTCAAGATATGTTTCTTCCCGCGAAGAATTTTTTCTTTCACCCAACGTTATATTTCAAAATCAGGGTGATTTCTACCGTATCAATTATGGTTTTTATGCTGGTTTTGAGCAGGTTGTGGCAGGGATATGGTTCCGTCAGGACCTCAAACTCCATGATTCACTGATTTTTCTACTAGGGCTAAAACAGGAGAATTACCGGATAGGGTACAGCTATGACCATTCATTATCAGGATTTTCCGGAGGTCTGCAAGGAGCGCACGAAATCAGTGTTTCACTGAATTTACATTGCGCTGATAAAAATATGAAAAAACGCATACTAAATTGTCCAACTTTTTAGTTATTTTTGTAACGTTTCTATAAAAAAACGCCGCTATGACAAGGAATCCCAAAAGTTTATTATCAGGTTTTGTTTTTATTCTGGCAGCAGCAGCCCTTTTTTCTTCCTGCCAGAAAGAAGCATCACGTACCACCGGTTGGTTTTATAATGACCCACAGACTGGTGGTTTTGAAGTATCTCCCCATCAGGAACAGGAAACCGGCCCCGGACTGGTATTTATTGAAGGTGGAACCTTCACCATGGGACGGACCGAACAGGACGTAATGTTTGACTGGAACAATATGCCGCGCCGTGTTACGGTTTCTTCTTTCTATATGGATGAGACAGAGGTAAGCAATGTAGACTATCTCGAATACCTATACTGGACCAGCAGGGTATTTGGAGAGACCTACCCTGAAGTTTACCGCAAAGCCCTTCCCGACACCCTGGTATGGCGCGATCCATTGGCTTACAATGAGCCCTTTGTTCAGAATTACCTGCGCCATCCGGCTTATCATGACTATCCGGTTGTTGGGGTGAGCTGGGTTCAGGCCACAGAATACGCCAGTTGGCGTACCGACCGTGTGAATGAAATGATTCTCATTCGCGAGGGCATCCTGGAATGGGACCCCGACCAGGTCAATGAAAGAAACTTTAATACCGAAGCCTACCTGGCAGGGCAATATGAAGGCCTTGTCCGGGAAAACATGCAAGACCTTGACCCAAGGGGCACCGGCGAGCGTCGCGTTAGGCGCGAAGACGGCCTGCTGTTGCCCGACTATCGCCTGCCTACAGAGGCAGAGTGGGAATTTGCTGCATTGGGTTTGATAGGCAACACCGTTTATGAAAGGGTTGTGGAAAGAAGGCTCTATCCCTGGAGCGGTCACAATGTGCGTAGCAGCGAAAGAAGAACCATGGGTACCTTCCTTGCCAACGTGCAAAGAGGACGTGGAGACATGATGGGGGTTGCCGGTAACCTGAATGATGGCGGTGAAATTACCGTGCCCGTTTATGCATACTGGCCCAATGACTTTGGTCTTTACAACATGGCCGGCAACGTAAGCGAATGGGTAAAAGATGTTTATCGTCCGCTCTCCCACGAAGATGTGGCAGGATTCCGTCCCTTCAGGGGCAACGTATTTCAAACCCTGGAACTGGATGAAGAAGGAAACCCCGTTCCTAAGGACGAGCAGGGTCGCATGATCTATCGCGATGTAACTGTAGAAGAAAATGCCACCCGTCGTAACTACCGTTATGCCGACAACATAGGCCATCGCGACGGTGACCTGATGTCCAGCATGTTCTTTGACCAGGAAGACGTAGAAGACCAGGACGACATCATGTATGATTATGGCACCACCAGTCTTATCAATGATGATGCCCGCGTATACAAAGGTGGAAGCTGGAGAGACAGGGTTTACTGGGTTGTACCCGGAAACAGAAGGTTCCTCGATCAAAATGAGGCCACCAACGACATTGGCTTCCGCTGCGCCATGGAAAGGGTGGGAAGCCCGGTAAAAAGATAATTGGAGGGATTCTTAATAGTTAACCCCATCTGCCGGAAAAGCAGATGGGGTTTTTAGATTAAACATGGCCATGGATAAAGATCTCATCCCCCGCCTGCACCGGGAATATATCAAAAAGGGTTTTGCGGTATGTACCGACAGCCGGAAAGCCAATAAGAACAGTATCTTCTTTGCCCTGAAAGGTGAAAATTTTGATGGCAACCGGTTTGCTGCCAAAGCCCTGGATACCGGCTGTGCCGTGGCAGTGATAGACAACCCGAAATACAAAACCGATCACCGCTGCCTTCTTGTTGACAACGTGTTAGAAACCCTGCAGCAACTAAGCCTTTACCACCGAAATCAATTTCATATCCCGGTGATCGGCATTACGGGAACCAATGGAAAAACCACCACAAAAGAACTGTTATTTTCCATTCTTTCCCGGGCTTTTCAAACCTTTGCCACCGAAGGAAACCTGAACAATCACATTGGGGTGCCCCTCTCCCTGTTGTCTTTCAAAGAACCCCTTGATATTGCCATTATTGAAATGGGCGCCAACCACCAGGGAGAGATTGCCAACCTTTGCCAATTATCCAGGCCGGGTTTTGGGATCATTACCAATATAGGCAAAGCCCACCTGGAAGGGTTTGGCAGCGTTGAAAATATTGCAAAGGCCAAATCAGAGCTTTTCAGGTATATCAAACGAAACGGAGGCAAACTTTTTATTCCCGGGGACAATCCTTTGCTCTGCAAACTTGGCAAAGAAATCCCATCCGTTTTTTATGGTAATAATCCTGAAAACCACTGCAGGGGAAAAATAACCAACAGCTTCCCTTTTGTGTCGTTAACCTTTGAAACCCCCCGTGGTTTTGGCCAGGCCACCAGAGGCATCAAAGAAGAAGTAAAGACCAGGCTCACCGGCAACTATAATTTTGAAAACATTATGGCAGCCGTCACCATGGGCTTATACTTTGGGGTGCCGGCAACGGAAATCAAAAAGGCCCTGGAAAACTATGAACCCAAAAACAGCAGGTCACAGATTTTGGAAACAGGAAACAACCTGGTGATCATGGA
>SKVW01000043.1 GCA_007129255.1 Bacteroidales bacterium
AGGTTAAGGTTAAGGTTAAGACTGAGATTAAGGTTGAGGTTAAGATTGAGGTTGAGATTAAGAAGGAGGAAGCCGGCCTTGCAAGATGTGCTGGCTGGCTGAGGCTGCTTAAAAAAAGAAATTGAAGACGTAAGGTCTTTTTAAAGATGCTAACTTTCTTCTTTCTCTGCCTCCATTGGAATGAACAGACAATTAGCTTCCACCAGTTGTGTAATGGCCGAAGCGGTGCTGCCAAGAACCATATCGGAGAAGTAGCCTTTTCCGTGGGTGCCAAGCACCACCAGGGATACCTCATGCTGCTTTACTTCCCTGATGATCTCAGGGACTACGGCTCCTTCTGTTAGGACGCAATGTACCGGTGCTTTGGTTTTTTGGCGCAGGGAGATGGTGCAGTTTTGAAGACGCCCGGTGTCAATTTTATTGAATTTTTTTATGGTTTCCGGGTCGTGATGCTTCATGATTACCTTGTCCTGCACGTGCATCAGGGAAATGGTTTCCAGGTTTTCAACCAAGTGGTTTTCGGCAAAGTCAAAAGCCTTGCCGCTGTTTTTGGAAAAATCGGTAAGCAGCAATCCGTGCGATGCCAATTCCCGGGTTTCAAGAGTACATTCGGCACTCCCTTCTTCATTCTTGCCCAGGTTTTTTATTCGGATCATCAGCACCGGATTCCTGCTTTGCTGAATCACCCTGAGTGTGGTGCTGCCAATCAGGTTTCTTTTAAAGAAACCCTGCCCCTTGCTGCCAATGATGATCATGGCATCCGGATGGGTCAACGCAAAATCCACGATTTCCTGGGAAGGCAGCCCTTCCTTAAAAACATAACTCGACCTGATGCCCTGTTCAGCCAGACGATTGCTGTGGTTGATCATCCGTGCCTCGATATGCACCCGCATAGAGTAGCCGCTATATTCCATGTAATTGAAACTGATGGTGGGCACATGAAAAAGGATGATCTCTTCAATTCCAAGTTTTTTGTATTCAGGAATTGACTCCATCAGAAGGTCAGAGGCTTTGGACAGGTCGGTTGCAAGAATGGCTTTTCTGATCATGACAGCAGAATTTTGGTTAAAAACATTAATGGATAATGGGTTACGGGTGCAGTGCATATAAATTTACGAAATTTTATGATATCCTGCAATAAGCTGAAAGGAAGCCTCCGCTGTCCGTCTAAAATAAAGCCGGGTTATGGCCCAGCTTTATTTTAGAATGGCTAATTTTTATTCTACCAGGTCGTACCCGTCAATTTTTCCTTTTTTCACGGCGGGAATCCCTTCTTTCATCCAGAGTGGTGCGGGCTTGCCTTTGAGGTAATGGTCAAAGAACTGATACATTCTGATGGACAGATCCACCATGTTGGGCCGGCGGGTAAGGTTGTGGGCCTCATCATTATAGTTGAGCATCCAAACGGGTTTACCCAGCCTGCGCAGGGCCATGTAATATTCAATACCCTGATACCATGGCACGGCCCCGTCATCGTCGTTATGCATCATCATCAAGGGGGTATTGACCTTGTTGGCAAAAAATACCGGGGAGTTTTCAATGTACTGCATTGTTTTGTCCCAAAGGGTGCCCCCAATGCGGCTCTGTGTTTCTTCATACTGATAGATCCTGCTCAAGCCGGTAGACCAACGAATACCTCCGTAGGCACTTACCATGTTGCTGACGGGGGCTCCCGCCATGGCTGCTTTGAACATGTTGGTTTGCGTGATCAGGTAGGCGATCTGGTAACCCGCCCAGCTTTGTCCCTGCAGCCCAATGTTTTCGCGGTCAATAAAACCGAACTGGTTTACCATGGCCTTGGTGCCTGAAACAATGCTGTTATATGCACTTTCACCAGGATACCCTACGGTATAAGTAATGTCTGGTGCAAACACCACATATCCGTTACTGACGCAATAGCTGCGGTTAATGGTGGAGCGGCTGGGGGAGGGGACAAAATGAGTGTGCTTCCCGTCCGATACCCGCTCATAGAAATAAACAATCATGGGGTACTTTTTTTCCGGATCAAAATCTTCCGGAACATATAGCAGGCCCTGGAGGGTGTCGTTGTTAAAGGAGGCCCATTCCACCAGTTTTACCTCTCCCCAAAGGTAATTATCCTGCTGGGGGTTGGCGTGGGATATTTTCTTTTGGTTTCGGAAATCCGCATCGCTTGCCCAAAGATCGGGATACAGGGTGAAGGTGCTTTTTTGCCAGATCAGCACATCCTCCTCTTTTGCTTTGAGCGGCCGAAAAAAACGGGCATCTTCCATAAGCAGTTGCCGGGGGAATTCGGAACGATGCATCCGGGCCGTATAAAAACCGTTCTGTTTGGTTTTAATGTTAAAAGCGGAAAGCATGATGCGTTCCCTTCGTCCAAAAAAGTCCCGGTCGGGATCCAGGTCAACCACCCTGAAACGAATGTCGTTTTTGCGGCCGTATTCATTGGTAAGGTTTACAGGGTCTTCCTGCCCGCTGGGGTCAACCTTCCAGATATCGTAATGGTCATAAACCAGCACATAGCGGTCATCTTCTATCCAGCCACCAATGCCATAAGGGCCGGGGTCGGCGGGGGTGTCATGAAGTTTGTTGTGAAGGGCCCGGGGGATCCCGGCGGTTATATTGACCGGCTCTTTGGTATCAACCGGCATGGCATACCAGTTAAGGTCATCCTGAACAAAATACAGCAGGTATTTCCCTCCCGGGGAAAGCCTGGCATCTCCCAGTGCAGAGCGATGAACCGATCCCCGGTGTTTTTTAAGGGCCATTTCCCGCTCCCCGGTTTCCACATTGACAAGGTACACGTCCCGGTATTCTCCGGATTCAAAAGAATTTTCAATCCGGTAAGGTAAGTCGGAATATCCCATTTCCAGCAGACCATCACCATATTGCCGGGTGGTGATCTCCGGCATTTCTTTATCGGCCAGCTGTGTGATATTGCCCTGGTTAATATGGAATACGGCAGTATAGGCCCGGCGCATTTCCCTGTCGGCTTCTACCAATTGCTGGGGCTGTATTTTGGGATCCTTGTAATGCCAGATATCTACCCTGTATTTTTCTTCTTCCAGGAGGGTGTCTTCAGGTTCAGGCTGTGGTTTAGGAGCCGTGCCGAAAAAAAGACGGTCCCCGTTTTCGGAAAAGGAAGGGCTGGAATGTTCGCTGGCACTCCATCCTTCAGGCATGCCTTCGGTTTGTGGGGCTG
>SKVW01000104.1 GCA_007129255.1 Bacteroidales bacterium
GTGATCAAAAGGGAAACCCTTGACGGATTCAAATATTATTTCAGCGACAGTCAGTGGCTGATGATCCGTCCGTCGGGCACCGAACCGGTATTGAGGACCTATGCCGAAGGCAAGGATACCGAAGAGGCGAAGGCCATCCTCAAAGCCGGCTACGATACCATCATAAAAAAATAATCGATACCATGCGTTTGTGGGTGCTGGTTTTATTGGTTTTATGCGGATTGAACCTTTACGGCCAGCCGGAAGAACAAAAACCGGCCAGCCCTGTCGTACCCCCACCGGAGCATACCGGCCCGGACCCATCCCGTCTTCGGCTGGTGACAGGAGTGCAGGCCGGGGGCTACCTTGCCTCCATGCTTGCCCTGAACCAGATGTGGTACAGCGACCATCCCCGTTCTTCCTTTCATTTTCACGATGATTTGCCCGACTGGAAGCAGCTGGATAAAATGGGCCACATCGCCTCCACCTACCATATCGGGCGCATCAGCGCCAAAACCTTTCGGTGGTCGGGAATGAACCCCCGGAGGAGCGCCACTTTCGGAAGCCTTTATGCCCTGGCCCTGCTCACCACCGTGGAAATCATGGACGGCTTCAGCGCCGAATGGGGGGCTTCGGTGAGCGACCTGGCCGCCAACAAAATTGGGGCAGGAAGCTTTCTTTTGCAGGAGCTGGCCTGGGAGCAGCAACGCATCGGCATCAAATACTCTTTTCGCCCAAGCGGGTTGGAGCAATACCGCCCCGACCTGCTGGGCGACGGATTTCACGAAAACCTGCTCAAGGATTACAACGGCATGACCTTCTGGGCGTCGGTAAACATTTCCTCTTTCCTGGATGCAGGCTCCTCTTTCCCTTCCTGGCTTAACCTGGCCGTGGGCTATGGAGCCGACGGACTGCTGGGCAGCCGCTCCAATCCCGAAACATATAACGGGCAGCCCCTGCCACAACTGGAAAGGTACCGCCAATGGTACCTGGCGCCGGATATAGACCTTTCGAAGATACAAACCGGAAACCCTTTTCTCAACAACCTTCTTTCCACTCTCAACTTCCTGAAAATGCCCTCCCCTGCCCTGGAATATAATGCCGTGGAAGGATGGCGGTTTCACTGGGTGTTCTTTTAAAAAAGCAAAAGGCGGGGAAATAAAAAAATGAGATATATTTCCTATATAAATCCCGGTATTCTTATCTTTACCGCATAAAAAGAAAAAGACATGCAAAAGATCGGGATCATAGGACCGGCAGAACCGTTGTGCAGCCCGGAGCTGTATCGTTTCGGGGTAAGACTGGGAGAAGCCGTGGCTGTTAACGGAAGGATTTTTATCTGCGGAGGCCTTGGGGGCTTTATGGAAGCGGTGTGTAAGGGCATCAAACAATCCCCGGCATGTTTTCCGGGACAGACCGTGGGCATATTACCGGGAGAATGTGCGGACACCGCCAATCCTTACATCGACCTGCCCATCCCCACCGGCATGGGAGAAGCGCGCAACCTGCTGATCGTGCGCACGGCCGACATCCTGATTGCTGTGGGGGGAGGCGCCGGCACCCTTTCGGAGCTGGCCTTTGCATGGCAGTTTGGAAAAAAAGTGCTGTGCGTTGACCTTTTTGAGGGATGGGCCCGCAACCTGGGCGACAAAGACCTGGATGCCCGCCAAAAAAAGCTGCTGATAAAGGTAAACAGCATCGGGGAGATAATGGAACATCTTGACAACAGCCTCTAGCCGACGCTTTGCGCCAGGCAGCTTTGGCCTGCTTTTTTTCAGGAAGGTTTTTCGATCTCCGGATACCAATCATAAAGCAAAAACAAATGGCGCTACTAAAAAACATCACACGATTTTCCATCATTTCTTTGTTTTTTTTCCATTGTCACGCCCAAACTCCGGCAAATACCGGAAATGCGAAACAAAGCCCTGAAATACAGTTCGACAAAGAGATTCTTCAACAAGCCCCAAAGATCCCTTTAAGATTCGGACAGCAGGAATTAATAACAGACAAGCCATTTCTAATGGACCCGGGCTATGGTAAAACCAGTTGCCTGCTTTTTGAACTTCCCGAGATTAAGACTGACCAACTGAGTCTGGAATTCGAGACCCTCATTTTAAACTCCCGGCTGTTTTATCCAATCTTTATCACCCTGACTTCGGATTACCAGATCCGCGAAATCATTAAGGAAGAACTCGAAATCGAAGGCAACCCGCTTACCGGGATGAGCCATACCAGCCAAATAGAAGTTGATAACACCGTCAGGTATATACTGGTTACAACAGACTCAACACTGCTACCGCAGAGCTTTTCCCATATGTATGAAAGCTCCGGGATGCGGGCTGTACATACCGGTACAACGCCAATCTTCGTGCCTTCTTCAACCCAAACTGAGCATGAGCACATTGAGTTTACTGATGAACCCAGGTTGCATGTTAAGGTTGCATCTGCCCGCAACAGGGAGATATTCAGAAGGGAAGACGGATTTTACGTTGGTTTTGGAGTAAATTTTGGTGGTGAGAAGGTAGCCAATAACCCTGGCGGTGATAATTACCGTGCCGGAGGTGGCGGGCTTATTACTTTTGGATACAGCCGTTCTCTGTTTTCATCTGATTTTGTGGGAAGAGCCGGAGCAGGCTACCGTTTCCAGGGAAGTTATGACGGAGATGCCAGAAACAGGGGCATATTTTTAGATTTAGTATTTACCTGGCAAACCAGACATATTAATATTGGAGCCGGAGGGCAATTGGAAACTGCAAATTCCATCAGAGACTTGCAGGGCAACGTTACAGCTTTTAAAACAACCGTGGTTCCGAAATTTATCATGGAATACCGGTTGAGTGACGGTACCATAAACATGGGTGCAGAATATTTGCCCGGTACCTTTACCACAACACAAAATCATCCCTTTTCCGGAAACCGTTTCGCGCTTGCTCTTAAATTCTTCATGTAACCATAATATGAAACACCCCTGATTAATTTCAAACACACAGGAGGATGATTATTTGGAAAGCAGAAGGTTATCCTGCAAAAAAGTTAATTGTGATGTTTTCCCGTATAAGCGGGACAAGCATCTGACCGAATTAATCAAATTATTAACAGATGAAACCCCGGACTCTGCTGATGAACCTCCTCTGTGGAACTCGGTGAATCCTCCGTGGAACTCAGTGTTACATGAACATTACACAGAGAGCCA
>SKVW01000080.1 GCA_007129255.1 Bacteroidales bacterium
GGTTTTTGAAAAAACCAACAAGCTTGCAATTCCTGCCTGCCAACCAAACAAATTGACCCCGTTCCGGAAGCTGGAAGTCCCTTCGGGAGCTTCCAGTTCCTTTTGGACAGGAACTTCCAGCCCCGAAGGATCGGGACAGGCTTGCGCAACATCCGGAAGCTCCCGCATAAAAAAAACCGGCCATTTGGCGCAAATTCCTATTGCAACAAATTATGGCCGGGTTTTTTTATAGTTTACCGGGAATATTTTTTGTTAAAAAGCCCGGGAAAATCGAAGTCCCTAAATATTGTTCATGGTTATTTCCACTTCACTGACCAGGTCGATCATCTCCTCAACAATTTGATAGATGTCATCGTTTTGATCGGGACTGATCACGATAACGCCGTCCTCATCAGTGGTGGCGGAAGCCAAAGCCTCATTGGAAACCCCTGCAAACCAAACACCGGGATCGAAGGTAATCTGAGCCACCATGCTGGTGTTTTCCGTAATGGTAAAATTACCTTCAATCTCCAATTCAAAATCTTGTCCGGAATAAAATAAAAACTGAACAGGGTGCTCCTGCATGTCTGCATCCGTCCAGGTGCCATTAAGGGCAATGGAAGGAATGTCGCTTTGATCCCACAGCTCAAACTCGATCTCAATTTCTGTATAATTGCCTGGTTTTATTTCTATGGGAGAAAGATCAGGATTCGTTTCACCGGTAGCAAAATCTATGGTGATATAACTTTCAATTTCAAATTCCATTTCAAGGGAGTCGGTGTCAGAACTTGTTTCAAACTCTATGCTTTCCAGAACAATGTTGCCGGTGGTAAAAGCCAGGCTGTTCGGCATACCGCTTTTTACCGGAAATTCTGAAGTAACGGTTTCAAAGTTCAATTCAAAGGTTGGTGCACTGGATTCATCCTTGTCACAAGCGATAAATACCAGCATTGCAATGCTGAATAAAGGCAGGATCAATCGGATTTTTGTCATAATTATTTGTTTTAGGTAAAAAAATAAGGTTGTTTCTTTGTAAGACGAAAAAAGTGTTGGCGCGGTTGTAAAAAACAAATAATTATTTTCTACAAATGCCTTTAAAAGAACGGGCTTATTTGAGGGAAATTGCCTGAGGGAGTTATACAACTTTGGGAGGTACCTTGATAAACCTTAAGCTTTTCACTGCGGAAGACTACAAATAACTTATACCTGGTACGGTTTATTTCCGGGCCCGGTTTTATCCCTGAGCAAGGGCCTACCGGCGTTTCCTGTTTTCAATCACATATCCCAAATTAATACATAAATAGGGCAAAACCGGAGAAATATCATCGCAAACCGAAAAGTGAAAACCGGAGTTCATGCCGGTATTTTCCCGGTTTGACCAGGAAATGGCATAGACATTCTGGTTCAGCCGGAAATCAAAAAACATGTTACGGTATTCCATCCTGTAGCCCATTGCCAGGTATGGAATGATGCTTGAATTGCGGATCCGGTTTCGGATATTGAGCAGGTGGTAATATTTGATAAACCCTCCTGCATACAATCCGGAGGAATGGGTTTTCCGGGAAAAGAAATGGTTGTAGCCGGAGTGAAACTGGAACAGCCGGAAGAGTTCATTGGGTTTGCCATAAGATATCCTGGATTCTATAATAGCTTGCCTGAGGATGATCCCTCCATTCAGGGCCAGTCCGGTTTCCAGGTTGCTGAGCAGGGGAAGATAAAGGTTGGCAAACTGGTTTGGAAGGGATGTAAAAGGGGCAACCGGGTTGAACCCGAAAAAAAATGCGGTGGGTTTTTCCGGCTTTGGGCCCCGGCAGACAATTGCAATACAATAAGGATGACAATCAGCGATGCAATCCGTTTCATTTGACAATGGTATAAGTTAAGTAGGTTTCCTTATTGATTTTGTGCCTGGCAATATTACCCACCGGGTCCGAAACGTAGATCAGGCCTGAATAATCGGAGCCGTTCTCCTTTCCATAACGGTTGGGAAAAATCTGCCAGGCATTCATGCGGCGGGAGATGAGGTTGAAAGAGGGCAAACCGATGGGTGAAGCAAAGGCCGATAAAATGATATCAATCTCTGCATCCGTGTATTGTTTGGTAAGCCAGGCTCCATTGACGTCCGCGCATATCATCAATCCGCTTTTGAAATCTTTAATTTGAATGATGTTGGCATTTTGAACCCCGGTATATCCTGCATTTTTGTCTTCGGGAGTCAGGGTATTTTTGCGGTGCATGCCGGCAATCTCCCCTTCGGGATTCAATGCCACCATGGAATTATAAAGCAGATCACCGGATTTTTCAGCAAGGCCGATGGAAAGGTAAATCGCATATTCCTTGGCAAAATGGGCCAGGGAATCGGTAAACGGACCCGGAATGGGTTCGGCAATTTGCCGGATGTAATCAGCGGATCCTGCATACCACCCGGTAAGGGACTCTCCAAAAGCGATCAGCTCCACCTCCGGATTTGTCTGCATTACCGATTCAATAGTTTGAAAGACCTTTTCAAGATTTTTATCCTTGTTTTTTGAACAGGTAAGGGAAACCACTGCTACTTCAAGGGTGGCTGTGGTATCGGGCAAATGATAATCAATGGTGGTTCCTTCTGCCTCAAAAGCATTGATGGTCATGTAATCTTCTTCACAAGCTGTAATTACAATCAGGGCCAGCAGCAAGAAAAACCTGGCAGGCATCCAACTTTTTAAAAACCGGGCAATGGGGTTCATTTTGTCCTGCTTTATTTACTGAATAAAACCTTGTTGACTTGTTTCAGCCCAAGGAATTTTTTTCAAAATTAAGGAAATAGCAGGTTGAAAATAAAAATTAGTTGGGGTGATGAAGAAAAGAATCCCGGTTAGGGCAGTGGGATTTCTCGCCTTCCAGATTTTTTCCTTAAGGATTGCCGATGGTTTTGGTGTTCTTTTCCTTCTTTTCCTCCTTCTCCTGAACACTTAAACCCAGGTAATTGGATAACATCACCAGGAAAGATGCCACCCCCGACAGGGCCATGATGTAAACAAGCAAAACACCGTAAGGAATAAAATAATAGAATACCACCATAACAAGGGCAATCCAAACACCGGCGCACCAGGGGCAGGTAATGATAAAGCAGAGGGTACGCATGAAGTAAACCTTGTTGTTGGCTTTCACCAAATCACGGAA
>SKVW01000207.1 GCA_007129255.1 Bacteroidales bacterium
CATTAATTTAACTTTTCAAGGAGTTGTTTACCCAATCTTTGGGATAAAAAAAACAAAAACCACAGAATTGTTACAGTTTTCATTTTTTGCTTTGAAAAAAAACGATGAAGATTTTAATTGTAGAAGATAACCGGCTGCTTTCGGATGACCTTTCCGGATTTTTCCAGGGAAATGGGTTTTTTACCGAAGTGGCCTGTAGGCTTTCCCGGGTCCGGTTTTTTTTATTTGTATCACTAAGCCCTTTCACTGCATACGGTAGCCGTCAGAATGCCTACAAGCAAGGGCGGCATGAGTTTGTGGTTCTTCCGGAGAAAGGTTAGCGGTTACCCCTTCCTGTTAAAAAAAGATAAAAATTCCAACAAAATTTTCTTTAAATCCTTAATTACTAAGTGCCAAAGGTTTTTAGCCGGAAAACTGTCAGATTTTCTGCAGATTTCCCTTTTAGCTTTGATTTTGAGAAATAAACAATAATGATGTTTAAAACTTTAATACACATAACCGCACCCATAATTTTCCTGCTATTTTCTACCAATCTTTCGGCCGGTGAAAGGGCTGAAGCGTTGTCCCCCGGCACCATCAGGGGGGTGGTTTACGACGCCACATTGGGCGAACCCCTCGAATATGCCACGGTAGCATTAAAGACTGTTACGGTCAGCGCCCTGGTAGACGGGGTCATAACCGATGCCAATGGGTTTTTCAGGCTTACCGGTGTTGAGTCCGGGAATTACTTCCTGGAAATAACTTTTATTGGATACCTTACCCACATTGTAGAAGTAACCTTGGAGGAAGGACAAAGGAGCCTGGATGCCGGGCAGATATCGCTTCGTTCGGCCGATGAAACCCTTGACGGGGTAGTGGTAAGGGGCGACCGGCCCAGTATGTCCTACCAGATTGACAAAAGGGTTATTAATGTGAGCGAAACCCACACTTCCGCCTCGGGCACAGCTGTGGATGTATTGGAAAACATTCCTTCGGTTACGGTAGATATTGAAGGAGATGTGAGTTTAAGGGGGAGTGGCAGCTTTACCGTGCTGATCGACGGCAAACCAAGTATCCTGGATGCCAACGACATCCTGAACCAGATCCCCGCCAGCCAGATAGAGAACATTGAGATCATTACCAACCCTTCGGCAAGATATGATCCCGACGGAGTTGCCGGCATCATCAACATTGTAATGAAGCAACACCGCCTCCAGGGGGTTAACGGCGTGGCCAACCTGGATGCAGGAAATCACAACCGCTATGGGGGTGACTTCCTGGTCAATTACCGGCAGGACCGCTTTAACTTCTACCTTGGTGGCCGCTATAACCAAAGAGGAAGGCCCGGTGAATCCATTGTACGTACCGAAAGCTATGCTTCGGATACCACCTTCCTGCACAGCACAGGAGAATTTGAGCGGAAAAGAAATGCCTGGGGATTTCGGGGCGGAGTGGATTTTAATATTAATCCTTCCAACACCATTGGTTTTGGTTACAGAATGGGCGACCGGGAAAGGGGCAGGGAGTCCGACCGAACTTATGAGGAATGGAGTTCGCAGGATCCTGATCGTTACATTTATTCCAGTTATGAAGAAAGTGACAGGGGAGGGATCTTTCACAGGCTTACCGCAGATTATGAAAGAAAGTTCGACCAAAACGGGCACAACCTCCTTTTCCAGGCTACCTTGTCTTACAGGGAGTCTGAGGAAAATTCCCTGAACCTGCTTTACGACGAAAACAACAATATCATCAGCAGCCAAAGAGGTATTGAAGCGGGTCCCAGGAGCAGGGGAACCTTCCGCCTGGATTATACCCTTCCTTTCTCCGAAACCCATAAGCTTGAAACCGGCTTGCAATCCCGCATCACTGTGTCGGAAGAGACCAACGACCTCTTCCAGTATGACTCAGATAGTGGACAATATGAACTTGATGACTTTTTTACAAAAGAAGTGAATTACGACACCCGCATCCACTCGGCTTATTCCACCTTTTCGGGTGAGAGAAACAACCTGGGATACCAGTTTGGCCTGCGGGCCGAATATACCGACCGCTTTATTGAGATGGTCGGGGAGCCTGAGGATTACACCTTGAACCGCTGGGATTACTATCCCACGGTACATTTTTCCTATCAGTTGCCGGCCGATCAGCAGGTAATGGCCAGCTACACCCGTCGCTTGCAACGACTCAGGGGATGGTACCTAGAGCCTTTTTATACCTGGAGGGATGCCTATAACATCAGGATAGGAAACCCTGAACTGGAACCTGAGTATATCGATTCATACGAACTCAATTACATGAAGAGGTTTGAGCGGAATGTTCTTTCGGCCAGTGTGTATTACCGGGTATCCCACAATAAAATTGAATGGATCAGGGGCATTTACGATGAACAGCCAGGCGTTTTGCTTACTACTTTCGAAAACGTAGGCCAGGATTTCTCCCTGGGCACGGAGCTGATGATGGGCTTTGATCCTACCTCCTGGTGGCATTTCGACCTCATGGGCAACATTTATGATTACCGGCAGGAAGGAGAACTCCATGGAGAGGATTATTCGGCCGGCAGTTTTAACTGGAACGCCAGGCTCAACAACGACTTCAGGATCACCAATTCTACCCGGCTGCAGCTCAGGGGAATGTATAACAGCCCCACTATCAGGGCCCAGGGCGAAAGAGAAGCCTATTTTGTGACCAGCTTTGCCCTGAGGCAGGATTTTATGGAAAACGATCTCTCCTTTACCCTGCAGGTGAGGGACCTTTTCGGCACCATGAGCCGGGAGTCTGTGAACTGGGGCAGTGATTTTTACAACTACCGCAACTGGGATCCCAATACCCCCAGAATTACCCTGAGAATTTCATACAGGATCAACAACTACCGGGCCGATCGCAGGCAGCGGCCTGACAACGGCATGGACGACATGAACGGAGATGAAGAATTTTAGTTATGCCATACCGGCCCGGCAATTGATTTTTTGAAAATTTCCAGTAAACCCTTTCACCGGCATAACCGCGATCACATTTGAAGTAAAGCGCTTGCTCAGGCGTCTTTAATGTATAGTTTGGTCGATAGGGTTTGGAAGGGCAGTCATTATGAAGTTCGTCCAGAACAGCAAAGCGGGAAGAAAAAAACCTGCACGGTTTTAAGAGAAAAGTAACCCATAGGGTCTGCCGATCTTTTTTTCCAGCTCCTCCATGGAGATCATGCCGTTGGCCCGGAAATATTCCCGCCCTTCAAGGAACAGCAAAATGCCGGGTACGCTCAGCATTTGCAGCTGACCGGCCAGCTCCCGGCTCTCCGCGGCATTGACCCGGTATAGCGCGATCTCCGGGAACTTTTCTTTGACCAGCTTTTCTGCCTTTGGCCAAAGGCTGTGGCATACACCACACTGTTCGTTGTAAAAATACAAAAGCAATGCAGGGTGGGTGGTGCGAAGGTTTTCAAAGGCGGACAGGTTCATGAGAGGTTAAGGTTGAGATTAAGGCTGAGGTTAAGGTTAAGAGGGCTTAAAAATAAGAATAGAAATTCCGGTAGAAATGTTCAATAGGATGGGGAGAGGATCCCCGGGGAATGACCTTAATGGTTCCCCGGGACAGGCTGCATTTCTTCGGAGGCTTCGTAAAAACTGTAGGTGGCAAAAATATAAGCATCTTTTCCCCTGCTAATGCTCAGCTTGGTGATGTCGATATGGTTGCGCAAAATCCGGCCGATCTCTTCGTAAGGTTCGGAGCCCAGGTCCTGTTCGTGAAACACCAGGCTCCGGCCATAACCGCCCAGGCGGCTGGAATACCAGAACTCAAGCACCGCCTCATAGTCACCAAATTTCTGCAGGTTACGGGAAATGATCATTTCCCCTTTTTCACGGGGAATTCCCTTGAATTTTTCCGGAAGATTGTCAAATTTTTTCATGATGTCGGATGTTTTGTTTGTACCGGCATCAAGATAAAGGGGGTATCCGACAATTAACGACGGTAAAAAGATCTTTTTCAAAACAGCTTACAGGAGTATATGAATAGGTTGTTGATTTAAATTAATTGTTAAAAAATGTGAAAAGAAAACCGGGCTAATTGCCTTTAAACATGTTTTCAATAGGGGGTAGGCAGTGATTAACAAAAGCGGGGCCAATGCAATAATCCGCTGATTATTGGGCTTTACCTTATTTTTTTAATATCTTCGTAGGTTTTAAAGCTTACAATGAAGAGAAATATGCGGGCATGTCCGCCAAACACAAACTCGGATGAGGGACCCACATGCGGGTTTCATCCGGAAACCAAAACCAAACTACTTTCAAATGAAGGATCTTTACAATTTTTACCGATCTTGCATCATGGGGTGCAGTTATTTTATAATGATAGGCCTGTTTGCCATGTCGGGTTTTTCGGGCATGGAGGCTTTTGCCGGTGACAAGCCGGTGGTAAGGGGCGAGCGTCCGCCCATCATTCTGGACGAAGTGCCTGAAGAGGCCTATGAGAAAGGGGTGATCCGCATCCGCTTTGAAGAGACCGCTTCCAAATCTGTTTTGGAAATGGAGCTGGATCGTACCAAAGAAGGCACCGTTACCCTGGGCTTTGCAGGGGTAGATGCCCTGAATGCCCAATATGGGGTAAGCGATGCCCGCGGGACGTTTGACTCTCCGGCCCTGAAGAACCGCCATACCGAGCGCCACCAGAAGTGGGGTCTTCACCTTTGGTACGACCTGTATGTGGACGAATCCACCGACATCATTGCCATGATCAAAGATTATATGCAGTTGCCGGAGGTTTCCTTTGCCGAGCCTCACTACAAGAAAGAGCTCATCGGCAACGTGCCCAACGATTTTGAACAGGATATAAACTTCGACATTGAAGGGGCCGGCACCCGTGATGGCGGGCAATTGTTTCCTGATGACCCGGATTTTGGCGACCAGTGGCATTATCATAACACAGGGCAGACGGGCGGTACTGCCGGAGCGGATATCAGCCTGCCGGAAGCCTGGACAATAGAAACCGGTAACAACGACATCATCATTGCCGTGGTGGATGGCGGTATTGCCATCACCCATCCTGACCTGGAAGACAACATCTGGGACGGGGTAGGCTATAACTTTGTGAGCAATACCACCACCATTGTGCCGCACAATCATGGGAGCCACGTGGGCGGAACCATTGGCGCGGTGACCAACAACAACCTTGGGGTCAGCGGTATTGCCGGAGGCTGGGGCACCTCTCTTGGGGTGAGCCTGATGTCGGCCCAGGTATTTGAGCCGGGATGGGGACAGTCGGGCGGATTTGCCCAGGCACCCATCTATGCTGCTGACAACGATGCCGCCGTTTCCCAGAACAGCTGGGGATATACTTCTGCAGGATACTATGAGCAGGCCGTACTGGATGCCATCGACTACTTCAACATCAATGGTGGGGGAGACGTGATGGATGGCGGACTGACCATTTTTGCCGCGGGCAACAGCAGCAACAGTAACGCCAACTATCCCGGGTATTATTCCGGTGCGGTGGCCGTTGCCGCTACCAACCATAAAGATGAGCTGGCCTGGTATTCCAATTTCGGCAGCCACATTGAACTTTCTGCTCCCGGCGGGGAAACCAACACCAACACCATTGAAGGTGTATTAAGCACCCTGAATACCGGCTACGATTTTTACCAGGGTACTTCCATGGCCTGCCCCCACGTGAGCGGGGTGATCGCCCTGATCCTGTCCATGGCCCCGGGCGAATTTACCAACGAAGAAGTACTGGATTTTGTTAAAGATACCACTGACGATATCGATGCCAGTAATCCCGGCTATATTGGTCAGCTGGGAACCGGACGCCTGAATGCCATGGCGGCCTTGCAGGAAGCCTTGTTTTACATGGCCGATCCCGATGCCCCGGCAGCACCCACCAACTTTACCATTACTGCTGATGAAGACGGGGAACTCAGTGCCACCCTTAGCTGGACGAACCCCACGGAGAGTGCCTCAGGAGAACCCCTGGCAGATCTGGATACCATCAAGATCTTTCATGCGGATGAGCTGATCCATTACATTCTTGATCCGGTAATTGGGGAAGAAGAAAGCTTTACCTATACAGACATTGATGAAGACGGTACTTATATGTACGTGATCCGGGGGGCTAACTTTGCCGGAGAAGGCCTGGCAGCCACTGCAAGTGCTTATATCGGACATGACGTGCCCGCAGCACCCACCGATATTACCCTGAGTGCAGAGGGAAGCAATGGTGCAGTGATCTGGACCGCGCCCACTGTGGGACTCAACGACGGCTTTTTCGACGGATCCAACCTTACCTATACAGTGGTACGCTTCCCTGATGAAACTGTGGTGGCCAGTGAAACACCTGATACGACCTATTTTGACAACGACATTCCCGAGATCGGGAATTACTATTATGAGGTAACGGCCCATAACCATGTTGGTGAAGGAGGGACCGATGCTTCCAATATTGCAACGCTTGGCGCTGCCGGGTTGCTGATCTTTGAGCCCTTCGACATTGAAGTTGGTGAGCTGCCTACAGGATGGTATGTTGAAGGCGATAATCCCGGCAACTGGGGAACCCATAACTCGGCAACCGCCGGAGGGGAAGCCCCTCAGATGCGCCTGAACTGGTCGCCCTCATTTACCGGAGTATCCGTATTGCATACCCACGTGGTGGATGTGGCCGACTACAGCGAGCTAAGGTTTGCTTTCCGCAACTACCTCAGGAACTATGGTAGCGGTGGCTTTGACATTTTTGTGGAATATACTGTAGATGATGGAGATACCTGGGTGGAACTCATGACATTTAACGATGGGTCGGCAGACTATGGCCCCGAGCATGAAGAGTTTTTCATAGATGTGCCTGATGATGAAACCATCCAGTTTGCTTTCCGTTGGGACGGCAACTCTTTCAACATCTGGGACTGGAACATTGACGATGTCATCCTGGAGGCCCTGGTTGACCATTATGAAGTGACCTTCGAAGTGGAAGATGACTTTGGCAATGCACTGGAAGAAGCGGTGGTTTACCTGAACGGCTTTGCTTACAACCCGGGACAATATCATTTTGATGAAGTAGAAACCGGCACCCACACATATAAGGTGGAAAAAGAAGGCTACCAGACCGTGGAAGGGGAGTTTGAAATAACAGAAGAGAACGTCCTTATCCAGGTGGTGATGGAAACCCAGTACATCCTGACCTTTGAGGTGCTGGATGAAGAGGGCAACCTGCTTGAAGACGCAGTGGTAACCCTTGATACCCTTGAAAATGAGCCCGGAGACTTTGTTTTCGATGAGCTGATTGCCGGAAGCTATCCCTTTACCGTGGAAGCCGAAGGGTTTGAAGTATATGAGGGAGAGGTGGAAATCGTGGACGAAGATGTAACCCAGGTTGTAAACATGGAAGAGTTAACCTACGTGGTAACTTTTGATCCCATGGATGAAGACGGGGAGTTTGTTGAGAATGCAGTGGTCACCCTGGATGGCATCGAAAATGCCCCGGGCGATTACGTGTTTGATGACATCAAAGCCGGTACTTACAATTACGTGGTGGAAAAAGAAGGCTACTTCCCGGTGGAAGACACATTGGAGGTTATCGATGAAGACGTAACTGAAGAAGTGACGCTTCCCACCGACGATACCGGTGTGGATGTGTTGCCTGCAGAGCAACTCACCATTTTCCCGAATCCGGCCCGCGACAGGATCTATATTGAATCGGCAGAAACCATCAAGGAGATCCAGTTGCTGGATATCAGTGGTCAGATGCATAGGAACCTGTCGGTGGATGCACTGCAGGCCGAGCTGGATGTAAACAACCTGCGTGCAGGGATTTACTTCATCCGCATCAGGACCGAAGAACAACTGATCACCACACGCATTCAGATCATGCGTTAATATTGTATTTTAGGTTCTTGCAAGGGCAAAAAACCTTTGCATATTACCAATCAAAAAAAGCCGGATGCGGAAAATTCTTCCACATCCGGCTTTTTCTTTAAGGTACCCTCAATCTTACCCTCAACCTTAATCCCTCGGAAAGCTTAGGTTATTCTGACTTCCGTTTACGCTCATCTTTAATTACCGGTTCATAGCGATTTCCTTAAATATCCGTGACTATTGGGCCTTATAAGGTTCATCCGAAACCGGTTAACCTTTACTCATTTGGCTTAGCTCCTAAGCTGGTACAGGTTATCTGACAAAAAGGAGCATGGAGCGTCTCTGCCCCTCCGATGATAAATCCAGATCCGTCCAGGCGCTGACAGTGTGGACAACTCCTCTCTGCATAAATTGTGAATTGGAACATGGCCCGAAGCCTGTGAAGCTGGGCTCATTATAAGGGCCGGTAAATCCGTCTGTGCATATACCATGCGACAACCTGTAGTTGAAGGCGGGTCCGTAGGTAGAGTAGTTGCTGGCGCCAATCCCGCAATTTAAAGATGAACCTTCAGTGTTTCTCAAGTTAAAATAGAGGCGCTCACCGCAATATCCTCTTTCACCTCCTGTTTGCAAATCGCCAAAATTGTCGCCGGCATTTTTGGCGTAACCTGGATTATTAGGAGCACAGGCACTCACTGGTTGGGATTCAATGACTGCACTGAGGGATTGGGTGCCGTTAGAAACATCGTGATAACTTGCCCATTTGCTATCCAGATCCGATGCCCAGCGCACCATCACGTCTTCCAGTTCTATGTCATGCATGCCTGTATTTTTGTAGTTGTTGCCGAAGCTCTGGCTGGAAAGGTCCATATCATCGAGCGATCCGAAGATTGTCCGGTCGGTAGTGAAAACCAACCTGTTGTTCCATCTCCACTCATTTCCTCCCTGTGCCGAGACGGCTACCAGTGTCCAGCCACCGCCATCGGTTGCCATATCGCAATATACCTCGGTGGGGATTTCGTCCAGCAGGATGGTGTATATACCTGAGGTGATTACCCCCTCTTCCAGCAGGAATTTGCATGATCTGGCAGCAAGTATAAAATTGGCAGTGAGATTAACCTCACCTGCTGGCATGGTAACTGTGGTGGTTGGCTCCAGGGGTTCATCAACATGTTCTGTATTGCCCGTCCAGCTTTCGAATTCGTAACCTTGACTGGCAACAGCATAGATATTTACTATCCCTCCCTCATGGTATTGACCTTCGCTACTGGCTGTTCCCCCTTCTTTGGGTTCTGCATTGAGTATAAGGTTTTCCGAAAAATAATTTTCTCCCGTATCTCCCCCGTCGGTAATGGTCCAGTTGAAGGTATCGATGATGTATTGCCTGCGGTCGGCCGGCAGCCCAAGGTCGAATTGGCTGTTTCCTGCATGAAAATTGACGTTTTCGTTCAGGTCAAGGTAAGACCATGCCATCAGCAAGCTGTTGTAGTTTTGTGTGGTAAACTTCCCGCCATTCAGGAATGATCCCATGTTTTCTACGCTGGACACATCCCATGCGCTGAGGTCGTGGCTGAAGTCGGGATAGGGGTAATAACGCAGCAGCATACCAAACATATCAGTTACCTGGCTCACATCCCATCCCCCGATATCCTGGTCGAAAGGGCTTCCCCAGAACATGGAGCGCATAGTGGTTACGTTGCCGGTTTCCCAGCTTCCGATATCCTGGTTAAAGGGGGTTCCCTGGAACATGGAGGTCATTCCCGTTACCTGGCTGACATCCCAGCTTCCTATATCCTGGTTGAAGTCGGAGTCGGTAAACATGTAACTCATGCTTGTCACCTGCCCGGTTTCCCAGTTGCCGATATCCTGATTAAAGGGAGTTCCGCTGAACATGCGCCACATGGTAGTTACATTGCTCACGTCCCAGTTGCTGATGTCCTGGTTGAATTCTGAACTCCAGAACATGCCACCCATATCGGTGATGCCGCCCGAAGCTTCATCGAAGAAGTCGGTGCTGGAAAAACTTTCCACGGTGGTACCCCGGAACATATGGGCTGCGCTGTTGAGTGCGGTAATGCCATCCGATACAGGTGTAAGAATGTCCTGTAGCATTGGGGCATAAGGGCAGTTTGAGGCGGTATTAAATGAAAACCTTTCTGTAGCTCCTTTGACCCTGATGGTGTGCTGCCCGGCGGTTTCAAAGTCGTGGGTTGGCTGGGTATTTCCGTTATATTTTTCTATGATGCCGTCTTCCCAGTGAACATAAAGGTCGGTTGCGCCCTCAACCAAAAACCGGTATTGGGTTTGATCGGCGGTTGTTTCAATAACGAAATTAAATGAAACCTCCTGGGCCGGATCTTCATCAAAATGTGCGGTGATGGTTACATGCTCATTGGGCACGGTAAATGTGGTTTGTGATGCATTGGGGTTATCCAGCACCCCGGCCGGAGCTTCCCAGTGTGAAAATACAAAGAACGGATTGGCTGTGGCCGAAATCTGGATCTCTTCACCAATATCAAAAATCCCTGCGCCTTCCAGGGTGCCGCCCTCCTGTGGGTTTGCGGCCAGGTTCACATGGGCCATGGCAAAGCTTTCACCTGTATCGCCTCCGTCGGTAATGGTCCAGTTTCGTTCGTCCTGCAGGTATTGCCTCCTGTCTGCCGGCAACCCCAGGTCGTACTGGCTGTTGCCCCCGTGGAAGCTGAGGCCTGAATTCACATCCTGGTAAGACCAGTTGATGAGCAAACTATTGTAGTTTTGTGCAGAAAGCTGTGCTCCGTTAAGGAAACCGGAAAAATTGGTCACATTGCTTACATCCCAGCTGCCGATATCCTGATCGAAAGGAGAATTTCTGAATAGCTGCTGCATATTTGTAACGTTGCTAACATCCCACTGGCTGATATCCTGGTTAAATCCGGAGTTCTCGAACATCCTGCTCATGTTGGAAACCTTGCTTACATCCCAGTTGCCGATATCCTGATTGAAGGAAGAGGCCCCAAAAAACATCAGTTCCATGGTTGTAACATTGCTGACATCCCATTGGCTGATATCCTGGTTAAAGTCTGAAGCATTGTAAAACATATGCCGCATTTGCAGGGCCCCACTTACATCCCACCCACTGATATCCTGGTTGAAAGGGGTCCCGTAAAACATGCCCATCATATATTTTACATTGCTTACGTCCCATCCGCCAATATCCTGGTTGAATGGGGAATCCCTGAACATCAGGTGCATATTTTCGACATTGCTCACATCCCAGTTACTGATGTCCTGGTTGAAGAAAGGGTTGAACAAAAACAAGGACTCCATATTGGTCACATTGCCGACATTCCATTGACCGATATCCTGGTTGAAACTGGAATTTGCAAACATGCCCCACATGCTGGTCACATTTCCTACGTCCCAGTTTCCAATGTCCTGGTCAAAAGGCGTTTCCATGAATAGGTAGTTCATGTTGGTTACATTGCTTACGTCCCAGTTGCTGATGTTTTGGTTGAATTGCGAATTCCGGAACATGTCCCTCATATTCGTTACCGCTGCGGAGGCCTCATCAAAGAAATTTTCGCTGGTAAAGGCTTCCACAGTGGTGTTGCGAAACATGTCGCGGGCACTGGTAATGCCGGATATCCCTTCTGAAACAGGGGTAAAGATGTCCTTAAGCCTTGGGGCGAAGGGGCAATTCCAACCGGTGTAGAAGGCAATCCTTTCGGCCTGACCTCTTACCCGTATAAGCCATTGTCCTTCCTGCCCGAAATCATGGGCAGGCTGCACATCTCCGTTGTAAATATCGCTCTCCCCGTTGCCCCAGTCAACTTCAAGGTCAACGGCCTGATCGGCAACAAAACGGTACTGGGTCTGTGCAGGTGTTGTTTCTGCCAGGAAGTAAAACCAGTTGTCTTCAGGAGGGTCATCCTCAAAATTGGCGGTAAGGGTTA
>SKVW01000184.1 GCA_007129255.1 Bacteroidales bacterium
AGTGTTTGATTTAATTTAAATCGAAAGGCAAAGCTTCTTCCTGTTCAGGTTTCCTGATTTCTTTCAATAACCTGGCCAGATCCTGATGTTTTGAAACCGATTGGTTATTTACCATTGAATTCAGTAATCCGGGTATTTCTTCCGATTCCGCCGGCTCTTGGTAAACATAGGCTTCAAGCTTTTTACCGTCTAAGGTTTTAAAGCAAATGACATCTTTACTTCCAAAACCTCCGGAGGCAAATCCTCCCACACTGCTCATGAATAAAAAAGAGAATATTACAGTTTTCATAACTTTTGATTTTATAGGTTTATAACTTTTTGTTTTAATTTTTATTTAGACCAATTCCAAATAAAGAAATTGAAATGACAAATCCTATTGAAGAAATATTTCTTAAAAAAAAGAATGAAGATCTTAATAAAGATTAGTCAAACATATATACAATAATAAAGAAGAAATGTTCATCAAAGAGATCATTTTTTTGAAAACCAAACTCTACAAAAGAAATATTTCCTTAATAAAATTATCTATTAATCTGATAAACAATCACCTAAATAATTTTATGAAAGAAAGTTGGGGTTTAAAATAAGTAACGATTTAATAGAGAATTTCCAGGGATCGTAAAAATATTTTGCATTTATCCTTATTTTTACAATGAACTGTTGTTTTTTTTTGGGCATTTACTTTTTCCTGTATCTTCCTTTAAAAATTAAGCCAGAATACGCGATTATTTATAATTTCGCTCATGCATTCTTCTGCACGACTAAGGAAAATAACCCTGCTGGTAGGCAGCACACTGACTGTTATGGCCGGGGCCATTATTTCCCCTGCATTACCGGAGATCAGTCGTGAATATGCTCATTTGCCCGATCCGGAGCTGATGAGTAAACTTATTCTTACTTTGCCTGCTTTGGTAATTGCTTTACTGGCCCCGCTTGCAGGAATCATTATTGATCGCACCGGCCGCAAAAGGGTATTATTGTTTTCCCTTTTGCTTTATGCCCTGGCAGGTTCAACAGGAGCTTACCTGAACAATATATACCTGATTTTAACAGGCCGGGTTTTCCTGGGAATGGCGGTTGGAGGGCTAATGACCGCCATTGTTACTTTAATTGGCGATTATTATGAAGGCGATCACCGCAGCAGGGTCATGGGATATCAGGCCGCTTTTGCCAGTATGGGCGGGCTGGTTTTTATTACCTCCGGAGGCATTCTTGCCGACGTTCACTGGCGTTATCCCTTTTTAATTTATACTGCTTCCCTGGTTGTGCTGGTTTTTGCGTGGATCTATATTTATGAACCTCCCAAAGCAAAACCTGCCCGGGGCTACCCTTTAAAAGGAATAAAGCTGCTTAAATCAATACCCCGGAAAGTGGGTTGGGTTTACCTGATTTCTTTTTTTTCCATGTCGGTTTTTTACATGGTTCCTGTGCAAATGCCCTTTATGCTAAGCAACCTGGAAGGAGTTTCCAACACGCAGGTGGGGTTTGCCATTGCTTTCATGAACATTACCGCAATTACCTCTTCCTTTAATTATTCCAGGTTAAAAAAAAGGATGGATTTCTCAACTATACAGGGAATTGTTTACATCCTGATCGCCATTGGTTATTTTATTATCAGTCAAAGCGGAACCTATTACATGATGATTGCCGGAATCCTGATCAGTGGACTTGGCTTTGGCATGTTATGGGCCAACATTAACCTCTGGCTGATCTCCATTGCCCCTTCAGACATTCGCGGTACACTGGTGGGTTATCTCAATTCTGCCATTTTCCTGGGGATGTTTTTATCTCCCGTATTGCTGCAACCCCTGGTTTATTTTACTTCACTATACCAGAGCTTTATGCTGGTAAGTTTTCTCCTGCTGGCATTATCAGCAATTTTCTTATTTATGAAAAAGAAGAAGCTTAGGGGGTAAAACTTAATTTTAGACCGGGGATTTTAAACGGGAAATGATAGCCGGGGGGTCTTCTGCCTTGAAAACAGCACTTCCTGCAACAAGGATATCTGCACCGGCCTCAACCAGGGCTCTGGCATTGGAAGTGCCCACCCCGCCGTCTACTTCAATGAGCAGATCTTTGTTGTATGCCTGTTTCATTTCTTTAAGCCTGCGTATACGCTCATAAGTGCTTTCAATGAACTGTTGTCCTCCAAAGCCCGGATTAACCGACATAAGCAGCACAAATTCCACCTCTGGCAGAATCCCTTTTAAAAGCTCAACATTGTTGTGCGGGTTGATCACCACTCCGGGTTTGAGTCCTTGTTTTCTTATCTGTTGTATGCTGCGGTGCAAATGCGGGCAGGTTTCGTAATGAACGCTCAACCAATCGGCACCGGCCTTTTTAAAATCTTCAATGTACTGATCGGGGTTGGAGATCATCAGGTGCACATCCAAGGGTTTTTGTGCCATAGATTTGATCTGCCTGATGATGGAAAAGCCAAAGGAAATATTGGGAACAAAATGACCATCCATTACATCTACATGAAACAGATCGGCACTGCTTTGATTGACCATGTCAATTTCTTCAGTCAGTTTTAAAAAATTTGCAGAAAGCAGGGAAGGTGCAACGAGATGATTCATGAAAAGGATATTAAAAAAATCGGGTTGTTAACCAAGATAGGTTTTCAGGTTTTTACACCTGGAAACGTGTTTCAGTCTTCTAAGGGCTTTTTCTTTTATTTGCCTGGCTCTTTCTCTTGTAAGGTCAAGCTTTTCACCAATCTCTTCCAAAGAATGGGGATGCATGTTGTTAAGGCCGAAATATAACCGGATCACATCGGCTTCCCGCTCGGTCAGGGTAGAAATGGCCCTTTCTATTTCGCTTTTCAGGGAGTCGCGCAGCAGGCTGGTTTCGGGTAATTCTTCATTTTCGTTTCCAAAAACCTCATACATGTCGGTTTCCTCACCATCCACAAGCGGAGCATCCATGGAAATATGCCGTCCACTGTTTTTCAGGGATTCTTTTACCTCTTCTTCAGGCATACCCAAAACTTCAGCGATTTCAGAAGCGTGGGGTTCCCGTTCCAGTTTTTGCTCAAGGAAACTGTATGTTTTGTTGATCTTGTTAATGGTGCCGATTTTATTCAATGGCAACCTTACAATTCTTGCCTGTTCGGCTAGAGCCTGTAAAATAGACTGACGAATCCACCAAACTGCGTAAGAAATAAACTTAAAACCCCGGGTTTCATCAAAACGCTGGGCGGCCTTTATCAATCCCATATTGCCTTCGTTAATCAAATCAGGAAGACTTAATCCCTGGTTTTGGTATTGTTTGGAAACAGAAACAACAAACCTGAGGTTGGCTTTGGTGAGTTTTTCCAGCGCAGCCTTATCCCCCTGCTTGATCTTTTGTGCAAGAAGAACCTCTTCCTCAGCGGTAATCAGCCCCACTTTGGCAATTTCCTGAAGGTATTTATCCAGGGAAGCAGTATCACGGTTGGTAACCTGTTTGGCTATTTTTAGTTGCCTCATAGACTTGCCTGAAAAAGGTTTATACTTTCTTGTTTTACGCAAGAGCAGCCCCAAAAGTTGCACCGGCAGTTGATGCCGGTGCAAAGGGCCTGTATCAAGGGTTACTTCTTGTCCCTGGGCAAAAGAGCTTTGCGTGAAAGCTTCAGTTTGCCGGTTTTTTTATCGAGGTCAAGCAGTTTTACTTCTATTTCGTCTCCAACACTGAAGCCGGCATCTTCAACTTTTTCCAGCCTTCTCCATTCAATTTCGCTGATATGAAGTAAGCCTTCCTTGCCCGGCATGATCTCCACGAACATTCCGAAAGGAACAATGCTTTTGATGGTTCCTTTGTAAACCTGCCCGATCTCCGGTACGGCAATGATGCCTTTGATACGGTTCATCACAAATTCAATGGAGTCTTTGTTCTCCGAAACAATGTCAATGATTCCGTATTCACCCACTTCTTCAATTACAATGGTGCTGTCGCTTTCTTTCTGCAGCTCCTGGATGACTTTTCCGCCGGGACCGATAATGGCACCAATAAATTCTTTGGGAACGGTCATTTTCACGATCCTTGGAACATGGGGCTTGTAGTCGGGGCGGGGCGCAGAAATGGTTTTGCTCATTTCCTCAAGGATATGGATACGGCCTCTTCTTGCCTGTTCCAGGGCTTCCTCCATCAGGTCATAACTAAGTCCTTCTATTTTTATATCCATCTGGCAGGCGGTAATTCCGTCAGGGGTCCCGGTTACTTTAAAGTCCATGTCGCCAAGATGATCTTCATCACCTAGGATGTCGGATAAAACGGTGTATTTGCCTGTTTTGGGATCAGCTATCAGTCCCATGGCAATACCCGACACCGGCTTGCTGATTTTTATTCCTGCATCATAAAGGGCAAGGGTACCGGCACAAACGGTAGCCATGGAAGAAGAGCCGTTGGACTCAAGAATATCCGAAACCACGCGGATGGTGTAAGGGTTTTCATTTCCGTTGGGCAAAACGTTTTTAAGTGCCCTGAGGGCCAGATTGCCGTGGCCAATTTCACGTCTGGAGGTGAAAAGTGCCCTTTTTACCTCACCCGTACAGAAAGGCGGGAAATTGTAATGCAGCAAAAATTTGCTTTTCCCTTCAAAAACAGCACCATCAATGGTTTGCTCATCGAGCTTGGTGCCCAGGGTAACGGTGGTGAGGGACTGGGTTTCACCACGGGTAAAAACCGCGGATCCATGGGCCTGTGGCAGATAATCAATTTCTGACCAGATCGGGCGTATTTCATCGGGCTTACGGCCATCAAGCCTTACTTTTTCATTCAATACAAAGTCACGGATCGCTTCTTTCTGAACTTTACCAATATACTTGCCGATGAGACCTTCTTTTTCTTCCAGTTCTTCTTCTGAAAATTCTTCAAGGTAAGCTTCTTTAACAGATTCAAAGGCCTTTCTGCGCTCGTCCTTATTGGCAATGCCCATTTTTGTGACCTCATAAAACTTGTCAAAAACTGCCTTTTTTACCTGCTCATAAAGGGCCTGGTCTTCCTGCGCTCCTTCATACTCTCTTTTTTCCCTGGATTTTTCCACTTCGCCGGCCAGATCAAGCTGTGCCTGGCATTGTAGTTTAATGGCTTTGTGGCCTACCTTAATGGCTTCGAGCATTTCTTTTTCTGAAACCTCTTTCATTTCTCCTTCCACCATTACAATATTTTCAAGGGTGCCGGCAATGATCATTTCTATGTCGGCTTCTGCCAGGCGGGTGTTGGAAGGATTCACCTCAAACTCGCCATCAATACGGGCTACCCTTACTTCCGATATGGGCCCGTTAAAGGGAATATCGGATACGGAAAGTGCAGCTGATGCCGCCAGTCCGGCCAAAGCGTCCGGGAGAGTATCTTTTTCTGCAGAGATCAGTGATATCAATACTTGGGTTTCTGAACGGTAATCGTCCGGAAACATGGGGCGCAAGGCCCTGTCTACAAGACGGGAGATAAGTATTTCATATTCCGAAGGACGGGCTTCCCTTTTGAAAAAACCTCCGGGAAAGCGTCCTGCAGCTGCATATTTTTCCTGGTAATCAACGGACAAAGGCAGGAAGTTCTGGCCTTCCACGGCTTCTTTTTTTGCCACTACCGTGGCCAGCAACATGGTGTCGCCCATTTTTACCACAACCGATCCGTCAGCCTGCTTGGCTAATTTACCGGTTTCCAATGTAATGACCTTATCGTTTCCGAGGTCAATTTTCTTCTGAATTCCAATTTTTGTGTTCGACATCTTTTCTTCTTAATTTCTGATTTTCGGTTTACTATTCTGAATTTACTTGTTTACTTGCTACTCTTAAGGCCTTTTAATGGATTTGGTTTGCCAGCCGGAAAAAATCCTGATTTTTTTTCGAAGCCTATAAAATTAATATTATAACTTTTGAAAACAAAAAAAATCAATCCGGGAAAAGTGTTTGTTTAAGCAAACAAGGGGTGGGTATAAAAAAACAGGCAATTAGAAGTAATTGCCTGTTTTTCAAGTTTTAAACTATTTTCTTAGCTTAAGTTTTTGGATGATTTCCCTGTATCTTTCAATTTCATTTTTCTTCAGGTAATCAAGCAGTCTTCTTCTTTTACCAACCAACATAATCAATGCATGCTGGGTTCCCTTGTCTTTTTTGTTCTTTTTCAGGTGGGCCGTCAGATGCGTGATACGGTGGGTAAACAGGGCTATCTGGCTTTCTGGTGAACCAGTGTTGGTTTTCTCGCCCCCGTAGTTTTTGAAAATATCTTTTTTGATTTCAGGACTTAAGTACATGTTAATGAATTGTTTGTTTTCTGTGTTTTTTGCTTTTTCCTTTATTTTTCAGGCTTGCAAAAATACACTATTGTTTTTATTTCAACAAACTTTTTGAATTGTTTTTTCTTTTTTGCCGGGGTTTGACCATTTTTCGGATCAGGCCAATTGCTTTTCCATGGTACCCATGGCTTTTTTGAAAAGCTGGTAGTTGGTGGCGACCTGCTCCCAAACTTCTTTTACAAGGGCTTTTACCGCTTCGGATTTTCTTTTTTCTTCAACGGCAACCAGCAAATCAACATATTGTTTCAGGGTTTGAAAAAGCAGGCGCTCAATGGAAGACAATGAATTATGGAAATCCTCAATGTTTTCGGAATCAGGCCGGACGTTTTCCTGGGAAACCAGGGGGTTTTGCTCCAACATAAACAATTCATATTTTATATTGGAAGCGGCAAGCAAAAAATTCCGGGAATGGCTTCGCAATTCTGCTTCAATCAATAAAGGGCAGTCCAGACGAAGCGCCTTTTCTTCCAGCTGCGCACCAATTAAACTCAGGTCCAGCTGATGATCATACAATTGCTTTATTATCTCTTTCATGGCAAATTGCTTTTGGTGGGCAAAATCCCTTTGCGCTTTTGGGTATCAAGATTAATGCCAATTTCATTTTCATGCCTTACAAAAAAAAAGCATAACGATAACAAAGAATACAGGCTTGGGTAAATCTGTTGCGCCTGAATATTTTAAACACAGATCAAAATGCCGGATTATTTTCCCGGGCAGCCATTGACCAACAACACTTGTCTTATTCCACTAAACATAAAAAAGTAAAGACAGAAACAAAGATAAAAAAAACAAAACAGGGGGCGTCTAGAAATGCCTGAATTGTATAAAAAGTTTTTAACAAAGCCTGATTGAAATTGGGTAGCAATAAACGTACTCAATATGTGGAAATAAAACCACAGCAGTAAAAAAAGCAATAGAATGAAAAAAGAAGAATCGCTAATCTCTGTTAAAAACTTTTTTTCCTCCAAGAAAGGTTTTTTGGATTTTGAGTTCAGGGATTTCTTCCAAAGGCATTTGCATGATATTTTGTTCAGTTACTACAAAATCGGCAAATTTGCCGGGTTCAATGCTGCCTTTTTCATTTTCTTCAAACTGGGCTTTGGCTGCCCAGATGGTCATGGCCCGCAAAGCCTGTTCGCGGGTCAGTGCGTTTTCCATTTGAAAGCCATTGGCCGGTTCGCCTTCCGGGTTTTTTCTGGCAACCCCTGCATAAAAGCCGTAAAGGGGGTTAATGGGTTCAACAGGAAAATCACTGCCATTGGGCAACCATCCATTTTGTTGAAGCAATTTCTGGTAGGCATAAGCATTTTTGAGCCGATTGTGCCCAAGGCGATCAACAGCCCATAACATATCAGAAGTTGCGTGCGTTGTTTGCACGGAGGGAATAATATTGTAACGTCTGAAAAGAGAAAAATCTTCAGGATGTACCACCTGTGCATGTTCAATGCGCCAGCGCCGGTCATTTTCTCCTTCAAGAAATTCTCCGTAAACATTGAGCATCAGTCTTACGGCGGAATCTCCAATACAATGGGTGTTGAGTTGAAATCCATGGTCAAAGGTTTTTCTGGCAATTTCCCTGATATAACTTTCATCGTGGGCCAGGTAGCCTGAATTTTCCGGATCATCGCTATAGGGCTCAAGCAGTTTGGCCCCTCTAGATCCCAAAGCCCCGTCAGCAAAAAGCTTTACAGAAGCAATGTGAAGGTGATCGGTTTTGTAAATGCCGTTTTCAAGGTAATGCCGGAAATTTTCTTCTCCAGGTTCAAGCATGGCGTATATGCGCATTTTCAAATCCCCATTCTGTTGCATGGAATCAATCAATTGTATAACCTCTTTGTTTAATCCGGCATCTCCAATACCGGTCAGACCCACTTCAAAACAGTTTTTTTGTGCATTGAGCAGTGAAGCGATTTGTTCTTCCCTGCGAGGTTCAGGGATGGCCTGACGCACCAGCCCAACAGCATTCCCGGAAAGAACACCGGTAAGTCTTCCATTTTCTTTCAGTATCCGGCCGCCCGAAATCTCCGTTTCTTCTGTTATTCCAGCCCTGTTTAATGCCTCAGTATTGGCAATGGCAGCATGGCCATCAACCCTTGATAAAAGCACGGGCACATCAGGGAAAACTTTGTCCAGCTCATCGCGGTGCGGAAACTCCCTGACCGGCCATTCATTCTGATCCCAGCCCCTGCCAAGCACCCAGTCGTATGGATGCGCCTTGTGATGAAGAGTGATTATCTCTAGGATTTCTTCGAAAGAGCGGGTACCGGTCAGGTCGGCGTTGACCAGGGTTTGTCCGTAACCAAAAAAATGGGCGTGAGGATCAATGAACCCCGGGTAAACGTAGGCTCCCTGAAGATCTATGATTTCTTTCGCAGTATACTTTTCCAGGATTTCATCATTGCTGGCAACAGCCATAAATTTCCCGTCCTTTATGGCCGCACTTTCCGCCAGGGCAAAATTTTCATCTACTTTATATATGATGGCATTGTGAATGATCAAATCCATGTGGTATTGATTGTTTTGTCCGTTCTGACATGAGAACAGGACTGAAATTAAAATTGAAACGAAAAAAATCCGAAAGGTTTTCATATGGTTGTTTTGATTATTAGGGTACGTAATGGATTTTTCCGGGATCCCATTTATCCTTTGGAGGATGATCCCCGTCAGGATAACCAACCGGAATAATATTCAGGGGGGTTATATGTCCCGGAATGTTCAATGTCTCTTTTACGATTGCTATTCTTTGCTGATAAGGAAAAACGCCGGTCCATACCGCGCCAAGGCCCATGCTGTGGGCCGCAAGCAAAAGGTTCTGAGATGCTGCAGAACAATCCATTATCCAGTTCCATACCTGCTCTTCGTTTGGATTGCCTTTACGGGTGTCCCCGGCAATAACTATGGCAAGCGGGGCCCGGGATAGCATGGAAGCTGAAGGCAGGGCTTCAGCAAGGGTTTCAAGAATTTCAGCAGAGGTAATCACATAAAATACCCATGGTTGCACGTTTCGTGAAGAGGGCGCAGCCATGGCAGCCCTGAGCAACTTTTCAGTTTCTTGCTCAGAAGGAACTTCAGCGGTGTAGGACCTCACGCTGCTGCGTTGTTCAATAACATTGAAAGTATTGGTTTTTCCCCCAAAGATCTTATCTCTATGCATAACGATCAAAGTAATTGCAATAATTTTGGCAAGTATTCCCAAAAACACCAAAAGTCTCATGGGGTTGTTTTTTTCAAAAATAATCAAAAAGTTTTCACGGCTGTCTTTTTTCATTTTATTTCCTTATTTTAGTGGGTGGTAATCCCGTATGAAAAAGTCTTTTGATTTTCTGGTTTAATGAAAGGGTTCAATGGTTTTCTTACTGTAATTTCCTTACAGTTTTGTCAACTTATCATATGCAGCTTCCATTTGCGAAAATATTCAGGATTTATAACAGTATACTCAGGAGTAGGGTTTTTTGGGTATTGATTTTATTCTCCAACCTGCCTGTCCAAGTTCTGGCGCAGAACCGGAATGCACCACGGGAATTCAGGGAAGAAATTTCCGCTCTGATTGAAAAGGTCATGGAAGAAGAAAACATAAAAGGAATTTCTTTAGGGTTTATAGGCCCTGATAATATTAACTGGACAACGGGAATGGGTTATGCCAGCCTGGATGAGAATATCAGCGCAGGGCCTTTTACGGTTTACCCGGTGGCTTCTATTACCAAAACCTTTACCAACCTTGCCATTTTGCAGTTAAAGGAAGAAGGCAAACTGAATCTTGCCGATCCTTATGTAAAACACGTTCCGGAGTTTTCCATCAACACCCGTTTTGATGAAACACCTCCCCTTACCATAAATCATTTGCTGGGTCATTATGGTGGTATCCCACGAGATATTTACAAAGGTCTTATGACCACTGATCCTGCTGCCCGCCCGGATATTCAGGAATATTTTTCAAATCATTACCTGATTTTTCCACCAGGGATTAAATACTCCTATTCCAATCCGGGGGTGGAGTTGCTCGGTTTGCTGATCGAACGGGTATCGGGGATGAAGTATGAAGATTATTTGAAGAAACACATCCTGCAACCCCTGCAAATGCAAGAAACACGTTTTGAGAAGGGTGATTTTGAAGACCATCGTCTGGCCAAAGCCTATGTTCATTTTGAAGATGGGGAGCATAAGGAACTCCCTGTTTTATTAAGGGCTTCTGGCGGGCTTTTTTCTACGGTAAAAGATATGACAAGGGCTATGGAATGGATTTTAAAGGGGGTGTCTCCCGGGCCGGAATTAAGTCATGAACTGGTAAAGGAAATGTTCAACGATCAAAAAACTGAAAATGCGCTGGATGTTAGCTTTGAATCGGGTTGGAGCTGGGTTTTGGAAAGATATCCTGACCCCGTGAAAGGCGTTTATGCATACCAGATGGGTAGCACCCTGCATTACAACTCTGTAATGGCAGTAATGCCGGAACACCAGATAGGTGTTGTGATCATGTGCAATACGGGTGGTGTGCTCAGTAACATTGTTAACCTGGCAAGAGGCATCGCCTTATTTGGGGTGCAGTTTTTTGAAAAACAACCAATTGAATTTCCTGAGCCGGAAATAAACCTGGAGATTGCAGAACTTGAACCCGACCGTAAAACCATTGAAAACATCAAAGGCGATTACCTGCTGGAAAGTGATCTGGTAAGGGTTTTCAGTGTGATGGGTGATTTGGTTGTGAGAATGCAGGATGAGTTATTCAGGGTGTTTTACCAGGGAAATGGGTGGTTTGCCATAGATCCGTTTATTAGTTTCTCCAATATAATCTTTGACGACCATAAAGTATTAGTGATCAATCAGGGTGGAAATATTTTTCCGGCAGGTATGGATGTATCCCATAATTACATCCTTCCTCCCAACTTTCACCAACTCCAGGGAAGCTATTACCTGGAAAATGTAGACCCATTCAATGAAGAAGTTTTTTACCAAAAAGCGCGGCTTTTTAAGGATGGATGGCTGCAGAAAATTGAACTGGTGCTTGGCACGGAGCAACAAAAAATATTTGGTTATCAATCGGCCACTTACAACATGGTTCCTAAATCAACAACCGAAATGATATTTGCAGGCTTTGGAATGTATAAAGGAGAAACAATATTTGTTTATGAAGAAGATCAGGGCCATCGGCTGATGTTTTCGGGACTTGAGTTTTTTAAGCCCAAAACCAAAGAGGTTCAGTGAGCTAATTTTTTTCCATGGCCTTTTTTTTCCAATACTTCATTTTTTGATATAAGATTTCCGTATCCACTGGTTTGGTGATATAATCATCCATGCCCATGGAAATATATTTTTCGGCATCGCCTTCCAATGCGGCTGCACTCAGGCCAATTATAACGGGCAGGGGCAGGCCGGTTTCCTTGAGTTCCTGCATAGCTGTGACCCCATCCATTACCGGCATCTGAATATCCATGAGTACAATATCAAAGTGGTTTTCCATGACCTTTTCGTAACCCACCAGGCCATTTTCAGCCATTTCAACCTTGCAACCCATTTCTTTCAAAAACATCTCGGCCACCTTACGGTTTATCTCCTTGTCTTCAACAACAAGTACGGAAAGATCCAGGGGGATTTTTTCAAGGGAAGGGCTTTTTTTTGCGGGTTCAATGTTGTGGGTGCTGAATAATTCCATGGTAAACCAAAAAGTGCTTCCTTTTCCGGGATCAGATTTCACACCCATATTGCCCCCAAGCTTTTCAACGATTTTTTTACTGATGGGAAGCCCTAAACCGGTACCGGAGGTATACTTTCCGGCTATATCCTGTATTTGAACAAATTCCTGGAAAATGGCTTCCTGATGGTCCGGGCTGATACCCATCCCCGTGTCAATGACGGATATTTTTAATTCATCTTTGTTTTGATGGGCAGAAATTTTTTCAAAAACAACATTTATTTCCCCTTCTTCAGTGAATTTTAAAGCATTGCCAATGAGGTTGGTCATTATCTGATCCAGGCGCTGGGGATCAAAAACAAACCATTCCGGGAAATCAGGAGAGACGGATAATAAAAACTTCAGGTTTTTTTCACGGAAGGAAATCGTATAGGTATCCAGCAGTTTGTTTTTAAACGAACGGGTATTGATCTTTTCAAGAGATATAGGCATTTCGCCGGATTCAATTTTAGAAAGATCCAATACCTCATTGATCAGGCCAAGGAGGGTTTTAGAGGATTGGGTGATGATCTTTAAATATTCCTGCTGCTCTGCATTGAGGGAAGTACGGGAAAGGAAGTTGGTAAACCCAATAATGCCATTGAGGGGGGTGCGCATTTCATGGCTCATGTTGGAAAGAAAGGTTTGCTTGATCTGCGTGGTTTTCCGGGCCAGCTCAAGGTTGTATTTCAATTCCTCGGTCTTGATCCTTTGGGTTATATCTTCCACAATGGTGAGCAGGTATTCTTTTCCTTTAATAGAAATCAATTCAGAATTTAAAATGCAGGTTATAGCTTGACCTTGTTTGGTGCCGAGTTGCATTTGCAGGGAATGTAACTTCCCGCTTTTCTGTATTTTTTCAAACAATGCTTGCCCGCTTTCCTCGTTGGTTATGGCAAGTTCTAAAGGCGTTTTTCCGATCACTTCTTCCCGTTCGAATCCCGTAATTTTGGAAAAGGCATCATTCACGTCAATAAACCGGCCGGTTTTTAATTCATTTAGCGAAATCCACATAGGGGCGGCTCTGAAAATCAGCGAAAACTTTTCTTCACTCTCACGCAAAGCTTCTTCGGCACGTTTGCGAATGGTAATATCCTGCCCAATCCCAATGATTTCTTTTACACTTCCATTTTCATCAAGCACGGCTGTATCCGACCATGAGAGCCATCTCCATCCATGCCGTGTCATGGCTCTTTGTTCAACATAAATTTTGTAGGGTGGGTAATAAAGGGCTTCCATTGCTTTTGCAGTAGTTTCACGGTCATCTTCGTGAACCAGGGGCATATAATGAGAACCAAGCAGTGTCTTTTCTTCTTTTCCAAAAAGATCGCAATAAGAGGGACTTACAAAAAGAAACTTCCCTTCCGGATTCACCTTTACAATAAGGTCTTTCTGGTTGTTAACCAGCAGGCGATACTTTTCTTCACTTTTTTTAAGGTTGCGGGTAACTACCCCTATCCGGTATCGCAATAAAATAACAAACACCACGAGCAACAATACGAACAATCCTGAAAACAAAAAAATGTAACGGTACTGATCCCAAAACCGGTACTGCTCATAAACAGAAAACCACTTCTGGTATAGCTCATCATACTCTCCACTGGCCTTTAACTGAAAAAGTGCCATGTTTAACAAATCAAGCAATTCTTTATTTTCATAACTTACGGCCAGGCTATATTTTTGGGGTTCAATATCCGTGGCTTTTAGTACAACGTTTTGAAGATCCTGTTTACGAATGTGATGCAAACCCTGGTAGGTGCCGATCAAAGCGCCGTGGTGATAACCTTCATTGATCAGTTGAAGGGCCTCACGTTGGCTGCTGGTAAGAATAATCTGGTCGGTAAGCCCTTTTTCCATTACAAAGTCATGCATACGATCCCCCTTCTGTACAACAACCTCCTTTCCACTGAGGTCGGAAACTGAGGTTATCAGGGAATCTTTGTGAGTAAATATCCCGTGTGCCATAAAACTGTGTGGTACCCCAAACCTGATCACTTCGGCTCTTTCCGGAGAATACATCATCCCCATCAACACATCTATTGACCCGTTTTCAAGCTCCTTCCTAACCTGGCTCCAGGGACCAACCTCAAGCTGGTAGTCAAGGTTTAATTCTGCCGCCAGTTTATGGAATAATTCTACATTGAACCCATCGGGTTCTCCTTTTTCATTGATATACTCATAAGGAGGGTAATCATGGTCTCCTTTTACCAGTATGGGAAAATCGTCGCGTCCTAAAAAGGGTTGATCCATAGAGCGCGCGTTAAATACCCCTGTCCAAAAAAACAGCAGAAAACACAATACCAAACATGGTTCAAATTTTTTCATGAAGGCAGGAGTTTACATGGTTCTCATACAAATTTATCTTAAAAAAATAAAAAGGGGAGCGGGTAAAAGCAACCGAATTCTTGATTAATGGTAAATTTATTGAAAAAATATTGAATTTAAAAGAAGATAATGATTTTCAAATGCCAATCGAAAGAAGAGAGTAAGAAAATTTCTTAATTATCATTCAGCAGTCAAGCCTTTAAGTATCATGGACTCAACCCAAACGTTCACTTTACTATAAAAAATTAAATCAAAGAAATTAATACCTTACAGAAAGTTTTTCCCCGAATAGCTCAGCTAAATTTCATAATCGCTTATTTTCTGGCAGCTGAAAGCGTTTTTTCAACAGGCAGATAATTTATTAAAAGAGAAGGGCGTTTCCTTGTTCTGTATGGGGTCCAATAACTTATATATTCCGGGTCCATCTTTGCAAATACTGATAATCGAGATAGTATAAAACCTTGACGGAAAAGCTGTTGATTTGCGACTCACCAATAATGTGGCGGAGATTGTCCATGTAATTGTGTTTTAACTGACTGGCCCTGCTGTCAATGAGGTTTTTCCAGACGGCAGTGAGCTGGCTTCCGGGGGCAAAATGCCAGGTGAACATCATGTCAATGGAAAAAGCATTGTAGTTTATGTCCGGAATCTTTAAATCCTGCTCAATACGATCGAGCTGTCCGAGCTCATCCAGAAAAAAATAAACCCCTTCATAATCCACCCTTGACCAGTAATGCCTTAAGTTAAAGTCAAGTGAAAGATCGTTGTTAAAAATATAGGTGGTACGGAAAGAGTTGACCAGGGTAGGGGTTTGACGCAAACCAAAGTAAACCGAATCATTGTGAGTATGGCTTACATAACCTATGTCATTTCTGCGTTTGCTGTATTCAAACCCAACGGATAAATTCCATTGGTCGCTGGCCCTAAAGGTGGGTTTGATTTCCAGGTTGTATTCCTGCTGGTCATAATTGGAAAGGATGCGGGCGAAACTCAGATTGCCATCAACAAAAATTCGTCTGCGGTAGTCGGTGGAGTACATCAGGTTAAAGTCATAAGCAGGATCACTTTCATAAAATCTTCCCGGCGCCCTGGGTTCAAAATAATCCCTTTCACCCCTGGGCTGGTAATTGGCCCGCAACATGAAAAATAAACGGGTGTCAAACAAGATCCTGGCATTGTATCCCAGGTTCAGCTTTGTAAAGGTATTGGGGTCGTATAGGCTGGAATATTCCACAGAAACGCCCTGGCTGAAAGACCATAACCTCCAGAAGGGGTCGAAAATATTGTAACTGAGAGATGCCCCGTCGGTAACCGTGTTGTTGCGTCGCAGAAAACCCATGTCATTCTGATCATAGGCATCACTTAAAACAGACCGGGAATAATGGTATTGCCAGGTGCCCCCAAACTTTCCAATGCTTACATTATACTTGTGCCCAAAAACATTATTGGCTTCGGAATAATATTGCTGGCTGACTGCAGCAGAACCGCTGAATCGAAACATGTTGGACCGGTCCATCAACCTGAACTCGGTGCCGGTTACATTGGCCGTATACCCATCGGCCGAACCGGCCACATTCGTATTGATAAGGCTGACAAATGAATTGTTCCTGAGGCTTTGGTCCACTACCACCAGGTTATAATTGGTGAAAGGTTGTGTTGTTACCTCCCGGGAATCCCCGGTAATGGTATCCTGCAGGGTTGCACGGCTGGGTGCTGTCATGGCATTGAACAGCCCCATGCCCAAACCAGACCCGGTACGACCGGAAATTTTGGTGGCATTGATCAGCCTTGTTTCCAGGGGATTTTCGGTAACCACTTCATTTTCTTCTGTTTTTTCAATTACATCAGCATAACCAGAAGGTGCAGCCCCTATGCGCCGGGAGTAAAACAAATCCGCTTTGCCAAACAATTCAGTTCCTTCTGTGAAAAACTGGCGGTTTTCATCATATTTTACCTCGTAAGGGGTAAGGTTTAAAACCAGTGCGTCTGATTGTACTTGTCCAAAGTCAGGGATCAGGGTCATGTCCATAGTAAAACTTGGACTGATGCCATATTTTACGTCCATTCCCCCGTTGATGGTATTGGCCCAGCCACGTTCCATTCCGTTCTTTTCCATATATCCGGAAAGGTAAGGGTAAAAAGACAGCCTCAAAGGGGGTTCGATTCCGTTTATACCTTCCAGTTGACCCATGGAGGCCAGGGGGTCTCCAATACGCACATTTACGAAATTCCAGCTGGATACCTCCCTTGTGCGCCTAATCTCCCTCCAGAAATTGATGCCCCATTCCTGCAGGTCTCCCTTGGGAAACCGTAAGGCAGAATAAGGGATCTCCATTTCCACCACCCATCCGTTTTCATGAACCCTTGCTTCGCTGATCCATACCGCATCCCAGTTCACATCCCCACGGCCGGTACCTGCACCAGACATGTTGAGGTCGGTCTGAACCCCTGAGGCCGACACCTGGAAACGAAATCCATTGATGCCATCATCAAAAGGATTGATATCCACCCAGAAACGATCGGCATTGAGCTGATCGCCCGAATTACGCAGGCCAAGCTCTCTTAAAATACTGTCAGGGGCTGGATCTTCCATGAAAGCCCCAATGTAGATAGACTGGTCATCATAAAGTACTTTTACATGGGTTTCCATGGAGGCTGCACGGTCGTTATGGGGCTCGTACTGAAAAAAATCCGTTGCCGCTTCGGCCAGTGACCATACTTCATCGTCCAGAGAACCGTCAATAACAGGAGGGGTAGGAGTGCGCACCGCTTTAAGCGCTTTTCTTTCCGGTTGTGAAATGGCAGGGGAGAGGAAGACGAAAAAAAAGAAGATTCCTGCTGTAAGGATTTTTATGATGCGAATGTTAAAAGCCATGAATGGTTAGAAAATATCAGACAACTTATTTACTTCGGTGCAAAAATATAAAAACCCACGTTGCTGAGGAAAGCATAAAGCCTCCGGAAGACATAAAGCTTTTTTAGTACCCCTTTGTCAGAGGTTTTTTTCGATAAATGGCCGGGTTTTTGGAAAGGAGCCAAAGGTATTAAAGGCCTGCAGGAAGTAATTTTAAACAACCCTCTTAATAAACGGAGGCAAAAGAATCAATTTCAACCACATTTTTTACCCTTACCTCTTGAAGGTAATCGATCTCTGCAGGAGAAAAAAACAAGTCAGCCATTTTAATGGTCAGGCTGGTTTGCCCGGGTTCACGCATCCATATGGCAGGTTGGTAGCCGTTGTTGTCGTCAACAAAACCGGCAACAACCACCTTTTCACCCCAGAAAGAAGCTTCTTCGTATATGCAAGGCGTGCCGCAAAAAAAGATACGTTTTCGTTGGTTGGCATCCAGGTCGATAAGGGCTACCTCCCTGTCAACATTCCAACCCCTGAAAACGATCTCCCCTCCAGGCTCTTTTTCCAGTAGCATGCTGTAGCTGTCCATGTCAATAAACTTTGCCGAATCCTGGGAATAGATGTAAAGGTTCTGATAAGGGTCAGGTGATTCGGGCCGGTACTCCATGGAAAAAGTCTGACCTGATTCAAAGGTATCAGCATGGCTGAAGTCTTCTGCGGAAAGGCCATAGTATTCAAGCCAGCGGCCAATGCGCTCATCAGGCATATGCAGGGTAAAAATGGTTTCTTGTGTTGCTTCTGCTTCCGTTTTTTGATCATCAGGATCATTTACCGGTGCGCAAGCCACAAAATAAATGACGGTAAAAACCAATATTAACCCTCTTTTTATGACCATCTTTCTCATAAGTTTGCAATATTAAAACTTCCATCCAAGCATATTCCAGAAGTTGATCTGCCAGAGGGCCAAAATAAAAGCGATGGTGGCCAGATTGTAAAACAAGCGGCTGCGAATCCTTATATCCCTGGTTTGCCATAGCACCAGGCTTTGCCAGATCATTCCCAGTAAAAATAATATGGCAATGAAAGGAAATGCAACACCCACTTTTATTATTCCGGGTATTCCATATACAATTTCATTGCCGACCCCAAACCCAATGAAAATAAAAACATAAAACAATGCAAAGAAAAGGGCACAGATCCAGGCCAAAAGTTTTGAGCCGGTAGGAAGCGGATTTTTTGCATGCAGGGCTTTAACATAATTTTTCCTGATTAAATAAAGCATTGGCCAGCCGATGAAAATGAAGAGTACACAAACCAAAGAAAAAACAATCACAAACAGGTTCCAACCAATGCTGTAACCCCCTTTTATCCTTTCAAAGGCCATGATCGGCCATTCTCCGAAAAATAATTTTTCTGCCTTGCTTGTTTCTTCCCTTTCAAATGCCATCAATTCGTTGCTGTTTTCTTTCCTGAAGGTCAGACTGTCAATTGGCAGCCAAAAGGTTGTTTCCCCTAACAAACCATCATCTGTTCTCAACCTGCCTTCATCAAGTCTGACTTCTGTAGCCATTGCAAGGGATAGAATTTTTAGAATATCGGTGTGTGGATGTCGGTTGGGTTTAAAGTTCCCGGTAAAACCTTCCAGGTAATCTCCTGTAAGGGTTATGGTATCCTTTAAAGGACGAGGATCGGGAAAGAAACGATTCATGAATTGCTCAAAGACTTTTGCATAGGAATAGGCCCCGGTTTCACTGTTGAATGAAATAAAAAAACCGGTTTGCGTTTCAGGGATTAAAGCCAGCAGCGAATGAAACCAAAAAGTATTGCCTCCATGTCCTATGACCTTATAATTATTCCGGCTGATATCCATATAACCGTGGAGGGCTGGATTCATCCCTTCGGCATGAAACAAAACCGGCGTCTTCATGATCTGATAAGTTGAGGGGTCCATCAGGCAAATGGTGTCTTTACAGGTGTTGTTCAGCAAGGCTTTCATAAAAACCGCCATGTCTGCTGCTGAAATACTGGCACCTCCTGCTCCGGTCATAGGAACGTATTCGAAGCCCATTTCATGAAAGGCACCCTCGCTAAAGCGGTAGCCTTTTGAAAGATATGGTTTTTTATCCTCCTGAAGGGGTTGCCGGAATGTGGAGCACATCATATCCAAAGGCTTAAAAATATGCTCTTCTACGTATTGTTCGAAAGGCAATCCACTGGCTTTTTCCACCAGGTACTGGGCTATCCCTGTCCCATGGTTGCTGTATGCGGCAACCTCCAGGGGAGGACGCACCCTTTTGGGCATTTGCTCCTGAAACAATTCTTCCAGGGGCAACATATCTTCCGGTTCTTTTACAAAAAGCTCCAGCAGGATGTCTTCAAATCCAGGGGTATGCGACATAATGGATCTTAATGTAACTGGCCGGTCAAAGGTTTCCGGAATCCGGAAAGCCTCAAGATAGTCGTTGATGTCGGCCTCCAGGTCCAGATTACCCTGTTCAACCTGCTGCAGAACAGCAAGCCAGGTAAAAAGCTTTGAAACTGAGCCAATCCGGAACAGGGTGACGTCGGGATCTACTTCAATTTTTCGATCCACATCGGCATATCCATAACCTTTTTTAAGAATAATCTCTCCATTGTTTACAATACTTACCGAAGCCCCGGCAATGTTTCTTTCCTTTAAATGGGTTTCAATGACTCCGTCCAGATAGGATTCCAGGGTGTTCAAATCTTCCGGAAAGGGTGAGGATGCCCCGGCGTTCGAAAGGGTGACCGAAAAGAAAAAGAAAAGTAGGATGCGAAAGATTTTAGCCATGACATGAAAGGGTTAGGGTTTACAGGGGTAAAAATATGAAAAAAATAAATAGAATTATGCGTTATATAAAAATAATCTGTTCATTTTTTCCTGTCAACTTCCCCTAAAACCTAATGTGGCTGAAAATGGCTAAAATATGCAGGTGTAATTAATGAGAAAGAATTTTTATGACCAGGATCCGGCAGGATTCTTTTCCGTTATTCTCCCATCCACGGTCTTCTTCCTTGCTTACAAAAATAGTTTCTCCAGGATAAATGGTTTGCGGATCGGAGCCGGAGATCATTCTGGCGTTGCCCGAAATGCCTGCAAATAGGACATCGAAAGGGTTTTTATGCAAAGGAACCGTGTCTCCTGGCTGAAGGGTAAGCAAAATAACTTCCAGGTTTCCTTTACGGTGCATAATACGTCCGTCAATGGCTACAGGAACTTTTTCGGCCCGGGCAGGTGTGGTTTTATTTATCATACACTTGAAGGATATGGGGTAAAAAAGAAAAAGTAAAGGGTGACAAACTGCCACCCTTGGTTTTTTATTCCCCTTTGATCATGGTCAATAACATTTTAAAACGATCAGTGGCAATGACCGCATGGGGAATGTTGGCCGGCATAATAATGGATTCGCCGACCTCGAGATGAAAAGGCTTACCGGCAATGGTGATCTCTGCTTTACCTTCCAAAACCTGTATCAAAGCGTCAAAGGGAGCACTGTGCTCACTGAGCTTTTGTCCTTTATCAAAAGCAAAAAGGCTGACATTTCCCGTGGTTTTTTCAAGGATACGTTTGCTTACAATACCATCAGCGGCATATTCGACATCTTTTGTGAAATTTAATTTTTTACTGTGTGTTGTGTTGCTCATCGAATTTATTCTTAAAAGTTATTTAATATAATTCCCAAGTTATCAAGGTAGGTTAAAAAAAGCCGGTGGGTTTAAATTGTGAGAAAAATCCCGGACAAAAAGATTTAAAGCTCAACTTTGCCATTGATTTTTTCCAGCATCAGGTAAATGTCATCCACACATCCACCGCAAACGGTTCCTGCCGTGGTTTCATCCTGCACATCTTCAATAGTCTTCAGATTCTTCTCCCTGATGGCTTTTTCAATTTCACTTTGATGGATTTCCATGCATGTACAGATCATCGGGTCTTTGTCCATTTTTTTGAGTTTTTTTGGTTTCTAAAAAAGGACCCGGACTCTGATTTTCCCTTTAATTCCGGAAAAATTCGGGTTTTACGTTTAACATGATCCAGGCCCAGTTGTTTACTTCGTTGCTGCTTCCCCCTTTGATGGCTTCCATGGATGTGGTGGCAAACATCTGGGAATATCCTGCCATGAAAGAGATGGTTTTGTTGAGATTAAATCCTGCCATCAAATCCAGTTCAGCACCAAGAAAAGCATCCATGGTGCTTCCCGGGTCACCTGCTTCCATAATGTTTCCGTCAGCATAAAACAGATGGGCCGTGGCACCCAGGGAGAACCGGTTTTGTTGGTAGTTCAGGCCGATGTAAGGATTTCTTAATCCCACATCATTGAGGTGATTGCCAACATAAAAGTAATCCATATGTCCGTTGAAGGCATGATTGGTGCCGTAAAAAGGGGTAAAGGAGTGGTTTTCATCAAAGCCGGGGGTAGCCATATCGGTTTCATCGGTTCCTGAGAGCCATTCAAAACCAGCCCTGGCAGTCCAGTTTTCGTGAAACGGGTAAAGGGCTTCGGCAGACAGGTACCAGGCATTTAACCGGCGGTTTTGTGCATCTTTTCCACCCTGATAATAAAAAGATCCTGAAAAATCGAAGAGGTTGGCCGAACGGGTAGCCCGCAGGCCGGTGGTTTGACTGAAAACAGTTTTATCGGGCTGAAACTGCATGCCGTTATTTAAAAATAAAAAGCTCAGTGCGGTATTGGCAAGCCGGTAATTAAACCAAAGGTATTGCAGGGTTTTATAATTATCCAGATCGTAAACCGTACCAAATACCCTTTCGGATTGCTGATTGAAAGCGAAGCCGGCATGAAGGCTGGCGGGTTCGGAAGGTTTCCATTTTAAAAGGGCCAGGTCGTGGCTACGGGCCTGCTGTGCCCAATCTACGTTTCCAAAAATGCGGGCATTGTCGTAAATCACCTCCTGCCTTCCCAGTTTCAGGGCAAACTGCTCTCCCAGGCCTATTTCAGCCCAGGCTTCGTGAATAGAAGAATTCAGGTCGGAGCGGTTAAGCTGGGGTACTTCACCCCATACCCGAATGTCCTGAAAACTGACAAATACTTTAACATCCTGCCCGGCATACTCCAGATTAAGCCGGGAACGCTGGGAAATAAAAAAAGCGGCCTCCTGTTCAGGGGCGATCAGGGTGCTGAAACCATGGCGGTATTCCGAACGGGGTCTCATTTCCCCGGAAAAGGTAACCTGGGCAAATACTCCGCTTCCTGATATCAGAATAAAGGCGGTAAATATCAGCGTAAAGCTCTTTCTCATGATCTTGCTTTTGGTGAGTGATGGCTTGATAAAAGCACCTGCCGGAGTGCTTTTCCGGCAGATGCTTTGTGCAGCCTAAAGATACAAAATAATTAACTCAACAGCACTTTCATATCTTCGTCCACCTCATTTATAGGTGCTATGCCGAATTTATCCACTAACACGTTGGCCACGTTGGGTGAAAGGAAAGCCGGCAGGGTAGGTCCTAAGTGAATGTTTTTCACCCCTAAATAAAGAAGGGCCAGCAAAACAATCACTGCTTTCTGCTCATACCAGGCTATGTTGTATGCAATGGGAAGGTCGTTGATGTCATTCAACTCAAAAACTTCTTTGAGTTTCATGGCAATAACGGCCAGGGAATAGCTGTCGTTGCATTGCCCTGCATCCAGCACTCTTGGGATGCCCCCAATATCGCCCAACGGCAGTTTGTTGTAACGGTACTTGGCACATCCTGCAGTAAGGATCACCGTGTCATCAGGAAGTGCTTTGGCAAAATCAGTGTAATATTCACGGTCTTTCATGCGGCCATCGCAACCGGCCATAACGAAAAACTTGCGAATGGCACCGGATTTAACAGCATCAACCACCTTATCGGCCAACGCCATTACCTGGTTGTGTGCAAAACCTCCCACAAGTTCCCCGGTTTCAATTTCGGTTGGAGGTGCGCAGCCCTTCGCGTGTTCAATTACCTGCGAAAAATCTTTCTTATTGTCATTTTCCCTGTCTGGAATATGGATGGACCCTTCCAGGCCGGAAGAGCCGGTGGTGTAAATGCGGTCTGCATAGGTTGCGCTTTTCAGGGGCGGAACAATACAGTTGGTGGTAAACAAAATGGGTCCGTTGAATTTCTCAAACTCCTCGCGCTGCTTCCACCAGGAATTGCCGTAATTGCCTACAAAATGATCATACTTTTTAAAAGCAGGATAGTAGTTTGCCGGCAACATTTCGCTGTGGGTATAAACATCCACTCCGCTGCCTTTGGTTTGTTCCAGCAGGTCTTCCATATCGCGCAGGTCGTGCCCGCTGATCAGGATGGCCGGGTTATTTCTTACCCCCAGGTTTACTTTTGTGATCTCCGGGTTCCCGTATTTGCCGGTGTTCGCTTTATCCAGCAGTGCCATTACCTCTACGCCGTATTTTCCGGTCTCCAGTACCATGGCGGTTAATTCATCCGCACTCAGGTTGTCGTCCAGAGTGGCGGCCAGTGCCTTTTGCATAAAGGCGAAAATATCCGGGTTTACTTCTCCCAGATTATAGGCATGTTCAGCGTATGCCGCTATTCCTTTTACACCGTAGATGATCATTTCACGCAGGGAGCGTATGTCCTCATTTTCGGTCATTTCCAGTACGCCTACCTGCTGCGCTTTCCTTTCGTATTCCTCAGGCGTGTATGCATACCATGTGGCTGCTTCGGGGAGCTTATCCTTTTCTACTTTTACACCTGCATCTTCCAGCTTGTTTTCCAGCTCAATCCGCAGGGCAAAACCTTCCCTTAGTTTATCAATAAACCTTTGCTTGTCGAAGTTCGCGTTGGTGATGGTCATGAAAAGCCCCTCGAAAATGAAACGGTTTACTTTTTCAAGATCCATGTTCTTTTCACGGGCAATGTTGGCATATACCGACAATCCACGTAAAAAATACATCATTACATCCTGGATGCCTGCTACCTCCGGGGTTTTGCCGCAGACCCCCTTTATTGTGCATCCGGTTCCTTTTGCGGCTTCCTGACATTGAAAACAAAACATACTCATAATTTAATCTCCTTTTTAATTGTTAATAATTTGGCTTTATTGCATATTGATTGCGGACACAATTTCTTTTCAGAAAAAATTGTCTCCTTGTTGTTTTTAAACCCATTCTTCTTTCATTACCTCGCCCTGCAGGCTCACGACCAAGGCCTTGACAGGAATTTTACGGGAAGCATTTTCTGCAGCCATTTGGGCCATTTGCAGCAGGCCTGAACAGCAGGGTACTTCCATCATCATTACCGTAAGGGTATTGATGTTGGCGTTGTTGATCATGGCAGTGAGTTTTTCAATATAAACCTCTTTGCCGCTGTCCAGCTTTGGGCAGGCGATGGCCAGCCCTTTGCCTTTCAAATATTTGCTGTGAAAATTTCCCATGGAAAAAGCCACGCAGTCTGCTGCCAGCAAAACGTCTGCATTTTGAAAGTAGGGTGCCTGCGGATTAACCAGGTGCAGTTGCACGGGCCATTGCCTTAACTCCGAAGGTTGATTGCCATTTTCAGAGGGCTGGGAAGATGCCGGGCGGTCAAAATTCATCATTTTAGAGCCCGGACAGCCTCCGCCATTTCCTGCCAAGGGGTTTTCTTTTATCATTTTTTCTTCTTTTTTATGGGTTTTAAGTTTGGTAAGATCTATATCCAGTTTTTTGTCACGGATGTAATCAATCCCCTGCTGAACATATTCGGTCTGGTTATGATCAATCAGGTGGTTGAGATGCGCCAATACGGTGGCTTCTCCTTTTGAGGAAATCCTTTCCATTACCTTTATTTCGTCATAAGGCTCGGCTTCCCGTTCTTCAAGGGTAATGGCACCCACAGGACATTCAGGAATGCAGGCTCCAAGACCGTCGCAATAGAGGTCGCTGATCATCCTGGCTTTCCCGTCTATCATTTGTAGTGCGCCCTCGTGGCAGCCTTCTACGCATAGACCGCAGCCGTTGCAAAGTTCTTCGTCAATTTTTATGATGGTCCTTTTCATTTTTTTCGGTTTTATTAAAATTTTAAAGTGCTGCTATTTTTTTTTCTGATAAATAGGTTTTGAATTCCTTACTGAATTTCTCGCTCAACCCTCCAAATATACACTCCCTGAAAGGACAGGCATCGCAGGCCAGCTTGCAGCTGCTGCTTTCTTCCAGGTCTCCTTCAATCAGCTGATATATTTCAATCATAGTGATCTCTTTTGGATCTTTTTTGATAACAAATCCTCCTTTGGGCCCCCGTGTTGATGCCAGGTAATTGTTTTTTACCAGTTGCTGCAAAATTTTGGCAATATGGTTTTTCGAAAAACCGGTTTTATCAGCAATTTGCTGGGCATTCAATTGATGCTTGCTTCTTGCAATAATGGCCATGCTGTGAATTGCTATGGTGGCCGCTTCTGATATGTTGAAAATTTTGCTCACTGACTAAAAAATAAAAACGGTATTTGAATACGCAAATATAATAATAAAATTTTGAAACAAACAAATAATCAGGTATTTTTTTTCCTGTTTAATTTTTTTAGGAAAAACAGTGGATCTTATAAAAATTAAATTATGAGGAATCCTTAATAGGGAAGGAGCTAAAAATTGGTTGCTTAGCAAAAGAAAGCAGATAAGGTTCAAACATTAAAACTTTATCTTTGTTAAGTAACTACAGATTAAAAACCTTAAAACAAAAGCTTATGTTATCAAAAAAGATGGAGAAAATTTTAAACGAACAGGTAGGAAAAGAGGCATATGCTTCCCAGCTTTATCTGGCAATGGCCTCCTGGGCGGAGGTTGAAGGCCTTGAAGGAATTTCTACCTGGTTTTATGCACAATCGGAGGAGGAAAGAGACCACATGATGCGTTTTATCCGGTATATTAATGAGCGTGGGGGACATGCAGTGGCTCCCATGGTTGAGGAACCTCCAAAAACTTTTAAAAGCGTGAAGGCAGTGTTTGAAGCTTCTCTGGATCACGAACAAATGGTGTCCCGGGCAATCAACGACATTGTAGCGCTTTGCCTTGACGAAAAAGACTTTACCACCCATAACTGGATACAATGGTTTGTAGACGAACAAATGGAAGAGGAATCCTCTGTTCAGGGCATCATCGATAAATTAAACCTGCTTGGAAAAGACAACCTTTATATGTTTGACCGCGACATCATGAGTATGCGGGGAACAGAGGAAGCGTAAACTCACCTTTAGTAAAAGGTGCTTACAAATAAGGCTTTAAAGGAATACGGCCAATGTATATAAGCCGTTGCCTTTAAAGCCTTTTTTGTGTGCGCAAATGAAAACAAATGCTCATAACCGGACATTAAACTGAGTTATGTATTGAGCTTGCTTGGCTGTAAATAATTATCTTCCATATTTTTATTGACTGCGGTATAAAATTTGAAATTATTCTTTTTTCAGATGAATTTATTTTTTTGTAACTTTTAAATAGACTGATCGTCCAGTAATATTTAAAAGGAAACATTTGCTAAATCCATTTTCCAAACCATTTATTAATTAAATTTTTTACCATGAAAGCAAGAATAACAAAAAGAGCCAATCCCATGATGCAGATCAGCCTGGTGCTGGTTTTTCTGCTTTTTGCAGGCAGTTGTCAAATCAAAGGACAGCTGCAAAGAGTCAGAGGTAGTGGCAATTTGGCCAGTGAGACCCGCGAGTTGAAAGATTTTGACCAGGTCAGTGTCAGCGGCTCAGCCGATGTTTACATTACTTTGGCTGACGAATGGCATGTGGAGGTTATTACCGATGATAATATCCTGGATTATATTGAAACCGAAGTCACCCGAGGTAATTTAAGCATTGGCACCAAAAGAGGGTACAGCCTTCGTAATTTATCAAAGCTGGAATTCCATATCACTGCACCGGCCGTGTACAAGCTAGCAACCAGCGGATCTTCTGATGCCACATTCCTGAGTCCCGTGAGGCAGGATGAAATATCCCTGGTAACCAGTGGTTCATCAGACATCCGCCTGAGTGTGGATGTGGTAAACCTTGATGTGACCTCTTCCGGTTCTTCCGATGTTCATATTGAAGGCTATGCCGATAATGTGAGGGTTACAATCAGCGGGTCAGGAGATTTTAAGGGCAAAAACTTTGAATGCCGGGTGGCCGAGATTCGCCTAAGCGGCTCCTCCGACTTCTGGGGTACAATCACAGAATCCGTTTCCGGAAGGCTTTCCGGATCTTCTGATTTGCGGATCAAGGGAAATCCGGCCGTAGATGTCCGGACTTCAGGATCGGCTTCGGTTAAATCAGGATGGTAGCTTTTTCATTAATTGATGAGGTAATTATTTTTCATTCTTATTTCCTTCCCAAAACACCGGCGGGATAAAGCAATTGGCTTTATCCCGCTTTTTTTCCCGCCAATAAGGCTCTGGAAAACCCCCAATTCCATAGTATTTTTTTTCGACAAAGTATGAGCGTACGCATACAAGATGTCCGTTTATGGTAGAACAGTGTTCGGAAGCGAACATTTTTTAATGCATAAAAAATTAAAAAACAACGCTTTAAATGCTTGAAAATAAGTTAAATAAAATCTTTGGCACATATTTGGCAATATCTTTTGTAAACAAGCAAAAAATTAACCCTAAAATATTCAAGTCATGAAAACCAAAATTTTAACCACCGCCGCCATCATCATCCTGGCCTGCAACATGGCCAATGCAACCGAACCCATGAGGACCCTGAATTTTAAAGACATCAAAGGACGCGTTCTCACCATGCCCGTGAAGCCCGAAGCCGAAGTTGCTGACACCCTGCCCATGCATAGCTTGCTGAATGAAAAAGGGCAATCCTACCGAAACTTTGATCTCTCAAAAATTACCAAGCCCGAAGCCGAAGTAAACGATGTACCTTCCGGACTGGAATTTGCCCTGAACAAGAAAGAAAAATAAAAATCCCTCTGTAGCCCATATCATACCCAAAGTTACTTTTCATAATGTAATTGGTTTTCCGGGTCCTTCTGAAATGGAGGACCCGGTTTTTTATGCTACTTTTTGGCAGAAAAAAAACCATTCAGGTGAACGAAACTTTGCGAAAGAAAACCACTACCGAAACCATTCCTACTACAATCATGGCAATAAAAGCGGCCATTACAATGGAATTATAATCGGTCTGACGTTTCAGAATGATGCCAAGAAAGGCCCACATTACCGCCAGCCCAAGAAAGGGGTTCTCAAGCCTTGCGATGGAAAGGGAAGAGATCAGGGCTCCAACGGCAACCATAATGATGGCCCATGCTTCCTGGGAAATTCCCCATCCCCCCCAGTTATAATAAACAAGCAGGGCGGTGAAGTTGGCAATGGTGGCAATGGAGATCCAGCCCAGATAAATGCCGAAAGTGATGCGGGTTATGCCCATTGGAAAAGGTTTCAGCACAAGGTTAATATATACCATGGTAACCAGCAGCCCAAGCATGATCAGCAACGAAATGGGAAGCTTTTCGTAATGCCAGGCCAGTATCCAGGATGCATTTAAAAGGCAGCTAATGGCAAACGCCCATCCAATAGTGGCATTGAGGTATTTATTCTCTTCCCGGAGTTGAATAATAATAAAAACCATTAACAAAAGATAAATAACTCCCCATATGGAAAAGGTCACTCCGGCCGGGGTAAACAGGTTGGGATACTGATCGGAGAGTTCCCCCGTAGTTTTATTGTTGATGGGCAGTGCATTGGCAAGGTAATTTATCAAAACCATGAATGCGAAAAAGATGATGTTGAAATATTTTAAAGGCATGGATATAAATGGTTTAAGTTTAGTTGTTCTAATTTTCACTCATAGGTGTCCAGGCTGTTTTGGCTTGTATCTATCAATTCAGCACTGTTTTTGGGTTTAATTCCATGACCGAATTTATAGGCCCACTGCCGGGTAAATTCCGCACCAAACAGCAGGATCATGGCCACATACGATGCCCATATCAGGATCAGGATAACAGCTCCTGCGGCACCATAGGCAGAGGCAGGATCGATTCTGCTGAAATATATGCTCAGTCCGTACTGTCCTAAAGCAAAAAGCAGGGCAGTGATGAATGCCCCTACCCACACCGATCGCCAACGTATGATGGCATCGGGAAGGAACTTAAACATCAGGGCAAATAATGTGGTCACCACCAAAAGGGATATCGCATAACTGGATAAGGAAAGCAAAGGGGAGATCAATTCCGGCCAATGGGTTTTTAGCCAGCCTCCTAAAAGGGAAACCAGGGAATTAATAAGCAGAGAAAGCAAAAGAAGAAATCCTATGGATAAAACCAGCCCAAAAGAAAGCAAGCGGTCTTTAAGGTATTTTAAAAAAGCCTGTTTGGGCCTGGGAACAACTCCCCAGATGCGATTTAGCGACAACTGCAGGTGATAAAAAACCGTGGTAGCCCCAAAGATCAAAAGTCCCAATCCAACCCAAAAGGCTATCCTGGAGGAGCCTGGATCTGCTGCACTTGCAACCATGGATTCTATTACCCGGGCGGTTTCTTTTCCTACTATATCCGCAATCTGCCCCGACAACTCCCTGGAGACGGCCTCTTCACCAAAGAAATAACCCGTTATTACGATAACGATCAACAATAAAGCGGGAAGGGAAAAAATAGCATAATAGGCCAGGATCGCACTTTGACGCCAAGGACCGGCTTCATTCCAGCGAATGGCCGTGTTTTTGATAACTTCCCACAGGTCAAGTACCAGTCTTTTAAAAGATTGAGCCATATCCTGGGACTTTTTTTTTGAAATGGTGAAAAAATCACACCTTTACCGGCAAAAATAAACCTTTTGCTGAATAATGGACTAAGTAAACCCCTGAAAATTATTATTTGTTAGATAAAAAATCTGAAAAGATAGCTGAACTTCTGATCAAACCACCGATGGCAATTCCATCTTATGGTCGGAGGTGGTATGAAAAGCAATGGAAGGAAACATCTCTTTGGCAGATTTTAAGGCCCATTGGGTATCAGCTAGGAATACGGGTTTGTTTTCCTTGTCCCATGCTATATTGGAAGTTTTGCGATGGATAAAACGGTCCAGTTCCTGTTGGTTGTCGCAAGTGATCCACAAAGCCTTAAAATAATTCAGGTGGCGGTAGCCGCATTTGGCCCCATATTCATGCAATAGCCTGAATTGGATCACATCAAACTGCAATTCTCCGACCGTGCCAATGATCTTACGGTTTCCGGGCTGCTGAATGAACAACTGTGCAACACCCTCCTCGGAAAGCTGCCGGATGCCTTTATCCAGCTGTTTGGTTTTAAAAGGATCCTGGTTGAGGACTTCCCGGAAAATTTCAGGGGAAAAGCTGGGAATTCCCTTGTATTGTATAGTTTCTCCGGTGGTAAGGGTATCGCCTATTTTGAGGTTGCCGTTGTCAAACAAACCGACCACATCTCCCGGCCAGGCCTCTTCGGTCAATGTTTTTTCGTTAGCCATGAAGGTGGTGGGGTTGGTAAAACGTAATTTTTTCCCAAGGCGGGCATGGTAATAGAATTTATTCCGTTCAAACCTCCCTGAACAGATGCGCAAAAAGGCAATGCGATCCCGGTGATTGGGATCCAGATTGGCATGGATCTTAAAAATAAAGCCTGTCATTTCTTTTTCGGCAGGTTCTACTTCCCGGGGTTTGGCTGGCCGGGGCAGAGGCGAGGGGGCAATTTCCAGGAAAGTTTCCAACAGTTCTTTGACCCCAAAGTTGTTGATGGCGCTTCCAAAAAAAACCGGGGCCAGCAATCCGTCCAAATAAAGATTTTTGTCAAAGTCCTCATAAACCGTGTCAAGCAACTCCTTATCCTCTTTCAGCTTTTCAGCAAATTCCCGGTCAATGTATTCATATAAACTTTTATCCTCAAGGTCTGGAATATGGGCCTTTCTTCCGGCTATGCCGATTTTGTCGGCTTCAAAAAGATTCAGTTCTTCCCGGTAAATGTTGTAAACCCCCTGGAAAGATTTACCCTGGCTGATCGGCCAGGTAAGGGGCCGCAGGTTGATGGTCAGTTCTTTTTCCAGCTCATCCAGCAGCTCAAAAGGATCTTTGCCCTCACGGTCCATTTTATTGACAAATATGATAACCGGAGTACTGCGCATGCGGCATACCTCCATCAGCTTGCGGGTTTGCTCTTCCACCCCTTTAACACTGTCAACAACAAGTATCACGCTATCCACGGCCGTAAGGGTACGAAAGGTGTCTTCGGCAAAATCCTTATGCCCGGGGGTATCCAAAATGTTTACCCTTTTGCCGTTGTATTCAAAACCCATTACAGAAGTGGCCACAGATATGCCCCGCTGTCTTTCTATCTCCATAAAATCGGAAGTGGCCCCTTTGCGGATCTTGTTGTTTTTAACTGCTCCGGCGGTTTGTATGGCTCCGCCAAAAAGCAGGAATTTCTCGGTAAGGGTGGTTTTTCCGGCATCAGGGTGACTAATGATGGCAAAAGTCTTTCTACGGGCTATTTCTTCAGGTAGCTTCATTTACTTATTATGTGATCAAAATAGAATAATCAGGCTGGAGCCTTGTTTTTTTAATAAAAGGGAAAAGGATATGCTTATACCCAAAAAAAGGGTATTCCGGATAAAGTCATGGTGGAGTTAGCCGAATAATCATAAATAACTGCTGCTGGTTTTAAAATGCCTGCAAAGGTACAAAAAAGATGCCGCACAATAAAAGATGAGGAGTTTTGATGTGATAACTTCAAACATCCGAATTGTTTTCTTAAGTTTGAAATTGCTATGGAAAAAGTTTTGTCCCATAATGTTCCGGAAAAAGTTCA
>SKVW01000169.1 GCA_007129255.1 Bacteroidales bacterium
CGGCTCCATTTTCCGGGGTTTTCTTTGCTGATTCTTTTTAAAAGATCAAGCACCACCTTTTCTTCACGATTGGCGGGACTGGCATCGAGCAATGAAGGTTCTTTTTCGGCCTTTACTCCTTTATGAATGAGCAAAGTGGCATCACCTCCGTCATCCACAATCAGGTGCGGGCCTTTATCTCCGGGAAAAGTGAGGGCCTGATCGGTGCACCACCAATATTCTTCAAGGGTTTCCCCTTTCCAGGCAAATACCGGAATGCCTTCTGCAGCAATGGCTGCAGCAGCATGATCCTGGGTAGAAAAAATATTGCAGCTGGCCCATCTTACATCAGCCCCAAGCTCGGCAAGGGTTTCTATCAGCACAGCCGTTTGCACGGTCATGTGCAGAGAACCAGTAACCCTGGCGCCTTTCAATGGCTTTTCCTTCCCATATTTCTCGCGCAGGGACATCAATCCCGGCATTTCCTTTTCAGCAATTTCAATTTCCCTGCGCCCGTATTCGGCAAGAGAAATATCCTTTATCCTATAATTTAATTGCTTTTCAGCTACCTGCTTTTCCATTTATTTATAACTTTAAATTTTTATTTTTGCAAAGATAATACATTCCCGCCATAAGGGAAAACCGCGGTAAGTATTGTAAGGAAACCTCTTCCCGCATAACCTTCTGGGGCAAGGCTCCCGAAAATACTTTTTTTGTTTTCCCGGCAAAAACCATCAAAGGAAATTGATACGCCCATGAGCCTTTTTCTAAAAAAAACCATAAAGGATGCTTCCATAGGCATATGGGAAATTAACGAAACGGAAGAAGAATTGTTTGCCAGGGTAAAGCTTTCCACGAAGGAAAAAAAATATTTTTCGCAGTTAAAAAGCCCATTGCGTAAAAAACACTGGTTGAGCTACCGGCTCATTCTTCCCTGCCTGGTAAAAAAGCAAGAGTTAAGCACCATACATTACGATGAATATGGAAAGCCCCACCTGGACAATGGAGTCAGACATATATCGGTGGCCCACTCCGGAAAATTTTCAGCCATGATCGTTAGCCCCACCAAAAGTGTGGGTATCGATATAGAGGCAATGAGCCCCAAGATCAGTAAAGTTTCCCATAAGTTTTTAAACGAAAAAGAGCTCCTTCAGGTGTTTTCCAGCCATAAAACCGAAAGTCTTTATTTGATCTGGGGCGGGAAGGAGGCGCTTTATAAGCTTTACGGGAAAAGGGATCTGCTTTTCCGGGAAAATTTCCGCATTTTTCCATTTGAGTTTAAGCATGAAGGAACCATCAGGGGAGAAATAAATTGCAATGAATTTCATAAAGAATACCCCCTGCATTACCAAACCATTGAAAATTATCTTTTGGTATACGCCATAGATTATTAAGTGATTGTAAAAAATGAATGTTTTTGAAAAAATACAGGAGCGCAGCGCACAAGGCAAAAAACAACTGGCACTGCTGATTGATCCCGACAAATGCCATTCCGATAGCTTGCATAATTCATGCGGGCTGGCAGATGAGGCAGGGGTGGATTACATCTTTGTGGGAGGCAGCCTGCTGACCAAAGACAACATGGATCAGTGCATATTGAAGGTAAAGGAATCCTGCAACCTGCCGGTGATATTGTTTCCTGGCAGCATGTTGCAGGTCAACGGTTCGGCCGATGCCCTCCTACTGCTTTCCCTGATATCGGGTCGCAATGCTGGCATGCTGATAGGCAACCACGTGGTGGCCGCCCCCATCATCCGCAACAGCGGGCTGGAGGTTATTCCAACAGGCTACATGCTGGTGGAAAGCGGCAAGATCACCTCGGTGCTTTACATGAGCAACACCACCCCCATTCCTAACGACAAAACCGACATTGCCGTGTGCACGGCCATGGCAGGAGAAATGCTGGGATTAAAGATCATTTATATGGATGCCGGAAGCGGGGCCCTGCAATCCATACCGCTTGAAATGGTCAGGGCCGTCAGGCAAAACATCAACATCCCCCTGATCATCGGCGGCGGCATACGCACCCCTGAGGCAGCGGCAGAAATTTGGGATTCGGGAGCAGATCTGATCACCATCGGCAATGCGGCTGAAACCCGTCCCGGGATCATCTCCGATATCGGAAAGGTGAAAAAATCCCTGAACAATTAAAAACCGGTTTCGTTTGTTTGTTGGAAAACAAAGGCCGCAGAAGGGCTTTGAAGGCAGAAAAAGTTGTAAATTCGTGATACATTTTTGACCCATAAATTTATAGATATGAGCTATGATTTAATTGTTGTGGGAAGCGGTCCGGGCGGATATGTTGCGGCCATACGGGCTTCCCAGCTTGGAATGAAAACCGCAATTGTGGAAAAGGCCGAACTGGGCGGAGTTTGCCTTAACTGGGGATGCATCCCCACCAAAGCCCTGTTGAAAAGCGCCCAGGTATTTGACTACCTTAACCATGCCGGCGACTACGGAGTTTCCCTTAAAGAACAGCCCAAAGCCGATATGAAAGCCATGGTAAAAAGAAGCCGGGATGTTGCCGGGGGCATGAGCAAGGGAGTGCAGTTCCTGATGAAAAAGAACAAAATTGACCACCTGCAGGGCCACGGCACGGTAAAGCCCGGCAAAAAAGTGGAAGTAAAAGGCGAAGACGGCAAGACCAAAGAATATGAAGCCAAACACATTATCATTGCCACCGGAGCCCGCAGCCGTCAGCTGGACAACCTGAAACAGGACGGCAAAAAGATCATCGGCTACCGGGAGGCCATGGTGCTGGAAAAGCAACCCGAATCCATGGTGGTGGTTGGCTCCGGAGCCATCGGCACCGAGTTTGCCTACTTTTATCATACCATCGGCACCAAGGTTACCCTTGTGGAATACATGCCCAATATTGTTCCCCTGGAAGACGAAGATGTGTCCAAACAACTGGAGCGCACCTTCAAAAAGTCGAAAATGAAGGTAATGACCAACAGCAGTGTAGAATCTGTCGACACCAAAGGAAACAAATGCAAGGTGGTGGTTAAGACCAAAAAGGGAGAAGAAACCATAGAAGCCGATATCGTACTTTCGGCTGTAGGGATTACTCCCAATACTGAAAAGATTGGCTTGGAGGAAACCGGCATCAAA
>SKVW01000228.1 GCA_007129255.1 Bacteroidales bacterium
AGGTTCATAAAAAATTAACCGCTTTTTGCCAGTTCATAAAAAACCCGGAACAATTTTCCGGGTTTTTTATGGGTTTTTTAAAATCAGGCAATTAAAAACAGGGGTTTATCAATAAATGACTCATACACCGGACGCAAGCGTTTGGTGTTGTAATGCTTCTCCACATTGATGAGTTTTTTGGTACTGGTAACGATATCCACAGGCATGTTATCATAACGGCCGTTTTTCAGGATCACCAGCCTTCCGTGTATGCCTTTAAGGACCAAATCAAGGGCAAGGTTCCCATAAGCCATGGGCACAATGCTGTCGATGGCATCAGGGTCGCCGGAACGCACCAGGTAGCCCAGATGCTGATTGATGGTGTCTATTCGCTGGCCCTTGTTAAATTGAGGGGTCAATTCTTTTATCCTCGCAGATACCGCATCTCCTATTCCTCCCAATTTGGCATGGCCGTACATGTCTTTTTCGGTATTCTGAAACATCATTTCTGCGCCTTCAAATTTAGCACCCTCCGATACCAATACCACAGAATATTTGCTGGGATTTTTAAAACGGTCCTGAACCAACAGTTCAGTAAGGTGTTCCATCTTAAACTGGTATTCGGGGATCACACAGCGATTGGCGGCACCTGCCATGGCGGGCAGCAAGGCTGTAAAGCCGGCATAACGTCCGAACACTTCCATGACCAGGATCCGCTCGTGCGAACCGGCGGATGTGCGCAGCAGGTTGGTCATATGGATGGTGCGGGTAATGCAGGTGCTGAACCCAATGCAATAATCCGTACCTGGCACATCATTGTCCATGGTTTTAGGGATGGCCACTACTTTTATTCCTTCCTGATACATCCTTACTGAGTAACTCAGGGTGTCGTCACCCCCGATGGGGATTAAAAAATCAATTTCCAGAAAATCAATGTTTTTCAACACCTCATGGGTAAGGTCGTTCACCTCCTGGGTATATTTCTCCTGAAGATGGTTGGGAACAAGCTTTTTGGGTACATGACTGGGCCGGGTACGGGAGGTGTGCAAAAAAGTTCCCCCGGTACGCCCGGCTTTATTAACCAGGTCTTCGGAAAGCTCCAGGAAGTTATCACTGTTATCAGCTTTTTTGTCACGGGTCATCTCCATCAGTCCGGCCCATCCCCGCCTGATCCCGATTACACGGTAGCCCTCGCGCAAAGCACGAATGGTGATGGCACGAATGGCAGGGTTCAAACCGGGCACATCCCCTCCTCCGGTTAAAATTCCTATGGTTCCTTTAAATCTCTTTTTGGTCATTGTTTCTCCTGTTTTGGTTTTTTTCAGTTTTGAATTTTGCCCCTTCCCGGGAAACAAACTCCCTGGAAAATGAAAGCAAAAATTCGGCACCGTAAAATTAAAAAAAACAACCCAACCCCTGCTATTTTTATGAACATTAAAAACACTGCTTCCCGATTTGTGTTTGACTTTTAAGCCTGAAAATTGTAGGTTTGTTTAGTTAAGAAACGAAAAAGCAAAAAACCAAATTATGGAAAATTTTGTCATATACAACCCGGTAAAATTGCATTTTGGAAAAGACGTGGTTGAAAAACTCGGAAAGAATGCTGCCCGTCTAGGGAAAAAAGCCCTGTTGGTTTACGGCAAGGGTTCGGTGAAAAAAAACGGGGCCTATCAGCACACCCTTTCAAGCCTTCAAAAAGCAGGTATAGAAGTGGTAGAATACGATGGCATCAAATCCAACCCGGTGATTGAAGATGTTGACAAGGCTTCAGCCATTGGGCGGGAACAAAAAGTGGATATGATCGTGGCAGTTGGTGGCGGAAGCGTGATAGACAGCGCCAAGCTTATGGGCATTACCATTCCCGTTACACATTCGGGCTGGGAGTTTGTGGACGGGGATGTTAAACCCAAAGAAGCCCTGCCTTTGGTTTGCGTATTAACCCTGGCGGCAACCGGCACCGAAATGAACTCCTTTGCCGTGGTGCAAAGCGATGCCAAACGGAAAAAATCCGGTTACGGACATCCGCTGATTTTCCCAAAGCATAGTTTCCTGGATCCCACCTATACCTTAAGCGTTCCCGGGAACTATACATCTTATGGCATTACCGACCTGGTGGCCCACTCCCTGGAAGCCTGGTTCGGAGAGGGGGAGACAAGCCTTACCGATCGCTTTATCGTTTCCATTATCCGTGAGGCCATGAAATACGGGCCCAAGCTAATGGAAGACCCGGACAACTATGATCTGCGCGCCAGGATCATGTACGCAGCCACCATGGCACTGAACGGCCTTACGGTACAAGGTAAAAAATTCCAGGACTGGGGCGTACATGCCGTCGGGCACTGCATGAGCGTTAAGTGGGATATCCCCCACGGGGCTTCCCTTTCCATTGCCTATCCTGCCTGGCTGAAGCTACAAAGAGAACGCATCCCCGAAAGGATACAGGAACTGGGCCATGCCCTTTTTTCGGCCGACAGTATTGATGACACCATTTACAAAATGGAATACTTTTTTAAACTCATCAAAAGTCCGGTTACCCTTGCTGAGCTGGATATCAAACCCGGTAAAGAAGAAAAGGAAGACCTTTTTCAGATCATGAAAATGAACAAAGTGGACGGGCTGGCCCACAAAATCACCGAAGAGGATTATAAATTCCTGATAGAAAAAATGTCAGGATAATGCCATCGGCTCATAAAAACCCCGCCTGACATTCCATTCAGGCGGGGTTTTTATGCAAATACCGAAATAAACAGGGAAAGAGCAATCAGAAAATCTGTCCCCAGCACCACCATCACATTCATCCCGAGATAGGGGACCAGCCTGGAAGTGTCGTCTCCGTGCCGGATGGCGCCTATGGCTGCCCGTATCCCTAGCGGAAATGGCAAAAGGGCCAGCAGCAGCCAGTTGCTGGTAATGCCCAGGATAGGTATCAGCGCCAGAATGACAAAGGTCAGGATCATGCCGGCAGTATAGATATAAGCCGATTTCCCTCGTCCAAACCGGATCACCAGGTGGTAGCGGCCTCCTTTCTTGTCGGCTTCCACATCAGGAAACTCATTGATCAGCAACAAAAGCGAAGTAAGAATGCCCGGGGGAATGGAAATCAAAA
>SKVW01000167.1 GCA_007129255.1 Bacteroidales bacterium
AGTAATTGGTAAATCTTTTGCCATCGTATTTACTTACCCCATTTCCGGATGTACCAAACCAGAGATTTCCGGCTTGGTCCCTGAACCCATAGATAATACTACTCATAGCCAAACCATGTTCGGTATTGAAGTTTTGCATGGTAATGTAAAAGTCAGCGGGAGTTTGAACAGGTGCTGGCTTTGCTTTTAAATCTATAATCTCAGGTGGCGGTTTATCCTTTAGATTGTGAATAACCGGCTCGCCGGCTTTTATCACGATAGGGGGCTCAGTCGTTTCAGCAGCAGGAAAAATATGCTGGTTTAAAGGTTCAGGGTTTGAATTGCAGCCGGCCAGAGCAAGGAGCAAAATTCCTGTCCATTTTAAGAAGAAAATTCTTTGCTGATCCTTCATTTTTAATCACCCATTTTAAACGCCCTTTTAAAAAGCATATAATAAACAACACAAAGCCCTTTTAGTTTAACTTTAAAATACATTGCTTTTGTCGGAGATAATTTTCTTTCGGCTTTGCCTGTATTTGAAGTATGGGCAAGAAAAAAAGCTTTCGCATGTTATTTATACATGTGATGATCACATTGTATGGGTGCCAAAATATCGATTCCGTATATTGACTGGTCAAGTTAAAACCTTGATTGAAGAAGATATAAGGTTTTTGTGTGAATGGAAGAAATGGGAGATTCATGAAATGAGTGTGCAGATTGATCATGTTCACCTTGTATTTTCGGTTCCACCGCGTATATCTATATCCGAACTGATGGAGTTTTTGAAAGGCAAGTTGGCGATCAAGTTGTTCAAGAGTTATCCCAGGATGAAGCAAAAGCCTTATTGGGGTAATCATTTTTGGTCTCTTGGATACTTTGCCAGCACCTTTGGAATAGGTGAAGCCATAATAAAGCAATACGTCAAACATCAGGAGAAAGAAAAAGAAGAGAAGCTGGCAGAATAACAGCAGCATAAGTTTGATTTTTAAAGTTTCCTATGCGGGCGATTCAAAGCCACCTTCTAAGAAGGTGGCTATTTACTTCACATTTGCTGGCAGTTATCCCTGAAACACCTGCGGGAATCACCATAATTATCTGCCCTGGTTGGAAGATGTTCGCGAAGTGAAGGCCGGATGGGTTTGCCACGATCTCTGTGCCGGTGTTTGGTGGGCGAAGGGAAGTTGCGAATTCCCCTACGGTTTAAGCCAAAAAGCGATTGCAAGGATTTCCTAAGTTGCTGAAAATGCAGCTTTATACGGGCGCTTTAGCAATGGCGGCAATATTTCTCAAAAAGTTCAGCGGTTAACCCCTGCAAAAATTTCATCGATTCGGTTTTGTAGTTCCAGGATTTCTTCGGTTACAGGGAGTTTTTTGTCGAGAACATGAACGACTATGGTTCTTTCACTGATGAGGCAACTGGCAGTACCCGGAAGCAGGCTTATGACCCAGGCAAGAATCAGGGTTTTTCGCGGATCCGGGCCGTGTTCAATGGTAATAAAACCCGGATCTACCGGAACAGTTCGGAAAAAGACCCGTCGGGCCACATCCCATCCACCTCTCAGGGCCGTAATGAGAAAATAGGGAAAAAACCGGATGACCCCCAGGGGGCGTAAAACCCATTGCCCGGGGGGCACAGTATAAATACTGATAACTGTGGTAGCGGTTATGCAGAGCATCACGAACCAAATGTCGCTGAAGTCTACTCCCCCTGACAATACCATCCAACCTACCGCCAATAAAGCAAATCGCAGAAGAAAGCTTTGGATAAGAATACTACTTTTCAGGTTTTTAATGCCAGTCTTCATAGTCATGATCGTTATCGGAGTAAAATGAACAATGTCAGGAAAAAGATAAAGAAGCCGATTCCGACAAACTCCCAGCGCCTGAGTAAAGTTTCCGCCGAAGCACTGATTTTTGATGTTCGTTTGTCATCTGAGAGTCTATAAAATATTTTCTCGGGGCTAAGTAGCGATTTCATAGCGGAATCCAGCAAAGAAATTCCCTTCCGAAGAAGTTTTGCAACCGGGTCTCCAGCCCGGAGGATTATGTGCAGAAGATCGCCCGGTGGCAGGAGCGGTTTTTTCGTTGGCCACCAGTTGAAAGTGGCAAACCTCAGGCTTAAAACCATAAGGACTACCCCTAAGGTGATTGGCCACAGCGCATCCCAGTTCGTCAGCCGATTCCAGAAAAAGGCCATTATGCCTTTTCCTTTTGTAATGTAGTTCATCAATTCTGGGGGCAAAAGGGCAGGGGACATTGTCCACCACCCCCCGGCAAGCAAGAGAAGGATCCAGGGCAGGAAAAAGGGCGGTGCCACATTTTTTGAAGGTGCCTTTATCCGGTGCAAAAGGTGTAAGAAACGGCTCAGTAATAAAGTCGTGGTGACAGCAGAAAGCGTTAGCAAAAGCAAAAAGGTTTGGCCCCCTGGCAGGGTTGTCTCGCCAAGGAAGGTTTTTACTAAGTATTTGGTCCAAAGCCCACCGGTAAGGGGAGCCCCGGCTATGGCCAACACGCCGATCCCTAAACCCGCCCACATGAGTAATCGCCAGGAACCACCTACTTTGGCAGGAAGGGCCGTGCCCAAAAATAAAAGGGCCTTGGCTGTTCCGTGATTAAACGCATAAAGAGCAATTGCCGGAAGGAGCATCACGGCCGGGATACCACCATACAGTCCTATGCCCAGAAGTACGGTCATAACCCCCATTTGGCTGATACTCGAATAAGCGAGATTGGTTTTGGGATCAACCTGAACCATGCCGATGATTGCCGCCCCCAAAGTCGCTGTAAAGCCAAGGGATACCATAAGCAAACTCAGGGAAGGCCATTCCACCAAACCCACCGGAGCAAGGTGCATCCAGCCTACCAGGCCGGCTTTGATCATCGCACCACTAAGTACTGCACTGGCCGGAGCGGGAGCTGCCGGATGCGCCAAAGGAAGCCAGAAATACAAAGGGACTGCCCCGACCTTTACTCCGAAGCCAATCAGGCCAAGCAAGAAGATGAACGGGCCATTGGGGGCTTGAGCCAGGGCGGGAGGGATGTCGGCGAGGAGCATACTGCCGGCACTTTGCACGGCGAGATACAATGCAGTGATAAGAAATAGTTCTCCAAAGATCGCCATTACCAGGTATATCCTGGCCGCCCGGCGGGCAGACGGGGTGCGGCTGTAGATGACCAGGCCATAAGAAGCAAAAGTCATTAAGGCAAAGAAGGTGTAAAAGGAGGCTACCTCTGCGGAGATCAGAAGTCCGAAATTCCCCGCCATAGTGGCGCCAAAATAAAATGAGAACTCACCTCGCCGGGCATCGTCCTTTAGGTATGATCCGGAGAAAAGACCTGCGGCGGCCCATAGAATGCCGGTCAGCAGGAGGAGAATTCGCCGTGGTGTATCCAGAGAAAAGTGCCCTTCCAATAAAAACCACTGCGCTGTGACCCCGGATACCTCCGCCAGCCCAAGCCAAAGGGCAGGTAAGGTGGCGATAACAAAAATAAGTCCGGAGCCTCGCCTTCCAGTGGGTAGGAAAGCGTTGAGTATCGCGGCCAACAGCGGCAAAACTATGGTGAGAAACCAGATCATAGCAGGTAAAATTTTTCGGCGATTTCACGGGCAATGGAAAGAGGACTTCCAGCCAGGGCAGCAAACACTCCGGCAGCAAGGGAGAACAGGCCGGTGACCACCACCGGGATTAACAATAAAGCCCGGGTTTCCAGGCGGCCAGACCGAATCCGCGAAACTCTCTCGTGGTCCGGTTCACAAAACCACGCCCGGTAAACGATGGGCAGAAAATAAGCCGCGTTCAAAGCGCTGCTTCCAAGGAGAACCAGTACTACCCAGTAGCTTCCCGCCTCAACCGCACCGAGGCCGAGATACCATTTACTGACGAATCCGGCAATCGGAGGCAGGCCGATCATGCCAAAAACGGCTGTGGTGAACGCCCCCATGGTGAGGGGCATGCGTCGCCCGATCCCGTTTAACTCACTGATCTTATAATGACCATAGGTTTCGGCAACGCTCCCGGCCGCGAAGAACATGGTAATTTTCATGATGCCCTGATGCACCAGGTGAACAATGGCTCCCGCCGAGGCGAGCACTCCCGGAATGGCTACCCCGAGGGCAATATAGGAAACCTGGCTAACCGTTGAGTAGGCCAGTCGTTTTTTAAAGTCATCCTGAAACAAGGCCCGAATTGAACCGTAAAGGATCGTGAAAGCCGCTAATACCGCCAAAGGGGTTAGCAGGTTCATTTGTTCGGCTACCCCGATACCATAAACATCATAGACCAACCGGATAATCCCAAAGGCCCCGGCTTTGACTACGGCTACAGCATGCAAAAGTGCGCTGACCGGGGCCGGGGCAACCATCGAGATCGGCAACCAGCTGTGCAGGGGAAAGATCGCTGCTTTGACCCCCAAGCCAGCCAAAAAAACGAAAAAAAGAATGGTCAATTGGGGTGCGTTTTCAGAAATCAGGCTTGCGATAATTTCGGTCTGGCCAAAGTAAACTGGGCCGGCCAACACATACAAACCGACGACACCCAAAAACAAAACCGTGCCCCCGCCAATGGTATACCATAGGTAAGTTCTGCCCGCGTTCACGGCCTTATCGGTGCCCAGGTGAACGACCAGCGGATAGGTCGCCAGGGTGAGAAATTCATAAAATATGAAGAAGGTGACCACATTTCCCGACAGCGCAATGCCGGTACTGGCAGTTATACAGAGACTGAAAAAAGCAAAAAACCGCCTTCGGTGTTGTCCGCCTTCCAAATAGCCGATGGCATAAAGCGTGGTGACCAGCCAAAGCACCGAGGAGAGGGTGGCAAAGAAAAGACCCAGTTGATCCACCTGCAGAGCAAAGGTCAGCTGGGGGGCCAGGCGGAAGATAAAGGTATACTCTTCACCGCGCAGGTAACCGGCAAAAACCCACGCGATCAAGCTCACTTTGGCAACGGCTCCAAAGAGGTTCAGAAAAGACCGCAAAGCAGACTGATCTTCCCGAAGCAGTAGAATCAATACACCGGGTATAAGCGAACTGCCAAGGATCAGCAAAGGAAGAAGGCTAGTCGTTTCCATAGGTACCTCCTTCCATTATTGATTGGATACCAGAGCCAAAGGCTTCGCTGCTTTCCAGGAACTGGATCAGATATTCTGCCGGCAAAACGATCAAAAAGGAACCCAGTGCCAGCAGCAGGGCACACACCTCCAGGCCTTTGGGAACCGGGCGGAACGGCTCCTTTTCACGGGCAGTGGCAAAAGCCAGACGCAGAAGCATAAAGACATAGCCCGCGGTCAGAAAACTACCCGCCAGTACCACTGGGGCCCACCACCATTGACCGCTAAGGAAGATCCCCTTAAGAAGCATCCATTTCGCAAAAAAACCCCCACTTGGGGGAAGCCCGATTAAACTGACGCCGGCGATGCCTATCGCCATGACGGTCATGGGCATCCTTGATGCCAGGTCTCGCAGGGAGCCTTTATGGTCGTGTCCCAGGGCCATTATGATGATACCCGCCGATAGAAAAAAGGAGGCTTTGGCAAAGGCATGGGCCATGACCTGATAGACTCCGGCGGTCCAGGCCGGAGAAAGCCAGTCAGCCGAACCAGCCGCCACTCCCGGAGCCAGAATCAACAGCGGAAAAATCATAAGCAAATACCCCAGTTGGGCTACACTGGAATGGGCCACAATCAGCTTTAAGCTGGTTTGCATGAAAGCTTGCCAGGAACCCCAGATAACCGCTATGGCTCCGGCCAGTCCGATGAGTTGTCCGGCGGAAAAAGTAATGGATACTCCAAAAACTTCCATCCACAAGCGAAGCAAAATGTAAAAAGCGCCCTTAACCACCAAGGCCGAAAGAAGCGCACTCACCGGAGCAAGGGCAGAGGAGTGTGCCGGCGGCAACCAGAAGTGAAAAGGAAAGCCGGCCATTTTGATCATGAGCCCAAGGGTGATGACCAGCAAGGCAAAGGTCGTTGTCGCGCCGGGTTCCAGAACCTGTCGCAGCAATCCAAGATCCAGTGTCCCCGTACTACCGTAGATAAGAGCTACCCCAAAAAGATAGGCCATTGAACCGGTAATCGCGGCCAGCAGATAACGTAATCCGGCGATCTGAGCGGCTGTTTTCCCGGATAGCACCGCCAGGGCCACCGCGCTCATGCCGATAACCTCAATGGTAACGAAAAGATTAAACAGGTCGTTGGAGAGAAACAGCCCGTTCAGTCCCGCCCACAAAAAAAGCCACAAAGGCCAGAATAGCGGGAATCCACCGTTAGTAGCCTCCCGGGCACGGAAAAACCACCAGGCATAAAGGCTGATGAAAACGCCCACTACGGCCGTCATCCCGATAAATACTGCTGCCAGGGAATCCATTCTTAGCAGGATTCCCAAAGGGGGGTCCCAACCTCCCAGGATATGGATAACTGTTCCCTGCTGCATCACTTCAACCAGGGCGATTAACCCCAATCCTCCGGTGAGCAGGCATCCCATCAGGCCCACCACAGCCTTTCCCCGGGGCCTGAAAAACAGGCTCAGTGTCGCCACCAGAATCGGCAAACCTACCAAAAGGGCAGGGAATGGTGATGTTGGCAGATCGGTCATTTGTCGTTAGTAAAAGATTCTTCTCCGGTAAGTTGGTAAATGCGTCGGGCCAAAGCAAGGGCGAAAGCTGCGGAAGCGACCGCCACCACGATTCCCGTTATCACCAGGGCGTGGGGCACCGGGTCAGCAAAGGTGAGGGCATCACGCTGGGCAAAACTGACGAAACACAAAAAGACCCCTCCTCCCATAATTATGGTGGCAATAATTTTTTTAATAAAATGCCTTGCCATAAATACTCCGCCCATGCCGATGACAAAGAGAACTGCGGAGGTTAAAATGTAAATCTGATAGGTTTCCATACTTCCTGTTCAAGTGGTCGATTCGTTTTGTTTCGGTTCTTCTTGCATTTGATTTATATTGGCATAGATGGTCGTCAGGGCTGCGGCAATACTTATTGCCGCCAGGGTTTCTACGATCAGAATCAGGATTCCGGCATAAGCGGGTGGATATTCAAACAGGGCATCTCCTCGGGCCATAAAGAGAAAACCCAACACGAGGAAAAACCCAAGCCCCAAAGTCAGGATAAGTTGACCCAGCCAGCGGGGTAACACCGCGAAGACCGGCCAGCCGCCCAGGTGAAGCATGATCCCGATTGCCCCCCACAAAACCGCAGCCTGAAAAGCTCCCCCGGGACCGGTTTTTCCAAAGTATAAAAGGAAAGCTCCAAACAGGAACAAAACCGGCGTAGAAAACAAAATCACCTGCCGCAGCAAGGGGTCTTTGGCAGCCACGCCGGGCTTACGGTAAAGGTTTATTCCTCCGGCCGCATAAATGGCCAAAAGGCCCAGTAAAATGACCCCGATCTCCAGCCAGGTGTCATAAGCGCGGAAATTCAGTAAGACTGCCGTGACAGGGTGCTCAACGCCCGATTCCGGAAGCAGGGCCACGGCAGCTGCGGTCAACCCTCCGCCATCAGGAGTCTTCCAAACAGCTTCCAATGCAATAAGTAGAAAAAGCCCCAATCCTAATCCAAGAGCCAGTCTGGGCAGCAAGAGGGATTTGGTGGCATTCTTGGAAGGAGGATTTTGAACAGCTTTAAGGTCTTCCTGGTTCTCAGAAACCGCAGGAGAAAAGTCCCGTAAAGCATCAAGAAACAAAACTCCCATAAAACCGGCTGCAATAGCCGCCTCGGTTATGGCCACATCCACAGCCCCCAACCGGACCCATGCCAGCGCCAAAGCCAGCCCAAAGGCAAAGAAAAGAAAGACGCTCTGGGAAAGCCTCTGTGCAAGCAGGCACTGTAAGGCCAGGTAAACCGTAAGGATGGCCAGTAAAAGGTCAATCAAAACACTCATCCTGGCTCCTTTCCATTTTTGGGTTGGTCTTGTTCTTTCTGGAAACGGGCGATCAGATAACAGGTAGTGGAACTGGCCAGGAGGGTGAAAAGCCAGATAGAGATAATCTTTAGCGCTGCCCAGGGGGATGCGATATGCAGGGCCATCCCGGCAGCAATAAAGCCCAGCCCTAGATTATCCGCTTTGGTCAGGGCATGAAGTCGGGAAAACAAATCCGGGAAACGAAGCACCCCCAAGGTTCCCGCCAGAAAAAAGAAACAACCCACCAACAAAAGAATAACAGTAATTACCTCTTTTATCATCATGGGGTTTCTCCCTTCTTGTTTTTCCGGGCTTGCACCAGACCAATTACTAATAAAATCGCCAGTACATTGAAGGTAATGGCGACATTCAGCAAGGTAAGCTCCTCTAAATAACCCGCCAGGACCAATAATATGGCCATTCCTGTAGTGCCGAACAGTTGGGTGGTAAGCAAGCGGTCTGCGACCGTTGGTCCCCGCCACACCCGGATCAGCCCCAGGGCTATGTTGAGCAGGAGGAAAACAATTACAATGATAAAAAAAACGTCCATAGAAAATAGGTTACCGTTTAAAATTTGTTCGGACTGGTCTGCCTATGCATATTTTTCAGAATTCGTCACCAGGTTTGCAATCCATGATTTCTTATTCCCGGAAATGGAACGGACAGGAACGGTTTTACCAGCCCAGACCCGCCTACATCAATCTCACCAACCAACAATCATTCAAAATATTTGTTCAAAAGTACAGTTTAATCGACAGCACCCGAAATTTTGGGGACTATCTTTAAAATGCAAAAGCGACAATTCCTGCAATTATTGAACCCTCATTGTCCCTGACCCCGATGGTTTTTGCAGCAAGATCCTGTTCAGTGGAAAAAACGCAGCGACTTTTCTGTTTTTTAAAGAGTTCCCGATAACGGGAAATGAATAAGTCAACAAATTTTGGAATCCAGGGATCTCTGCCAGGCGTTCCCGCATCAGGGAGCCTAAAGGGCTTAGAGAGCAATTTTTAATTCCCGCGGTGCTAAAATAAAACAAATTCTTATTACCATACAATACCGGGCTATAAAAAATTTAAAACATTGTTTAACAACACAGTAAGAACAAATCCACAAATACCTGCCTGTCAATATATTGAAAAATGAGTTTTTTGAAATAATTTTCGGATTCAAACAATGTAAGCAAACACTGGGGCTTGCTTTGGTGATCTGAACGATTAAACAACGGAGAAATGGAAAGATTTGAGGATGTGCAGATGTGAGCATGTGCGAAGAGCGGGGGCGGAGGGTATGCAGGATTCCCCTTTATATGTTTGAAGATCGGGAAGCTTACAACTTCTTTAAATTTGAGTGTCTGCAGTGTATTCAGTAATTCAGAGCCAATCTCTTCTCTTCTTTCGGGTTTTGTTTAAATTTTTCGCACTATATGTTTTCATATTTCTCTGTTTTTTTTAAATCGCTTCTAAAATCCTTTCCGCTTCTTTGATGGCTTTCAAATAATCTGTGTTTAATTTTTTGATAAATCCATTCAAGCATACGGCTTTAGTGCATTCTGAAAAGTTTAAATCGTCAATGGCAAAAAAGATTACATACCAAAACGCCTTTCCTTTTGGAGCTGGCGCTTCCGTATGGTTTTGATGAGGGACTATTCCTGCCGGAGGGGCAGACGAACAAACAAAACAGATGCTTAACAGCAAAGCAGGCACCCTACAGATTTTCAAGATCGGGGGCCAGGTCACGAAATTCATCCGGTATCAGCGGATTATCCAACACAAAGATCCGGCGGCTGTCTAGGTTAAGCTGCGCTGTAATATCGCCGTAATGCTCATTAAAAATGGCATCCAGCTTGCCGGAAGAGATAATGCTTTGCATCCCTTGCTCAATGCGTTGGGCCATTTCCGGCAGCTCAGGGTTAACATAAAACACGAGCGGAAAAGGGTAGAAGAGCAATATATTTTGATCGATGATCAGGCCTTCACGTTTTGAGGCCCGGTTCTCATACACGCCCAAAACCTCATTTGCACCGTAAGCACTGTAGTCAAAAAGTCTGTTTTGAAGCCGGTCAAAGATATCATCGAAAGTGCCCTCTTCAACCATATTGTAGCCGTTGCGCCTGAAAATGATTGCGTCACTCCATGTTTCCGGAATGCCATGGGCCAGCTTTTGCAGTTCCCCGGCTTGCCTGATCCCGCCAAATAAACCGGCATCCTCCTCCCTGATAATCGGTATCCGGTATCCCAGTAGATTTTTCGTTAACAGCTGAGGGATTACAATCATATCTCCTTCCTTGAATTTTTGATTCCCGGCGATGGTCACAAACAGGTCGTGGCCTTTCCCGGTAAATACAAGCGATTCTTCATCACCGGGATATTCCTCCAGGCTCTCCCTGATCTCCCATGCGCCCCATTCCTCCTCCGTTGCTTCCAGAATGGCCTGCAATACTTTGCGCTCATAAACCTGCCGTGCTGCGGACCTGTTCCCATTCCAAAAATCAACGGTTGTGCTTTTTTGTGTGTCTTGTTCCATGGATTTGTTTTTTTGTGTATTTCCGGAGCAGGCTGTGAATGTGTCTTAACACCCTATTTTTTGGACACTTTTTTCAAAAAGGTTTAGGACATTTTCATTGTTAATCCTGCAATGGAGAAACCCCTTAAACTGGTCCAGGCTGACCTGATCAAGGGGAAGTTCCAAAGATTTTTCTACTTTTGTCAAAAGGTCACTGTATGTCCTTACGGTTTGCGGACTGTAGTTGCGCAGCTGCATTTCCTCAATGAGCCGGCCAACCAAAAAAGAAATGTTACTTTTCATGATGGTAGGTTTTAAAGTTTGCACCTTAAAAATACCATCAAATTACCGCCTCCGCAAGGGGGCGGTTTAGTTCAACGTTATTGCTATACCTACAGTTGCGGATTACGGGCTACTAAACTATCCCCCGATACAGAAGATAACGCGAAGCAGAAACCCCGAAACCGGCACTGAACCCGCAATTGTCAGGTATAGCATGTTGTGGTTCGTTTTCATTTACATCGTTCAGTCATCCAGTTTCTTATCTGTTCTAATTTCCATTCCCCTTTTGAAACTGCTATTACCATTTCATATTTATCTTCCTGCGTGGCTTCAATATCAAGTCCTGATTTTAAGAGCAATAGTCTGGCAAGTACATATCCTGTTCTTTTATTTCCGTCAATAAACGGATGATTTGTCACTATACTCTCAAGTATCGCTGCGGCTTTGTCAACTGGCTCAGGATAGAGCTCCTGTTGGTCGAATGTTGCAAAAGGTCTATTAATCGCTGAATTCAAGGAACTTTTATCTCTCACACCGTGACTACCGCCAAATTGGTCAATCAGGAGTTCATGTATTTTAAGTACATCTTCCTGTTTTATCATTGTGCAAGTTTCTCAAGCAATTCTCTGTCTTCATGAATTATCTTGCGCAAATGACTTGTCAGTTCTGCCTGGTCTTTGGTCTGTTTTTGTGCTGCTTTCAAATAATCAAGAAGGTCTTGCAATACATTCTCCGGAACTGTATCCAGAAGTTTTTGTATTTCGGTTTTAATCTGTTTTGTTGTCATCGCAGTAAATTTTCTCTAAAGATACGTCAAAATCAGAAAAATATGTCGGGGCGAAGGTGTTAAATGCACCACAACTTGTTTATAGGTATGATTTTTATCATCGGTAT
>SKVW01000222.1 GCA_007129255.1 Bacteroidales bacterium
ATGTTTTTCTTTACGGGAACCTCCCCCTGGTATTGAAGACTTACTGAAGGGGCGTACCTCAGGGCAGGAGACGCTACCACCTCAATTAATCCATGTATGTCGGGGCGGGAGTGAACAATTTCGGCTTCAGGCAAATTCAGACTGGTAGAAAGGTCCTTATATTCTGATACGGGAATGGTGCCGGGTTTGCTTATCAGTAAGCCGGATACGGCTATGGCGACAATGCCCCCAACGACCTGAATTTTGCGAAATGAAGCCGAAATGGAAAACAACCCGGCCATAACAGATAACAACCCGATAAAAGGGGGTACCTGCTGCGGCAAAATGATCCCAAACAATAGTAAAACCAGTAATCCTCCAACCCCTGATCCAAGCAAGTTGGAAAAGTAATAAGTGCCGATTTGCCTTGCATTTTCAATAAAAAGGATGCCGATGCTTAAGGCCCCTGTAAAAAACGGAATAAAAAAGATGACATAGTTTGCAGCCAGCACAGGAAACTGAGAAAGCTCCACGAAAAGCAGGTAAACATCAAACCGGAAGAATTCCAGGCGGGTGATTTCAAAGGCAACCATCATGAAAAAACCGCTGATGGTCATCAATAATGGCACAAGCCAACGGGACTTCTCCAGCAGTTTCTCCCGGTAAAGGGCCAAAAGGGTTCCGCTGGCCCCAAATCCGAGCATGGCCACGGAAATGATCATATAGGCGAAATGATGCCACTGCACAATGGAAATGAGCTGCATTAGTGCTAGCTGGAAAGCAATAATTGCTGCAGAATGCAGTCCTAAGCTGATAATGAGGCGATTCTGTCGGTGAATGGAAAATCCCATAAAACCTATTACTCTCTTTTGAAAGGAACAAACCTAACCGGCATCAGGGTCCGGGTTGTGTAATCATCTCCCTGCTTTTCAACCAGCATCAATTGCTGCACCCTGAAGGGGGAACCGATCGGGATGATCATTTTCCCCCCGTCCTTTAGCTGTTCCACAAGGGGGGAGGGGATGTGCTCTGCAGCCGCTGTTACCACAATGGCATCAAAAGGGGCATGTTCTTCCCATCCGTAATAACCATCTGCTATTTTAACAAACACATTATCATACTCCTTATTTAACAACTCCCGGGCAGTTTTTCCAAGTTCTTCTATGATTTCTATGGTGTAGACTTCATCTACTATTTCTGCAAGCACCGCTGCCTGGTAACCCGATCCGGTTCCTATTTCCAGTATCCTTTGCCCCCCGGTGGGGTTGATGATCTCGGTCATATAACCCACTATGTAGGGCTGGGAAATGGTTTGACCATAACCAATGGGCAGGGGTCTGTCCTGGTAGGCAAATCTCCGCTGGGCGGAAGGAACATAAAGATGGCGGGGAACGTTTTCCATGGCCTGCAAGGTAGCCTGGTGGGTTATGCCACGGGCCTGCAACTGGGTCCTTACCATTTCCCTGCGTTCTGAAGCAAAATTATCTGCATATGCCATGATAGATAGTGGCATAAATATTGTTAGAAGTAATATGATATTCACAAAAATTTTTTTCACGATGGGATAGTATTTAAATAATGGTTTTTATACTTTCATCACAAATTTAGCATTAAAATTAAATGATTCCAAAATCAGATCAAAAGCGTATCTTCCAGTAAAAAAATTATGTAATTTGCCATTATATCGTTTTCTCGATAGGGTGATTGCTAAAATTGTATTTTAACTCCCAAGGAATTTTAAGTTTCATCATGCAACCAATTTTTAACCTAAAAAAAAGCCCAATGAAAAAAGCAACTTATTTATTAATTTACTTAGGGTTTATCCTTTTTATGGACATTCCCGCCTTTTCCGCACAAGGTATTAATGAGCCGGGAAATGCAGACAGGCCCCTGGAAAACCTGCAAAAACTCGAACATTTTTATTCTCAGCAAAAAGTTTACTTGCATATAGATAAGGAACAATACCTTGCAGGCGAGAATATCTGGTTTAAAGCCTATGTTGTTAATGTATCTACTCATGAACCGGCAGCAAACAACGAAAACTTACATGTTGAACTATTCAATGAAGAGGGGAATTATATTGATTTTTCATTATTACGGGTAGAACATGGTTTGGCCATTGGAGATTTTCATTTACCCGATTCTTTGCATGAAGGAGGTTATCTGATAAGGGCTTATACCGATAAGATGAGGAACTTTGACGAAGGTTTTTATTTTGAAAGGAAAATCCATGTAGTAAATCCCATTGAGGAAGATTTTATTCGTTGGAGGGAAAGACGTCGAAACCGTCGTTTTAATCGCGACCTTGAGGATAAAGCAGAATCCATGCAATTTGCCTTTTTTCCTGAAGGAGGACAATTGGTAGCAGGCTTAAATAACCGGGTTGCCTTTAAAGCTGCCAATTTATTAGGAGAAGGCGTCCCTGCCAAAGGGGTTCTGCTCAATGAAAATGGAAATGAAATTTTAACTTTTGAAACCTTTCACGAGGGGATGGGGCGTTTTTCGTTTAAACCCGAGCCGGGGATGAATTACAAGGCAAGAGTGACCTTTCATAATGGTACTGAAGCAGAATATAGGATGATGGCCCCATTGCGTGAAACTTATTTGCTTGAGGTCAATCAAAAAGAAGGGGGAGTGCAGGTAGTGGTAAGAAAAGATCCTTCTGCTGATAGCAATAGTCTTTCAGGTGATATCTCAATACTTGCCCATACCAGAAACCGTGTACAGTTTTTTCAGAAAGCAAGATTGATAAATGGATTTCATGAAACTACGATTCCTTATGAAAACTTACCGGATGGGATTTCTCATATAACCGTTTTTAATAACAATCAAACTCCTGTTGCTGAAAGGTTGGTTTTTGTTTATGAGGATGGTATCCGGAATGTGGATGTGATTGCAGGGAAAAGCATCAATGGAGATCAGGAAGAGAGGTTGTTGGAATTGGCTTTTGATCTGGAACCGGATGCAGTGGGAAGCTACTCCCTTGCAGTTATAGCTCCAAATAATCCTGATGGGTTGGTAAAAAATGATAACATTGCCAATTATCTTTTGATTACCAGCGACCTGAAAGGAATGATCAAGAATTCCGGTTATTATTTGTCAAAAAATGATAAAAATATAAAAAAGGCTGCTGATTTATTAATGATGACCCATGGCTGGAGACGTTTTAACTGGGAACAGGTTATTGCAGGAGAGTTTCCGGAAATTACACATAAACCCCCGGTAGGGATTACCATTTCCGGTAAAATTGAATCTACCATGAAAAGGTTTTCCTTTGGGGGAGTGCCAGTTAAACTGTTGGTTTCCGCAGAAGGGGAGGAAACCACTTACAATACTGAATCTGACAGAACAGGTTACTTCAGCTTCAGCGGCCTGGAATACGAGAATTTTTTTATGGCTGAATTGTCTATTGAGACCACTGCCCCGCACAGGGCCTATGAAATTACTCTTGACCAAAGAGGATTTGAGAATATCAAAATATCTAAAAATTTTCTAACCCCCAAACGCAGGGTTTTAAGCCGTGGAGATGACTGGAGCAGGGCCTCACGACCCGATTATACTCTGAAGCCTTTCAGGCAGCCGCAAAGAAAAGGGAGCAGAAGTTATTACGGGGAACCCGATCAGGTTGTTTATTTGGATGAGATTCAGACACCCTACACCAATATGTACGATTTGCTCAGAACCCAAATCAGGGGCTTGACCATCAGGGATGGGAATGTTTTGTTACGCGGAGTCAGTAGCTTTCAGGCTTCCAATGAGCCTGTTTTTATCGTTGACGGTAATACAGTGGATAAGGGGGCTTTTATGGGCTTGCGCCCCGATGAAGTGGAAAAAGTTGAAGTGTTGAGTGGCGCCAGTGCTGCCATTTTAGGCGTCAGAGGGGCCAACGGTGCGCTTATTGCCTATACCAGGAGATCAGCAGACCTGATCCCCCCATCCTATGAATTCGGAATAAGAGGGTATAATACTCCTACTGAATTTTATGATACCAAAATTGAATCGGATTTTTATAAGCAGGAAGAAGTTAATAAAACGGTCTTTTGGCATCCCAACCTGACACCCGATGCCAACGGAAAAGTAGAGATTAGGTTGCCAGAAAATGGTAAGCAAGAAAAACTTTTCATTGTGATTGAAGGAATCGATGAAAAAGGCAATATCTCACTACAGACAGAAACCGTTTCTTTTTAATTCTTAACCAGGCTTATCAGCTGTAAATTAAAAGTTATACCAAGCTTCTGTATGTCATTTTTAATGATGTACAGAGGCTTTTTTTTTAACTAATTTTTTTTGAACTTTTGGGTTTTTAAACAGTTGAATAATTAGGAAATCTTATGTAAATTTTGTATTTTGGAAGTTGGATTTTTGAAAAAAAGATTTACCTATCATTCTGAATTTTAAATAATTAAAAGAAAACACATGATGTGCTTAATAAAAAAACATATTTTCACTCCGGTTTTTTTCGTTGCGGTCCTGTTTTTTTCTTTCCAGGGACCACTGGCCCATGGTCAGTTGCCGGACTCCAGGCAGGAGGTTTTAAGCCGCCTGGAGAGAATGGAAGCAGCCTATCCTCAGCAAAAAGTATTTATTCACACTGATAAAGAAGAATATTTAGCCGGAGAAAACATCTGGATGAAGGGCTATGTGGTAAACGCCACCACCCACCGCCCCGATACTTTGAGTAATAACCTCTATGTTGAACTGATCAATACGGATGGCCAGCCGGTATCTATTTTATTGCTCAGACTTCAAAACGGGATTGCCCACGGTGATATTACCTTGCCTGACTCCCTCTCAGAGGGTAATTATCAAATGCGCGCATTCACCAATTGGATGAATAATTTTGATGAAGATCTTTTTTTTACTAAAGATATTTATGTTTACAATCCCATTGAAGAGAATTTCATTCGCAGATGGGATGTTTGGAAAAACAGGCGTTTTAACAGAAGAATAGATAAAGAACAGGAAAACATGCAGTTTGCCTTTTTTCCGGAAGGTGGTAATCTGATCAGTGGCCTGGAGAACCGGGTTGCTTTCAAGGCAACCAATGCGTTGGGAGCTGGGGTAAGTGCTTCGGGTATATTACTTGATAATCAGGGAAAAGAGATACTTGAGTTTTCTTCCCATTACAACGGGATGGGATATTTTTCTTTTGTCCCCGAACAAGGAAAAAGTTATGAAGCGGTGGTAACTTTTGAAAATGGCAATGAATCCGATTTTAAAATGCCAAAAGCTCAGCCAACAGGATACCTCTTGTTTGCAGATCTGTATGAGGAAGATATTCGGGTTACTGTCAAAGCTAACTTTCCGGCAATGGATGAGAATGGTTACGACGACGTATTTCTGCTGGTGCAAGGCAGGGGAAGACCGCTTTTCCTTGAGAAAAGATCATTTAATGATCATCTTTTAACCCATAACTTTCCTCTGGATGTATTACCGTCCGGTATTAGCCAGATTACCCTCTTAAATACAAAAGGGAAACCTCTTGCTCAAAGGTTGGTTTTTGTTAACCATAAAGATATTAAAAAGCTGGATTATATTGATTCCAATGTTAACGTGCAGGAAGAAGCGCAAACAGAGGTTACCATACAATTCAACGACAAAGTGAATTTCTCCGATGGCAACTATTCTATTGCCGTGATCGATTCTGACAAAAACTCAGAGCAATATGATGCCAACATCGTCACCGAACTTCTTCTATCGTCTGACCTTGGATATGTAATTGAGGATCCCTGGTTCTATTTTAAAGGCGATCCTGATATTGCCGGTAAAGCCATGGATTTGGTTATGCTCACCCATGGATGGCGCCGGTTTGATCTTGAAAAAGTTATTGCAGGGGAATTTCCTGAAATTAAATATGGATTCCCTAACGGAATTTCCATTGGCGGGAAAGTCTCACCCAGATCCTCCGGACGTGAAACAGGTATGGTTAATGTAGAATTGTCTGTTTACCAGGATGAGGTAGATATCTATAATACTGAAACCGATCGTAAAGGTAACTTTCTGTTTCCCAACCTGGATTATGAAGGTTATTTTACTGCCAATATGCGGGTAGACCGCAGGTATGATACCAGGGCCATGCGTATCGATATGGACAGCAGGAGCCTGGATGAATTGCAATACCAAAAGAATTTCAATACCCGCAAAAAACAGGTTACTTCCAGGGGTGATGAATGGGAAAGAGTCTCACGCCCGGAAACCGTAATGAAGAGCCGTGGCCTGATTGAACCTTCCAGGGGTGGAGTTTCCATATACAGTGATCCGGACCAGGTCATTTATTTTGAAGACATTCGTCGCCAGCACAATAGCATTATGGATGTATTACGCACGCGCGTGCGGGGATTGCGTGTTGTTGGGGGTGAGATCATGTTAAGGGGGCCTAGCAGTTTCCGCTTTAGTAATGAACCGGTTTTTATGGTGGATGAAGTGATGGTAGACCGCTCCACCTTTTTAAATACCAGCATACAGGAAGTAGAAAGGCTGGAAGTGATCAGTGGCCCTGGTAGCGCAATTTTAGGAAGTCGTGGAGCCAACGGTGCTTTGTTAATTTATACCCTTAGAGGAGACGACCACCGCCACCGCTCGTATGAATATTTGCTTAAAGGCTTTCATATTCCATCTGAAACCTTTGAAACCAAAATTAATTCAGATGTTCATAAGAGAAATAATATTCAAAGAACGCTTTTATGGGAACCATACATAAACCCGGACAGTAATGGAAACGTATCTTTTTCTTTCTCCACGGATGAATTCACAAGGGATGTCAGAGTGATCATACAGGGTATTGATGAAAATGGACGCATAACCTTCTCTGAACAATGGCTGGATGCTGAAAAACCTATAAATTGATCAAAAATCTGAGGGTATCCACCCCATCAGCATAATCCCATAATTCAGGCTGCTGGCTTTTCCCAAACGGGAGGGTTTCTGCAGCTTGAATTTTTATTTGCGGGCTGGCAACAATACATTGAAGATCGCCTTTCCAGGATTTCAGGTATTTTTCCAGCTGGGTCTGGTCTGGGTATTTTTCGCAATAGATCATGGATACAGGTGAGGAAAGCCCGACGTCTTCCTTTAAAAGACAGAACCCCACATCTGTGTGTGGTTCTTTGTTAACCAGCAAAACGGCTTTCTGGTAATCGTAATTGTTAAAATATTTGGAATGATTTATCAGCCCTTCCCAATTCTTCCAGGCTTCCCTCAGCCGATCAAAGCTATAATTGGCCGGAACCATCAGTTTGGAAACATTACGGCAACCCAGGCCAAAATAGGAAAAAACGTCTTCGCCAAGAGCAGTTAACTCTTCTTTACTTTCGTTTCCGTTTAATACGGCAAGGGAGCTGCGATTTTTGCGGATAATATGCGGATATTTTCCGAAATAATAATCAAAATACCTTGCACTGTTATTGCTGCCTGTGGCAATTGCCGCATCAAAACCGGCCACCGGACCTTCTTTAAAACCAATGCTTTCTTTAAATCCGGGATTGATCTCCAGCAAAAGGTTCCCAATACATACGGGCAGCTTCTTGTCCTGGGACGAAAGTTTCCCAAGAAAGCGGTGCCCCGAAATCAGCACGCATAGAAAGTCGTGGAATCCAACCATTGGAATATTGCCGGCCATGATTACGGCAACGGTTTTTGGTTGCACTTTGCCAGTATTGAACAATTCCGGGTATTCTTCAATCCATTTTACCAGCTTCTCTTCCATAAGCATATGTCCGAGGGCCTCCAAAGATTTACAAACATTTTCTTTCGTAAACCATGCGTTATGCAGGGAGGCATTTATCCCTGCATTAAACAGCTCCTTTTCAGCAGGGGTGTCCGTTAAGGAAGGATTTTCTTTGTCAATGGCATGGGCAGTTTTTTTCAGTTTTTTACCCAAAGACTGAAAGGCAGTAATCCGGTCTTTTATCAAAGGGATCATGTCTGGAATTTTTTTTTATCAGATCAGGATTTGCTTATATCTTTGCAATATTTATGTAAGGGGTAAAGTTATATTAAAAACAGAATTCTGACCAATTACCCTGACACAAATTTAGTTTTAAAATACTTCCGCTATGAAAAATCGTTTTTTTGTTTTTATTTTGCTTGGCTTACTCTCTTTCGGTTCCTTTGCCGAACAGGACGATTATTTCATTATGGCAGAAGACTCTTTACACAAAATGGCCCTGAACATTATAGGACCAGATCAGGATGAAGGGCGCCTTGAAAATAACCGCACTTTTTTCTCCTTTTTTAAGGAAGTACTCGATAAACAAGGATCTTTTGCCTATCCTTTCGATTCCCTCGAAACCGTATCTTTGCTTACCCCTCCGGATAAAAAATTCCGAATGATCACATGGTACGTACCCCTTTCCGGGCAACGCTTTCAATATTTCGGATTTGTTCAGTTTCCTGAAAAAGATGATACCCCCTCAGAATTGATTGTTTTGAATGACCAGACTTCCCAAATAAACCGTCCCGGAAGGCAGGAGTTGTCTGCCGATAATTGGTTCGGGGCTTACTATTATGAGCTTATCCATAATCAATACGATGGGGAAGATCATTATACATTCCTGGGATGGAAAGGGGATAACCCGCAAACCAGGAAAAGAGTGGTAGAACCATTTTACTTCAGGAAAGATCAACCGGTTTTTGGCAGAAAGGTATTTGATGTGGGCAACAATGAATTTTACCGTATTGTTTTTGAATACTCTGCCCGGGTGGCCATGGGGCTTTCTTACGAAACTCATCATGTTACCGTTGGGGGTCCCCGAAAAAAAATGATCGTATTTGACCGCCTGGCACCTACCCATGAATCTTTAAGGGGGCATTACCAGTTTTATAAGCCCGAAACCAATATTTTCGATGGCCTGCTTTTTGAAGAGGGCAAGTGGATCTACCTTGAGGATGTAGACGCAAGGGCACCGGAAACTCCTACCGCCCGTCCACGGACTCCACCCTCAGGAAATCGTTAAACTTATTCTGAATTTCCCGGTTTTTCTTTTTTCTACGGGATTATTTTCCCATTTTTGCCGGGAAATTTCAAAAAAAAGTTGCAACTTGCAACAGAATTCAACCATTGGTTTCCGGTTAATTTCTTTATTATTCAAGAATAAACCAATTTCCTTAGTGGTTTTCCCGTTTTAGCGGGCTGGTAGGGACGGATCATCTTTTTTCATATTTTCAAAAATTTATTGTTAAAACCATTTAAAAACCAACAAAAAATGAAAAAACATAATTTTAGTGCCGGACCCTCTATTTTGGCAAGGGAAGTTATTGAAAACACGGCTAAAGCAGTTCTTGAGTTAAATGATATCGGGTTGTCCGTCATGGAGATCTCCCATCGCAGCAAAGATTTCCAGGCAGTGATGGACGAATCCGTGGCTTTGTTTAAAGAGTTGCTGGATATTCCCGAAAATTATCATGTGCTCTTTTTGGGAGGGGGTGCCAGCCTGCAGTTTTGCATGGTGCCTTATAACCTGCTCAATAAAAAAGCCGCTTACCTGGAAACCGGAACCTGGGCTAAAAAAGCCATCAAAGAAGCCAAGTTTTTCGGTGAGGTGGACGTGGTAGCTTCTTCAGCCGACAAAAACTTTAACTATATTCCCAAAGATTTTCAAATTCCCGCAAACGCTGACTATTTCCATATTACCACCAACAACACCATTTTTGGCACTGAGATTTTCGAAGATTATGACAGTCCGGTACCCATTGTTGCTGACATGTCTTCTGACATTTTCAGCCGTCCGGTTGACATTTCTAAATATGGTATCATTTATGGCGGAGCACAGAAAAACCTGGGCCCTGCAGGGGCTACCTTTGTGATCATTCGCGATGACATTCTTGGGAAGGTTGACAGGCAGATACCTACCATGCTCAACTACCAGACGCATATCGACGGAGGCTCTATGTTTAACACCCCTCCCTGCCTCCCCATTTATACCTGCCTTGAAACTTTGCGCTGGCTGAAAAAACTCGGAGGCGTGAAAATCATGCAGAAGATGAACCAGGAAAAAGCTACTCTCCTTTACGATGAAATAGACCGTAATAAATTGTTCGTGGGTGCGGCCGAAAAAGAAAGCCGCTCCATCATGAATATTTGTTTTGTGATGAAAGAAGAATACAAAGAACTTGAAGCAGACTTCCTTAAGTTTACTGCCGACAAGGGAATGTCGGGTCTTAAAGGCCACCGCTCCGTTGGCGGGTACAGGGCTTCTACTTACAATGCCCTTCCCAAAGAAAGTGTGCAGGCCCTTGTAGACGCCATGAAGGAGTTTGAGAAAATGCATGCCAAATAAAGGGTTGATAGGATTCTCCGTATCCCGGAGAAAAGTTCTTTTCTCCTTTGTATAAAAAGCATAAAAAATGCAATGCCTTGCCGGATATTCATACCGGCGGGGCCTTGCTTCATTCATAAACAAAAAAAATGGAAATGATGAAAAAAGTATTGGTTGCAACCGAAAAGCCCTTTGCACCGGCTGCTGTAGACGGATTAAAAAAAGTACTGGACAAAGCAGGTTACGAATTAGACCTTCTGGAAAAATATACGTCCGTTGAGGAGTTAAAGGAAGCGGCGGCAAAGGCCGACGCAATGGTTATAAGAAGCGACAAAGCTACACGTGAAGTAATTGAAGCAGCTCCCAACCTGAAAATAATTGTGAGGGCAGGAGCAGGTTATGATAATATTGATCTGGATGCATGCAACGATAAAGGGGTCGTGGCCATGAACACCCCCGGCCAAAACTCAAATGCTGTTGCCGAGCTGGCTTTTGGGATGATGATCTACCTTATCCGGAAAGGATTTAACGGCACTTCCGGTACAGAGTTGCGCGGCAAGAAAATCGGAATCCATGCATATGGTAATGTTGGAAGATTTGTTGCAGAGATCGCCAAAGGGTTTGGGATGGAAGTTTACGCCTTTGATCCTTTTGTGGACAATAAATTGATAGAAAAAGACGGGGTAAAAACCCTTGATTCTGTCGAAGACCTTTATCAGACCTGTAAGTTTATTTCTTTGCACATCCCTTCAAACGAGAAAACCAAAAAATCCATCAATTATGATTTGCTGAACCTGATGCCCAAAGGCGGAGTTTTGGTCAATACTGCGCGCAAGGAAGTAATTGATGAAGACGGGTTACTGAAGCTTATGGAAACCCGAGAAGACTTTAGCTATGTTTCTGATGTTGCTCCTGATTGCCGTGAAACCATCGAGAGCAAATTCCCCGGACGTTACGTTTTTACTGCTAAAAAAATGGGTGCGCAAACCGCTGAAGCAAATATCAATGCCGGGATTGCAGCAGCCAACCAAATTGTTGCCTTTTTTGAGAAGGGAGACAACACCTTCCAGGTCAACAAATAATAGTTGATATGGGGCGGTGCCAAACTGTGCCGCCTCTTTGTTAAACAAATAAAACTTTAATATCTATGGCAATATTTAAACCTTTTCAGGGCTATCGTCCACCGCAGGAAATTGTAAAAGACCTTGCCTCCAGGCCTTATGATGTGCTGAATTCTGAAGAGGCACGGCAGGAAGCCGGAGATAATCCTTATTGTTTCCTCAGGGTGGTAAAACCTGAAGTTGAACTTC
>SKVW01000242.1 GCA_007129255.1 Bacteroidales bacterium
ACCAGGGAGCGGGGGTCGGGGGTGTTGATGTTCGACACCTGCGAAAGGGGCGCCATGGTTCCGTAGTATTCTACCTTTACGCTGTCCAACATCTGCGGATTGGCCTTTCCGGCCCTTACTTTGGAAAGCTCGCGCTCAAGGTGTGAAATGGCTTTTCCCATTTTTTCTTTGGTTTCCTCAAATATAAAATCAAGTTCTTCGCTCATGGTCTTAGGGTTTTTTGGTTGATGTTTGCCTGTGGTTGCTGCAAATTTAAAAAAATAGTGAATAAAAGCTGTCGGTTGCCCCTGTTTTTTGGTAGTGCCCGGCAGGAAAACCCAAAACGGATCAGTCCTTGTGTTTGCTAACCAGGGTCCCTTTTCTTTGGTTGTTTACCAGGATGTCATAAAGAATCCCTTTTTGATTGACATTAAAAACGATAATGGGAATGTTGTTTTCCCTGCAAAGGGTAAAAGCGGTAAGATCCATCACCCTGAGGTTTTTGCTGTATGCCTCATCAAAAGTGATGTGGTCGAATTTTTCTGCATTGGGATCCTTTTCGGGGTCGGCTGCATAAATCCCATCCACCCGGGTGCCTTTGAGGATCACATCTGCGTTGATCTCCACGGCCCTGAGGGCTGCTGCCGAATCGGTGGTAAAAAACGGATTGCCGGTGCCCCCGGCAATGATTATCACATAGCCGCTTTTAATATATTCCAGGGCGGTTTTCCGGGTCATTTTAAGGCACATGCCTTCAATGGGGATACCCGAAAGCACCACGGCTTTAAGGCCCGAAGATTCCAGTGCCGATTGCAATGCCATGCTGTTGATGATGGTGGCCAGCATGCCCATGTAATCGCCCTGCACCCGGTCAACGCCTTTCCCGCTGCCCTGCAATCCCCGGAAGACGTTTCCTCCTCCCAAAACTACTGCTGTTTCAATGGTTTGGTCAGCAATGCTCTTTATCTCATGGGCATATGCATTTAAAGATCCGGGGTCAATACCTAAACCTGAACCACCTGCCAGGGATTCTCCGCTCAGCTTCAATAAAATTCTTTTATATTTTGCCATGATCTGCCTTTATGGGTTACAACTACTGCAAGTTTAAGGGATTTTTTTTTAACAGGCGCAAAAGTTTACAGATAAAAAAAGGAGGTCCGATGTGGAACCTCCTTATGAAAAGTATTTTTTATGTTCGGGCTAAACCAGGGAAAGCCTTTTAAATTCAACCACTGTAAGCTCGTTGTCGGCTTCTTTAAGCAACTGACCAACGGTTTTTTTGGATTGCATAATGGATTCCTGGTTGAGCAGGGTGCTTTCCTTAAAAAACTTGTTAAGTTTTCCGGTAGCAATTTTTTCAAGCAGTTCTTCGGGTTTTCCTTCCTCCCGGGCCTGCTCTTTCCCGATTTCTATCTCTTTTTCGATGATCTTCGGGTCCACATCCTCTTTGTCAATGGCTACCGGAGACATGGCCGCAATTTGCATCACAATGTCCTTACCGATCTTGTCAATGTTATTTAAATCGGATTTGTTAAGGGCAGCAATGGCAGCAATTTTGTTTCCCTGGTGCACATAGGCAAAAGCTTTGGCGCCTTTTACGGTTTCAAACTCTGAAAGTTCAAGTTTTTCGCCGGTTTTGCCAATCATGTCTACCACGTTCTCTTCTAAAGTGCGTCCGTCCATGTCGACCTTTTTAAGGTCCTCAAGGGTGCTGATGTCTTTTTCGACGGCCAGATCGAGAATGCTCCTGGTAAAGTCAATGACTTCCTGGTTTTTTGCCACAAAATCGGTTTCAGAATTGAGCATTACAGCGAAGGCTTTGGTTGCATCGGCATTGGTTTTGGCCAGTACCACCCCTTCACTGGCGATGCGTTCGGCCCGGGCGCTGGCCAGTTTCTGACCTTTTTTGCGCAGCAGATCCGTGGCCTTTTCAAAATCGCCCTCGGCTTCTACCAGTGCTTTTTTGCAGTCCATCATGCCTGCACCGGTTTTTTGACGTAATTTATTAACTTCAGCAGCGGTTATTTTTGCCATAACTTCTTGTCTGATTTTTTTGGGTTATTGTTTATTTTCTTGGTCTTTTGCCGGCGGGTCTTTTTCCCGGGGCCGGTCTGGAAGGCTCTTCGCTATCGCTTTCGTCTTCACCAAGCCTGACTTTTTTGCCACCCTTTACTTTTCTTACCGTTTCCTGGTCCTCTTCCTCGTCAACGCTTTCAAGAGATTTGGCTTTTTTGGCTTCCTGCTCTTCCCTTTCTTTTTCTTCCTCCTCTTCAACGGCTTTGTCTTTTTCCATCTTTCTTTCTGCAAGACCTTCCTGAACGGCCTCAACCATCAGTTTCACGATCATATGAATGGATTTGGAGGCATCGTCATTGGCCGGGATGGGGAAGTCAACATCGTGTGGATTGGCATTGGTGTCAACAATGGCAAAAGTGGGGATGTTTAGTTTTTTGGCTTCCGCAACGGCAATGTTCTCTTTGCAGATGTCAACGATAAAAATGGCTGCAGGTAACCTGTTCAGGTCGGAAATACTTCCCAGTTGACGCTCCAGCTTAGCCCTTTCACGCAAAATGTGCAGGCGCTCTCTCTTGGACATGTTGTCGAAGGTGCCATCGGTAGCCATTTTGTCAATGGCACTCATTTTTTTAACGGCTTTTCTGATGGTGGCAAAATTGGTGAGCATTCCTCCGGGCCATCTTTCGGTAACGTAAGGCATGTTGACTTGCTTTACCAGGTCTGCCACGGTATCTTTGGCCTGCTTTTTTGTTGCTACAAACAATATTTTTTTGCCAGATTTGGCAATCTGTTTCAGGGCCGTAGCAGCTTCATCAACCTTGGCAATGGTTTTGTTCAGGTCAATAATATGAATGCCATTGCGCTCCATGAAAATATAAGGAGCCATGTTGGGGTTCCATTTTCTTTTCAAATGGCCGAAATGAACACCAGCGTCTAATAAATCATTATAATTGGTTCTTGCCATGATGTATGATAATGTTTTGCAAAAAATAAAATTAGCGTTTGCTGAACTGGAATTTCTTCCTTGCTTTTTTTTGGCCAGGCTTCTTTCTTTCCACCATCCTGGGGTCTCTCCTCATGAGGCCTTTTTCTTTTAATGGGGGCCTGAATTCAGCATTGAGTTCTACAAGGGCTTTGGAAATGCCAAGCCGCAGGGCTTCAGCCTGCCCTTTGATACCGCCACCGTTGAGGGTAACTTTTACATCATACTTGCCTTCGGTCTGGGTGACCTCAAAAGGCTGATTGACTACATACCTGAGGGTACCGGTGGGAAAATATTCTTTGTAATCTTTTTTGTTGATGGTTATCTGGCCGCTGCCGGACTTCAGATAAACTCTGGCAACAGCGGTTTTCCTTCTTCCTGAGGTGTTGATTACTTCCATGTTTATTTAATTGAATTGAGGTTGATTTTCTGAGGTTGCTGTGCCTGATGCGGATGCTCGCTTCCGGCGTAAACAAAAAGGTTGCGGAACAAATCACTGCCCAGCTTGTTTTTGGGAAGCATGCCTTTGATGGCTTTTTCAACCATGGCTGTCGGCTTTTTTACCATTAACTGATTGGCAGTGATAAACTTTTGCCCGCCCGGATAGCCCGTGTGCCGCACATATTCTTTCTGATCCCATTTCTTGCCCGACAGGTTGATCTTCTCGGCATTGATGATCACCACATTGTCTCCGCAATCCACATGGGGGGTAAAATTGGCTTTGTGCTTTCCGCGAAGCATTTTTGCCACCTTTGAAGCCATCCGGCCAAGGGGCTGATTCTCGGCATCTACAAGCACCCATTCCTTATTTACAGAGTCCTTGTTGGCTGATACGGTTTTGTAACTTATCGTGTTCATTCTGTTGCTAATTTGCTGTATCTGATTTTTTTAAACACAAACCCCCTTGTTTTAGAGGGGTGCAAAACTAAAACTTATTTTCGGATCCGGCAAGTTTATGAACAACAAATTGTTGATAAAATTTCCGGATTTTATGTTGGATAATAAAACGGGCTAAAATTCAGGCTGCAAAGATAAGCATAAAATTCTTCCAAAAGGCATTGTTTTTGAAAAAAATACACCCCGCCCCCAAAGGTGCAGAATCCAATGCCGGATATGATTCACGGGAAATCCTTGCCCCCATGGCGTAAGGGTTTTTCCAAAAATGTCGTTTTTTTAATCCCTGATTATTCAGCTTCTTCTTTAATATAAACCTCCCAAAAATTTTGGGAATATTAACTTTTTGAATTAAACCGAAAAAAGTAAATTTGTGTTGTTCAATCAAAAATTCCCCGGTCCTGATTTACAATACACCCGGCATTAAATTTTGTCCGAATGACATCAAGGTTGTTTTTTAGTATCCTCGCTTTTTTCCTGCTAACGTTAAATGTGAATGGTTACGGGCAGGATCGTTTGTCAGCTTCCGCCCGCATTTCCCTGCTAACGGCAAGCCCTGGCGAGGAACTTTATTCTGTATTCGGGCACAGCGCCCTTCGGGTGGTTGATCCTGAAATTGGCCTTGACGAAGTATATAATTACGGCACCTTTGATTTTGATACCCCCAACTTCTATTTAAAATTCAGCCGGGGACAATTGCTTTATAAGCTTTCGGTTACTTCTTTTGAGTATTTCCTGATGGAATACCGTTATGAAGGCCGGGCTGTTTACGAACAGGTGCTGTCGCTCACACCGAAAGAAAAAAACAGGATTTACGAATTCCTGCTGGTAAACCGCCTGCCCGAAAACCAGTATTACCTTTACGACTTTTTTTACGATAATTGCGCCACCCGCATCCGGGATATTGTTGACGATCACCTGGACCCTGACTGGGGGCCGGATCCCCACCCGGAGCCCCAGCGCAGTTTCAGGGATATGCTTCATCCTTACATTTCCAATACCCCATGGATAAAGTTCGGGATTGATCTTGCCCTTGGAATGCCATCCGATATAAAGGCCACTCCCTGGGATTATATGTTCCTGCCCGATGAAATGTATGTGGCTTTTTCACAGGCCCGGCATGCAGATGGAAGACCGCTGGTCAGTGGACAAAACATTGTGCTGGAAGAAACCCTGGTGCGCGCTTCCCCCCCGGCACTCTCGCCCTCACTGCTGCTTTGGATTTTGTTCTTTGCAGGAATGTTTTCTTTGCTTAAACCTCAACTCTCCCGGTGGTTCGATCGCTTGTTTTTTAGTTTTCTTGGGTTACTGGGGCTGGTCATTGCCTTTTTATGGTTTCTTTCCGATCATGCGGCTACCAATCAAAACCTGAACCTGCTCTGGACACTGCCCACCCATCTGTTTTTTGTTTTCAAGGCCAGTGCTTTTAATCCGCAAGGAATCACCCGGCTTTATTTCCGCCTGGTTTTTTTCCTGAACCTTTTGTTTTTAATGGCCTGGCTTTTTATTCCCCAGGATTTTCATGCGGCTTTTTTCCCGATTATTTTACTGGCCATGATCAAAGCATTCCCTTATGGTTTTGGGCCCTTAACCCAGCGTTTTCCTTTTCTGAAAAGAACAACAAATTGAACTTTAAAAACCCTTGTTGGTTTCATTTTTAATACCAAAAAAACCAACCAGTGTCCGAAGTATTAATTCAACACCGTTTCCAGGCTTCCCGAGCAGGGGTTTCTGAAGTGCCTACGCTGTTTTTGCTGCATGGAACAGGGGGCAATGAAGATGACCTGATGTTTCTGCGGGATTATTTTGGAGAAAACTACAATTACCTTAGTCCCCGGGGGCAGGTGCTTGAAAACGGCATGCCAAGATTTTTCAAAAGGCTGAAGGAAGGGGTTTTTGACCAGGAAGACCTGCAGTTCAGAACCGTCCAGCTCAGGGATTTTATTATAAATACTGCATCTATTTATGGGTTTGATAAAAAAAAGATCATTGCCCTGGGATATTCCAACGGAGCCAATATTGCCGGTAGTCTTTTGCTCTCAGGGTACAGGGAGGTAACCCATGCCGTGCTGATGCACCCCATGGTGCCATTTATACCAAAACCCCGACCTGTATTGCATGGTAAAAAGGTTTTAATCACCGCCGGGGAAAATGACCCCATCGTTTCCAGGGAAAATACAAGAGCGCTTGAAACCCTGCTCAAAGAATGCGGGGCGGAAACCACCCTTTCCTGGCATCAATCGGGCCATGCCATGGCACAGGAAGAACTGGAACAGGCCGTTTCTTTTGTCCACACACTGTAATTAAAATGTAAAAATTTAAAAACATGATTCAGGGAATTCATCATATCACAGCTATTTCGGGGAATATCAATAAAAACATTCGCTTTTATACCGAAATTCTCGGACTTCAATTCATCAAAAAAACCGTGAATTACGACAGCCCGGATACCTGGCATTTGTATTTTGGAAGTTCGCCGCAAAATCCGGGGACTACCATCACCTTTTTCCCTTTCGCAGGGTTTTCCCGTGGAAAAAGCGGAAATGGCTCAGTAAAGGTTACTGCATTTTCCGTTTCATCCAACTCCCTGGACTTTTGGATGAAGCGTTTGCGGGAATACCAGGTTGCCTGTCGGGGCCCGATCCGCCGTTTTGACGAAGAATACCTGGCTTTGGAGGATTTTGACGGCCTGGAGCTGGAACTGGTGGCCAACGACAAGGATCTGAGGAGCGGGCAAGGCACTCCCGGCATTAATGAAGTAAATGCCATTAAAGGGTTTCATCATGCCGAACTTTCCTATTCTTCAGTTGAAAAAACAGCCGGGTTGCTCACCGGCGTGCTTTTTCATGAACGGCTGCAAGAGGAAAACGGAAGGCTGCGGTTGTTTTCCCATGATGCCCTTCCGGGTAATTACCTGGATCTTGTTGGAAGGCCCTCCCTTCCGGCTCAGCAGCAGGGGGCCGGAACCGTGCACCACCTGGCCCTGAATACCCCTGATGAGGATCATCAGAAAAGTTTAGCAGAAAAACTTTCCAAAACCGGCATTTTTACCACCGAAGTGAAAGACCGGCAGTATTTTAAATCTGTATACTTCAGGGAGCCGGGCGGAACCCTGCTGGAAATAGCTACCCTTGGCCCCGGCTTCCTGGTGGATGAAACGCCCGAAACCCTTGGACAGCGGCTACAACTTCCCCCATGGATAGAGCATCGCAGAAAAGAAATTGAAAGCCTGCTTCCGGCGATAGATTACTAAAAAAATTAAAAGCCGCCCCTCCAAAAGAAGGGCGGCTTTTTTTAATTACTGATCAGTTTGCTGGTTATTGAATAATGATCAGTTTATTGAGGTAAGTCTTTTCCCTGGTTTCAAGACGATAGAAGTACATGCCTTTAGGCATTCCATCAGCCCTGAACTTGATTTCCATGGGTTGACCGGCTTCAACGTAACCCTCAAAAAGAACCACAACTTTTTCACCGATCAGGTTGTAGATGTCCAGCTTCACATGAGAGCCCTCTCTTAATTCAAAGAAAATGGTGCTTTCATATTGCATCGGGTTGGGGTAGATCCGCATGGTTACCAGTTCATCTCCCTGGTTAAGCAGATTGTCATCAATACCGGTTACAAAATCTGTTTCCGGAATATTAACCTCGTCGGTTACCTGGCAACCATAGTAATCTGTAACAGTTACAGCATACCATCCCGGACCGTCCACCTCAATGGTTTGGGAAGTTTTGCCGCTTTCCCACAGGTATTCATAGGCAGGAGATCCTCCTGAAGCATAAACTGTTGCTTCAAAGGGGATGGATTTGTTATCGGTGTAAATAATGATCTCTGCCTGTAGTGGTTCTTCGGGTCCTTCTATTTCAACGCATTGAGTGAATACACAACCGTTTTGGTCTGTAACGGTAATGGTATAAAAACCTGTTTCCAGACCAAAATGGAGGAATCCCTGGGCTTTGACCGGATCAAAATCGCCTTCTAATGGATCATCCGGGCAACCGGTCAGCAGACAGTTACTATAAGGTCCTACTCCTCCGGTGATCACACCTGTAATGGTGCCGTCATCGGCCCCGTAACAGGTAACGTGGGTCCAGGTAAGCAGCACATCCAGGGGTGCGGGTTCATCAATAACCACCCCTTCAAGATATGCCATGCACCCGGCTTCATCCATCACATAAACGGTATAGGTACCTGCATACAGGTTTTCAAATACATTGCTGGCCTGATAATTTTCACCATCAATGGAATACATCAGTTCCCCATCTCCGCCTTCGGCGTAAACGATAATCTCACCGGTGGCTTCACCTGCGCAAAGTACATCGGTTACTTCCACATTGGTGATCAGGATTTCCTCAGCTTCGGTAATGGTGAAATCAACCGGGAACTCGCATTCGTTCACATCCTTAACAAGCCAGGAGTAGGTTCCGGGCCCGACGTTTTCTACTGTGATGGAAACGGCAAACTCCCCAACAAATACGGGTTCATCGCCTGCCACGTCATAAAGGCTGTACATGCCGGTTCCGCCTTCAGCGGTTACTATAACATCTGTGGTTTCGCCAAAGCATACCACTTCGTCATATTCAAGGGTAACCATTAACGGGTCGGGTTCTTCCACTTCAAATGTAAGGGCAAACTCGCAATCGTTTTCATCCTTCACCAGCCAGTAATACATACCTGCAGGCAGGTCGGGCAGGGTAATGGAAACATCGAAGTTGTCAACAAATACGGGTTCGTCGCCGCTTACATCATAGAGGCTGTACATACCGGTTCCGCCTTCGGCAAAAACGGTAATGTCTGTGGTTTCACCGTAGCAGAGGATGTCGTCATACTCCACATAAGCTGTCAGCTCTTCGGGTTCTTCCACTTCAAAGGTGAGTTCAAACTCACATTCGTTTTCATCCTTCACCAGCCAGTAATACATTCCGGCGAGCTGGTCAGGCAATGTAATGGAAGTTTCGAAGTTGTCAACAAATACAGGCTCATCACCACTTACATCATAAAGGCTGTACATACCCGTTCCGCCTTCGGCGCTTACAGTAATGTCGGTAGTGCCGCCGTAGCAAAGGATCTCATCATAATCAACGGTAGCAATAAGTTGCTCCGGTTCTTCAATTTCAAACGAGAACTCAACAGGTCCGCAAAGGTTTGCATCATCAACCATATGGAAATATTCTCCTGCACCAAGGTCCTCTACAAGGATAGCGTTTCCTTCGAACTCAACACCATCAAGGGTATAAGGCGGGGTTCCACCGGTAACTGTGATCAAAGCGGTACCATCTTCATAACCAAAGCAGGTTACGTCAGTGGTTTCCACTTCAACAAACAGGGGCTCAGGCTCGGGCACCAATACACATTCTTCGTAGGTGTTGCCATCGGCATCCATAACGGTAATGAGCCAGTAACCACCGACCAGTCCGCCAAAGTAAGCGGTTTGCGATTTCACGTTGCTGAACTCCTTATCTCCTTCAGGATCACAGCCGTATTGCAGGCAAATGTTGAACGGTTTGGCACCGATCATTTCCACGAAAATGGATCCGTCATCTGCATCGGGGCAGGAAACGCCCTCAACCGTAATATTAACGATCATGTCAGGCTCTTCTTCCTCAGCGTCCACTTTAATGTTGTCCAGCAGCCAGTACCAAGCCCATGATCCGCCATCATTGTATTCAAAGCGGATATAAAGCATATCTTCAGGACCAAAGCCTTCCAGCAGCAGGAATTCACTGACGGGAGTTACATCAAACGGACCGGAGAAGCCGGTGGATTCACCCTGGTCGCTTGTATAAGAAACCAGTGTTTCCCATGTTTCTCCGTCATTACTCACCAGCACTTTGGCCTCGGAGCTGCCAAGGTGGCGGTAGTGATGGTCGAAGCTGAGGAAAAGCTGTCCTTTGGTGTTGAAGTTGGCCAGATCAATAACCGGGGCCTGCAAAATGGTCCAGACATCGTTACCAGACCCGGCTTCATCAGAGTCAGCCCAGGCAAACTTTCCTTCCATGGGTTCTGACAAATTAAATTTGTCGTTTTCTCCCAATCCCCATAAAAAGCCTTCTCCAGCCTGGTCGAAAATGCTCCAGTTGTCATAAGTGTCCGGATCTTCGAAGTCCTCAAAGAAGGGGAAATCCACAACGGGCAGTTCCACTTCCTCAAAGTTTGCGATCAGGGTCAGGTCTTCGCCCGGCATGGTGATGAGGTTTTCGGGCATTTCGGAGACGATGTTGTCATCCAGGTCGGTCCAGTTAACAAAAACCCATCCCGCATTGGGAATGGCATTGACCAGTACTTCCTCGCCTTCTTCGTAGGTGCCTGCGCCGGTTACCATACCCCCTTCTTCAGGATTGGCAATCAGGGTAAGCATGAAAGTTTCCGGTGGTTCTTCACCAACATCCACTTTTATGTTATCCACCAGCCAATACCAGGCCCATGATCCACCATCATTGTATTCAAACCGAAGGTAAAGCATGTCGCCGGTATCGAAGCCATCGAGAATTATGGACTCGCTCACCGGGTTGACCACCCTGGGAAAGCCTGATGATGATCCCTGGTCGCTTGTATAAGAAACCACTGTTTCCCAGGTTTGCCCGTCATTGCTCACCAGTACTTTGGCTTCGGAGTTGCTAAGGTGGCGGTAGTGGTGATCAAAGGAAAGGGTCAGCGGACCTCCCATGTAGTTTTCAAGGTCAATGATGGGGGCTTGTAATATGGTCCAGACATCATTGCCCGACCCTGCAGCATCTGAGTCTGCCCATGCATAATTGCCTTCCATGGGTTCCTGAACATCAAATACCGGATCACTTCCAAGCTGCCAAACAAACCCATTTGTGACAAGATCCAGTATGATCCAGTTGTTATAGGTGTCCGGATCTTCGAAATCTTCAAAGAAGGGGAATCCTACAATAATGGGTTCAACATCATCCATCTCGAAGTTTGCAATCAGGGTAAGATCTTCCGCAGGCATGGTGATGAGATTTTCAGGCTGATCCGATACGATATTATCATCGGGATCGGTCCAGTTGACAAACACCCATCCCATGTTCGGAATGGCATTCACCAACACTTCTTCGCCCTCTTCGTATTCTCCTGCACCGGTCACTTCACCGCCTTCTTCAGGGTTGGCGATCAGGGTAAGGGTGTAGGTTTCCACAACGTCCATTTCGAAGTTTGCGATCAGTGTCAGGTCTTCACCCGGCATGGTGATGAGGTTTTCTGGTTGTTCCGATACGAGGTTGTCATCGGGATCGGTCCAGTTAACAAACACCCATCCTTCGCTGGGGATAGCATTGACCAGCACTTCCTCGCCTTCTTCGTATTCCCCTGCACCGGTTACCTCACCGCCTTCTTCAGGGTTGGCGATCAGGGTAAGGGTGTAGGTTTCCACAACTTCCATTTCGAAATTGGCGATCAGTGTCAGGTCTTCGCCCGGCATGGTGATGAGGTTTTCGGGTTGTTCCGATACAAGGTTGTCATCGGGGTCGGTCCAGTTGACAAACACCCATCCTTCGTTGGGAATGGCATTGACCAGCACTTCTTCACCTTCTTCGTATTCCCCTGCACCGGTTACTTCACCGCCTTCCTCAGGATTGGCGATCAGGGTGAGGGTGTAAAGGTCGGGTGCATCCATTTCAAGTGCCT
>SKVW01000135.1 GCA_007129255.1 Bacteroidales bacterium
AAGAAGAGGATGTTACCGACGACAAATTCAGGACTTACCTGCTGATGGCCAACATTTCCCGTGAACGCAACCGCCTGCAAGAAGCCAGAAATTACGCGCGCAGCGCAGCGGAAGTTAACCCAAATGACGGAAGGCCAAACATTTTGATAGGAGAAATGTATGCTGCCAGTGCAGAAAATATCGGTGACAATGAGTTCACCAGAAAAGTGGCCTACTGGGCCGCGGTTGACGAGTTTATTAAGGCAAGGGATGCCGCCGAAGATCCGGCCATTGAAGAAAGAGCCAGGGATTTGATTAACACTTACCGTCAATACTTCCCCGATAACGAGCTGATCTTTTTCCACGGTTACAGTGAAGGAGACACTTACAGGGTACAAGGCTGGATCAATCAAACCACCAGGGTAAGACCCAGATAAAAAATGGAAAGCACATTTTTTAGCAATTTAATCAAATTATACAACCCAAAAAACATTGCCATTCTTATTGGAGTGGCAATGTTTTTTTCCTGCCAGCCCGATCTGGAAACCATCGAAACCCTGACAAGGGAAGACAAAACTCCGGTTGAGTCGGGATACAACATCAAAATCGTTTACAGCAGTCATTCCCAAATTCGGATGATACTCGAAGCCCCGCGTATGGAGCGCTACGAAGGGGAAGAACCATACCTGGAACTACCCGAGGGGGTCTCGGTGGTGTTTTATGACTCCCTGGAAAATGTGAACTCCACCATGTCTGCCAACTATGCCATCAGCTATGAGCACAAAGAGCTGCTGGAAGCCCGCAATGATGTAGTAGTGGTCAATGAACTCAATGAGCAACTCAACACGGAGCTCCTGATATGGGATCAGCAGAAAGAGATCATCTATTCTGACAAATTTGTGAAGATCACCACCGAAGATGAAGTATTATATGGTGATGGGTTTGAAGCAGATGAGCGTTTCAGCCAATGGGTCATAAAAAAGCCCAGGGGAACTTTTTCCATCGACACCGCACCACCCGAAGAAGGAATCAGGCAGGAAGAAGCGATCAGACAGGAAGAAACACCCGGACCTTAATGCTGTTTTGTTGCCTCACATTTAAACCATATTATTGTTATCTTTGATTTGAAAACCAAACTTTTAAAACCAAAGTGGATAGTTTTACCCTTTCTGCCATTATCCTGATCATCCTTCTTAGTCTGCTGTTTTCGGCTTTTTTCTCGGGTATGGAAATTGCCTTTGTTTCTGCAAACAAATTAAAGGTAGAGGTAGACCGGAAAAGCGGGGGTTTTTCAGCCCGCTTTCTCTCAAGGTTCATCCGCTCGCAATCCAGCTTTATTTCCACCATGCTGGTTGGTAACAATATTGCTCTGGTATTATATGGTATAGCCTTTGCCAATTTGCTTCAGCGACTTCTGGTAAATGCCTATCCGGTGCTTGAAGGTTATGATGCAGGGCTGTTGATCTTTCAAACCATCATATCTTCCCTGATCATCCTGATATTTGCAGAGTTTTTGCCAAAAGCCCTGTTTCGTATCAACCCCAATAGCTTTTTAAACTTTTTTGCAATTCCGGTCAACCTGATCTATTTTTTACTTTTCCCATTGATCAGGCTAACCGTTGGGCTATCCAATTTTTTGTTGCGGTACCTGATGAAAATGGAACCCCCGGACGACAAAAAGGTTTTTGATATTGTAGATATGGACAATTACCTGAGGGAGTTTGGGCAAAATCAGGAAAATGAGAAGGAATCCAGCCGTGAATTGCAGATCTTTAAAAATGCCATAGAATTTCCGGATATTAAATTGCGTGAATGCATGATTCCCCGCACCGAAATTGTGGCAATTTCTGAAAATGAATCGTCCCGGGCCATTCGAACCGTTTTCTCCGAAACCGGTCTTTCCAAAGTACTCATATTTAAAGAATCTATCGATAACATTATCGGTTATGTTCATGCATTTGATTTTTTCAGCCAGCCGGAAGATATTCACCGCATCATCCGGCCCGTTTTGCTGGTGCCCGAAACCATGCATGCCAACAAGCTGTTGAAAAATTTTATCCAGCAAAGGAAAAGCATTGCCGTGGTAGTGGACGAGTTTGGCGGCACTTCCGGTATCATTACCATTGAAGATATCATTGAAGAGATCTTTGGAGAGATAGAAGATGAATATGATGTGGACGAGCACCTGGAGAAAAAAATAAAGGAAAATGAATTTGTTTTCTCCGCCCGTCTGGAAATTGATTACCTGAACGAAAAGTTTGGCCTGGAACTTCCCGATTCGGAAGAATATGAAACCCTGGGCGGGCTTATTCTTAATCATTTTGAGAGCATTCCCGAAAAAGGACAGGAAATTGCCATCGGGGATGTAATTTTTAAAATTTTACAGGTAAGTGAAAAAAGAATCGAACTGGTACACCTAAAGGTGATAACTAACTGACTAAACTAATTTTAAAAAACCCCTGTTAAATTAAAATTTCTGTTATACCTTTGCACTCTAATTTTTAAATAGGATTTTTGAATATGGCTGTTATTAGAAAAATAAGAAGTTATTCCGGCCTTTTGATCGCGGTGATCGGAATTGGCCTTGCTGCTTTTGTACTTGGTGATTTTCTGGGATACGGACCCATACGTGGGCAAAGGGTGGATGTGGGCAAAATTGATGGCACCTCTATCCCCTACCAAACCTTTGAACAACGGGTAAATGACCAGATGGAAAACTGGCGGCAGCAAACCGGCAGGCAAACCATTGAAGAGCGTGACGCATTTCAGATCCGTCAGCAGGTATGGAACCAGATGGTAAGAGAAATCCTGCTGGAAAAAGAAAAAGAAACCCTTGGACTTGGCGTTTCAAGGGAAGAGCTTTATGATCTGATCCATGGCCCGGAGCCACACCCCATGATCGTTCAAAGTTTTACCGACCCCGCAACCGGTCAGTACGACCCTGAACAGGTGATCAGTTTTTTAAGGAATTTCGACCATTTGGAGCCCGGCGTCAGAAGGCAGTGGGTCATGCTGGAAGATTTTCTCAGGCAGGATCGCAATGAAACCAAATACAACAACCTGATCGGCAAAGG
>SKVW01000240.1 GCA_007129255.1 Bacteroidales bacterium
CCTTACAAACAAGGAATAAAAGATGATGAAAAAGGTAACAAACACGCTGACCACAGCAGGAGGCAGGGCCACCATGGCTTCTCCCCTGAAAAAGGTGAAGGCCGTAACGGCGGCAAAAGCACTGCTTTTGATCACCATCATCAAGGTGCTGCTGATAATGAACCCCCGATTTTTCCCTGCTTTATCCATCAACACATGATATAAAAATCCCATCATAAACATGGTGATGAGCAGTACAAGGGAGATCCGGAGTACTGAAGCGGGTTCGGTAAAAAATACCGGGGCACTCATGCCCACAATGGGAGCGATAACCAGGAAAAATCCCCACTTGATAAAGAAGTTACGGTATTGCTCAACCCATGGAAGGGTTCTGGGATGTCTTAAAAAACGGCTGATGATCAAGGGAAAAACGATCAGCTGCACCATAATACGCAGGATGGTTTCGGGATTGATCAATGCCTGCCCCAGGAAAAGCAAAAGGATGGCCGGGGTCAGGATCATGGCCAGCAGGTGCAGCCCGAAAACGCCGGTCACCGAAAAATTGTTATCTCCCTTGAGCATGGCAGAAAAGGGAATGATGGAGGGCCCGGGTGGAGCAGCAGCTACCAGCACAAACCCAATAAAATAATTGTAATTGGCATCTTCCCTGAAAAACAACCAGGAAAGGCCGATCAATGACATACTAAACAGGCCGTAATTCAAAAGGGCTGAAAAGGCAAAAGGTTTCAAGGCGTTTTTTACCGGCACCCAGCTTTTGAAAGAAAAACCCGTGGTGGCAAAAATCATCACAAAAGCCAGGGAATAGACAGAGATTTCAGCCAGGGGCCGGGTTTTCTCTCCAAGGGCAAAACCCACTACCAGGGCAAGGATCAATACAAAATCACGGTGATTGACAATGTTCAGGACCTTCTGCATCAAAAATAATTTTCTGTATATGCGGGTTCGAATTTACAAAACAAACCCAATACTGCCTTTCATAGAACAGGGTTTTTAGTAAATTTGTTTTGATCATATGGGAAAGGAACCCCATCCCGAAAAGCAGAACCAAAAACCACATACCTGGCAATATGCATGTTTTTTACATTCCCGAAATCAAGGAAAACCTGTTAACTTTAAGCCAGGAGGAGTCCCGGCATTGCACAAAAGTATTGCGTTTGAAGCAGGGAGATGAAGTGATCCTTACCGATGGCAAAGGCGGCTGGCACAAGGCCATGCTGGCTGAGCCCCACCCCAGGGCCTGTGTGGTGCAAATCACCAAAAGACAGGAAGAACAGGACAAGCGACCCTTTCATCTGCACCTGGCCGTGGCACCCACCAAAAACATCGCACGTTTTGAATGGTTGCTGGAAAAAGCCACTGAATGCGGCGTGGACGAGATCACCCCGGTTCTTTGCGAGCACAGCGAAAGAACGGTGGTAAAACTTCCCCGCCTGCAAAAGATCATGATCGCCTCCATGAAACAGGCCCTGCGTTCCCGGCTTCCGGTGCTTAATCCTGAAGTAAATCTGGATGCTTTTCTGGAACAAGACCTCCCGGAAAAAAAATTTATCGCCCATTGCCAGGGAGGTGAAAAACAACGTTTTAAAGAACTTTACGAAAAAGGACAGGATGCCCTGGTCCTGATCGGTCCCGAAGGGGACTTTTCACCCAAAGAAGTGGGCATCGCCGGCAGCAAAGGATTTGAGGCAATAACCATGGGGCGGCATCGTTTAAGAACTGAAACCGCCGCAATGGCACTTTGTGTTGAGGCCAATTTTTTGAATGACCTGATTTGATGATACTTCCGGAAAACTTCCGAAAGACCTGAGCAAAAAATTATCCATGAAAAAAATACTTCCCTTTTTGCTGATATTTTTTAGCCTGTCTGTCCAGGCCCAGCATTTCCAGATCGCCACCCTGAAATACCGGGGAGGTGGCGACTGGTATTCCAACCCCACTGCCCTGCCCAATTTGGTTGAGTTTGCCAACGAGCATACCGGCACCACCATCAGCAGGCGCATCGCCACGGTAGAAGTGGGAAGCGCACAGCTTTTTAATTACCCATTCGTATACATGACCGGGCATGGCAACGTGGTTTTTTCTGCCCAGGAAGCTGAAAATCTTCGCAATTATCTTGTTGGCGGGGGCTTCCTGCATGTGGACGACAACTACGGGCTGGATCCCTATTTTCGCAGGGAGATCAAAAAAGTTTTTCCGGACCACGAACTGGTTGAACTCCCGTTCTCCCACCCCATTTACCACCAGGCATTTTCCTTCCCGGATGGCCCGCCTAAAATTCACGAACACGATGGCAAACCGCCCCAGGGTTTTGGCATCATCTACGAGGGAAGGCTGGTGCTTTATTACACCTACGAGGTTGACCTGGGCAACGGCTGGGAAGACCAGGTCGTGCACGACAACCCCGAAGAGGTGCGCCAAAAAGCCCTGAGAATGGGTGCCAACATCCTGCAATACGTCTTCAACCGTCAGGGCGAACTTTAAGTCCTCAAGATCCCCGGCAGCATCATCCCGCCCAAAACATTTTTTGGGATTCCGGGAAAATTGGCGTAGGTTTGAATCCTAAACCAACCTTTACTGCCATGAACAAAAAATACTTTTCCCTGGCTTTATTGCTCAGCCTTTTAACCTTACAAACCGTTGCACAGGACCGCGTAACGGGTCACAATTTTGCCACCCGCTCCGAGGTGATCGCCCAGAACGGCATGGCGGCCACCAGCCACCCATTGGCTACACAGGTAGCCCTTGACATTTTGAAACAAGGGGGCAGCGCAGTGGATGCCGCCATTGCAGCCAACGCCATCCTGGGGCTGATGGAGCCCACCGGTTGCGGCATCGGAGGCGACCTTTTTGCCATCATATGGGATGCGGAAACCAAAAAACTGCACGGCCTCAACGCCAGCGGACGTTCGCCCCGGGATCTGACCATCGACTATTTTCACGAAAACGAATACGAGTTCATCCCGCAACGGGGAGCCCTCAGCGTGAGTGTGCCCGGGGCTGTGGACGGATGGTTTGAAATGCATGGGAAATTCGGCAAACTGGACATGA
>SKVW01000161.1 GCA_007129255.1 Bacteroidales bacterium
TACCAGAACAAGGTCTCCATTCAGGATGTGGCCCTGGCAAGGGCATACTGGTATGAGTTTAACCAGATGTGGGGAGGTGAATCCGGAGATTTCAATGCAACCCAGGCTCGGTTTGGTCCGGAAAAAACAGTGGTAAATCCTTCCGTATTCTGGATCGGGGAAGAGAACACCCGGGTGGAAGTTTATTTCAGCCCGCAGGGAGGCACCGAAGCACAAATCAACCGATCCATCGCCAGTGCACAGGAAAACATTGACCTCTGCCTGAACCTGATCACCCGCAGAACCATTTCCCATAACATGCGAGAAAGGTTTGACCAGGGCGTTAAGGTAAGAGGTGCCATCGGGTTTATTTCGGGGCAGGGAAATGAGTGGGATTACCTTAGCTCCTGGGCTGACGTTCATCATTTTCCGCAGGCCGACTTTGGGTTACTCCATCATAAATACGCCATCATTGACGGGGAGGTGACCGGCTATAATTCAAAAGTGATCACCGGCTCGCACAACTGGTCTGCCAATGCCAACTTCCGCAACGACGAAAATACCCTGATCATCCATTCCGGCCGGGTGGCCAATGAATTTTTACAGGAATTTGGTGCACGCTACTGGCAGGCAGGGGGACAGGATGAGTTCGATCCCGCGGTTTCAATTGGTGGTATCGGATGGGAAAAGGAGGAGAAGGAGTTTTTCCTGGAGAATTTTCCCAATCCTTTCCGCTCAGTAACAAACATTAGGTTTCAACTGGCATCGGCCCAAAATGTTTCAATCCGTGTTTATGATATCACAGGAAACAGTATTGGGGAGCCGGTCCGCAATGAGCCTTTTGCTGCGGGTATTCATACCATCGGGTTTGACGCCTCAGGCCTGAAAACGGGTTTGTATTTTTACCGCCTCGTGCTGGAGGACGGCAGAACCTTTACCGGCAAAATGTCGGTGGTAAAATAAACCGGCCAGCCTGAGCGGATTGGAAAGCAATCATCTTTTGTTTTTTTTCAGGCAACAATTCTAATCTTTTTTGTTTCATAACTATGAGAGATTTTTTACCGGTAAAAGTCGAATGTTATTCAGGATATAAAGCCGGCGAAAGCCCAAGGCGCTTTTTTCTGGATGGCATGAAACTGGAGATCAAGGAAATTATTGACCGCTGGTACCAGGCCGGTTCCGAAGGAGACTATCCCCCTGCAGATTATTTTAAGGTACGCACCACCGATGACAGGCAATTTATTCTAAAGCATGAACATGATCCCGACCGCTGGTTCCTGCTGATCAAAGGCGAAAGCCTTACTCCTGGGATCTAAGAGTTGTCACCCCTTCGGGGTTTAAGAAAAAATAATGGCATTATGCTATAATAATTCCACCCCTTCGGGGTTTTTGAATTCGCTAATGCCGTGGGGGTAAAGGAATAATAAAATGAAAAAACCATCCCGAAACGAATTTTGAGCCTTTTGCCAAATTGCCTGGGCGTTAAGGCATCCCGGGGTTGAAAAAAATTAAATCAAAAATACCAATCCCGAAGGGATGACATTTTTATAGAAAAAAGAAACCCTGTAAAACAGAAACCCCGAAGATAGGGGTGATATAATCTTTAATTTCTTAAAAAAATCAAAGCAAATGGATTATTAAAACAATCAGAAAGATAACCAGGAAAATGTAGAACAGCACTTTTGCAATGGCGGCAAAGCCACGGGCAATGGTGGTGAAGCCCAGAAGGGCAAAAATCAGGGCCAGCAGGGCCGCTATGATTATCCATGCGATCATGAGTTGTGGTTTTTAGGTTCATTCCGGATTAGTTGTTATAAAGTTAGTTTTTTTTGAAATAACAATTTTTATTGTTTAATTTTCGGATTTATTCTCCGTGCAAATCCTTATCACTTTTAACAGGGTAAGCAATGTTATATTGGGTGTATTCTTTGTAATTGTTAAAGGGAATGAAGATTTTAAAAACAAATCTTAATACCTTTGGCCTGTAAGCCCGCCATCGGTTAATAATGCAAAAGGGCTGTTTAACCGTTTAAACTGGAAAAAATTATGAAAAAGTTACTCCTCAGTGAAAAGCTGATCAACCGCTTTTTAAGTTTGTATGGAATCGGGCTGGTATTGCTTCTGATTGCCTGGACCATTGCTTACCATTTTTTCCCGGAAGGAGCCCTGAGGGGTTCCAGTGCTGCCTCCAGGCTGGCAGGTGAGGAAGTTTCTTCAAGCCTTACCGCAGAGTTTTTCCGGATTTTTTCCGTGAACCTGCTCTTTGGCGGGCTAATCTACGCATTTAACTTCGCCATAAAAATCAACCGCTTCCCTTTGGGTTATATGATACCCCTTGTCTGGTTTTTACTTTACGGGCTCATCCTTGGAACCGATTCTTTCACTTTTGGTTTGCCCGAACGAACCGGTCCTTCTTTTTCTGTTCTGCAACGCAGCGGCATATACGAGCTTGCCGCTTATACGTTATTCGCCGTGTCCACCTTCCATATTTCCAGGTTTGAAATAAAGCAACTTTTCAAAACCAATCCCGAAAAAATTGAAACACCTGAAAAAACATCATCCAAACACTATCCCGGAATCCTGATTGCTGTTTTGATACTCATTTTGGCCAATCTGAGGGAAGCGCTGATGGTGACGCATATTCACCCATAGTGAACATTGTTATAACTTTTACCAAAGAAATTTCCCCTTGAAGGAAAACTGTATCCAAAGCTTTTTATACAGGATCGGATGTAAAAAATAGTCAGTTTTACAAAACAAGTCTTAAAAATAAAAATCCATGCAAAAAGCGAAGGTATTTATTTTGATGGTGTTATGGGCCCTTACCATCCAGGCCTATGGTAAGCAGGAGCTACTGCCCATCGACAGCCTTTACCTGGGAAAAACAGTATCATTTTATCAATTTGCCGAAAAGCATAAAGCCGCCATCTGGCCGGGAATGGAGCTGGCGCCGGCCTGCCTTTACCGCAGCAACGGCCCGGTGTTTTTATACAATCATCCCAATCCTCCGGAGGGCTTTGTAAAAATA
>SKVW01000217.1 GCA_007129255.1 Bacteroidales bacterium
AACCCAAAAATAAAAATGCGATGGCTTACGTAATTAATGAAGATTGCACTGCATGTGGCAGCTGCATAGACGAATGCCCGGTTGATGCTATTTCTGAAGGTGATATCTATAAGATTGATCCCGATGTATGCACCGATTGTGGTGCTTGTGCAGATGTTTGCCCCGTTGAAGCAATTCATCCAGCATAAGTTCTGACGCCGGGGAATTATCCCCGGGAGAAAATAAAAAAACCCGGAGGCTGCCTTTTTCAAGGCGGCCTTTTTTGCTGGGTGCAGGCAAAATAAAGTCCATCGTCCTCTCAAAGCCAGGTGAACAAAAAATTGTAATTTTGCTCCCTGCAATCCGAAAAAAGAACGGCAAAAATGAATCAAACCAAAGACGGTGGGGTAATGACCTTCTGGAGCCACCTGGAAGAGCTCAGGGGGCATTTGATCCGTTCGGCCCTGGCCGTAGTGGTATTTGCCATAGCCGCTTTCATCGCCAAGGATTTTCTTTTCAACCAGGTGATCCTGGCTCCCAAGGAGCCTTATTTCCTTACCAACCGGGCTTTTTGCTGGCTCTCCCAGCAGCTTTCCATTCCCGCACTCTGCATCAACAAGCATCCGGTTAAACTTATCAATATCGACATGGCGGGGCAGTTTACCACCCACATTTTGGTATCCCTGATCGCCGGCATCATTGTCGCCATACCTTATATAGTATGGGAGATCTGGCGCTTTATCCGGCCCGGGCTGGAACCACGCGAGCAGGCGCACTCAAGGTGGGCCGTGCTGGTTATTTCCGGGCTGTTCCTTTTAGGTATTCTCTTCAGCTATTTCCTGATCGTGCCCCTTTCCATCAATTTCCTTGGATCTTACCAGGTGAGCGGGCTGGTAGAAAACCAGATCGCCCTGCGCTCTTTTATCACTACGGTAACAACCATCACCTTTGCCACAGGTATTTTATTTGAATTGCCGGTATTTGTGTTCTTCCTCAGCAAGGTGGGCATCCTCACCCCGGCAACCATGAAAAAGAACCGCAAACTGGCTTTTGTGCTAATCATTGCCCTGGCAGCGCTGATCACACCCCCTGATGTGTTCAGCCAGATCATGGTGGGCCTTCCGCTTTTTGTACTCTACGAGATCAGCATTCGCATTTCGCAAAGGGTAAGCCCGGAAGTAGAAGAATAAAAAACCGGTAATTATCCATTAAGGAACCTTACCGGTTCAAAGAAAGACAAGATTAATACCTGGTCAGAAAGTCATTCTTCATCACCATCATTTCCGTTGCCTTCATCTCCATTGTCCTCGTCGCCATTATCATTCTCATCTCCCAGGTTTAAATTTACCGTGGAGGTGGTATTACTGCTTACTTCTATTGATTCAAGGGTATCGATAACCTGGATGAGATTCCCGAATTCAAATTCTGTGACCACCAGGTCATAGGCTCCCGGATAAAGGAAGGGAAGTACATAACTTCCTTCCTTAACCAATGAACTGGTCACCGCTTTTGGAAAGCGCGGCTGTTCAACCTCAGGGTCAGCTGCTTCGTCTTCCGAATATTCCCCATGTTCATAAGCAAACAGGATCAGGTCTGCAAACTCGTTGATCCCCATGATCGAGCCTGCAATCTGCCCTGTCTCGTCCTGCACCACCAGGCGGATCATTGGTTTAAGCAGGTATTTACCGCCTTCCCCGGCCATCACTACCGATTTACGCAGATCAAAGTCTGCGGTTACCAATACCCTACCTGCCTCAGGAACCGTAAAAGAACCCGATGATTCAAAGCCTGAAGCCCCGCCTTCGGGAATGAACAAAGGGTAGGTGGTTTCGTCATCATATGCTATGTAGGAACCCGGGTTGTCAGGGTTGGAACCGCCAAGAACCGGGGCGTCCAAAACAAAACGCAGCCCGGAATATTCACCGGGAGCAACCTGAAAATCCCCAAGCAGAGCAGACTCCCCTTCCATATAATCCAGAAGATTTATAGTAATCGGACCATCAAAATCTTCCAGGCTTTGCCAACTTCCGCCAACCTGGTAATCGATCCGGTTAAAGGTGATATAAACGCCACTGACATGAGGCTGATCAATGGGTGCATCGGTAACAGAAAGGACCAGCCTCCCGGTATCATTCCCGTTTTCGTCTTTATCGCAGGCCGTTGCAAAAGTCAGCAGAAAAAAAAGCAGCAGTAAAATTTTATTCAATCGGTTCATAGGCTATCGGGATTATGAGATTGGTTTTTATCTACATTAATGCTAACGAAAAGTCTTTAAAAACATTGCCAAACAGGGCATTGCCATTTGGCAGCACTTTTCCTGCATTCAAAAACAGCAAACCGGCTTTAAAGCGGATGCCCCTTTCTTATCCTGCCAAAAAACATGAAAAGCAATCTGTAAATATAAAAATACGGAGTGAAGTATGCAAAGCGAGTTGAAACAACCCATTTTACATTCCAGGTAATTAAAAGATGTTAAACTTTTGGGCCGTCCTGATGTTCGTTTGCCAGTTCTGTTCTTAAAATTGTAACTTTATCCTAAAATGAATTAAATATTACATAAAAACCTTATAAAGCAGACCAAATTATGAACAATGCGCAATTTTACTATGGACGACCCAACAATGAGCCGATTTATCCCTACACGGAAAACACGCCTGAGCGGAAAGCCCTGGAAGAAGAACTGGAACGCCAGAGCAACCTTGAAGTAGAGATACCTTTGATCATTGGCGGCAAGGAGATTAAAACAGGGAATACCGGGAAGGTGGTGATGCCGCACAACCACAAAAAAGTGCTGGCCACTTACCACAAAGCCTCTGAAAAAGAAGTAAAGATGGCCATTGAGGCTGCCAATGAGGCTAAAAAAGAATGGACGGAGATGTCCTGGGTAGAGCGTGTTTCCATAGCACTGAAAATCAGTGAACTGATCGCTTCCAAATACCGCTACCTGATGAATGCCGCCACCATGCTGGGACAGGGAAAAAACGCATACCAGGCAGAGATAGAAGCTGCCTGTGAAACAGTGGACTTTTTAAGGTTCAACGCCCATTATGTTTCAGATATTTATCATGATCAACCCCATTCTGAAATCGGCAACCTCAACCGTATGGAATATCGCCCGCTGGAAGGCTTTGTGCTGGCCATCAGCCCGTTTAATTTTACCGCCATTGCCTCCAACCTGGTGATGGCCCCCGCAATACTGGGAAATACCGTGTTGTGGAAACCTTCAACCACCGCCCTGCTTTCCAACTACTACCTGATGAAAATCTACCAGGAAGCCGGTGTACCCGACGGAGTGGTCAACTTTATTCCCGGCCCGGGATCGGTAATCGGGGAAACGGCCCTGAAAGACAAAGATCTTGGGGGCCTTCATTTTACCGGAAGCGAGTCTACATTCAATCACATCTGGAAAACAATAGGCGATAACCTGCAAAATTATCGCTCCTACCCAAGAGTTGTGGGTGAAACCGGCGGAAAAGACTTTGTTTTTGTTCATGAATCGGCCGACACCGACCAGGTAGCCACTGCCCTGGTAAGGGGTGCTTTTGAATACCAGGGACAAAAATGCTCCGCAGCATCCAGGGCCTACATCCCCAGATCGTTATGGAAAACCCTGAATGAAAAGCTTGGAAAAAACATCAACATGATCAAGAAAGGCGACGTGCGAAACTTCTGCAATTTTGTCAATGCCGTGATCGATGAAAAGGCCTATGGCAAGATCATGGGGTATATTGATAAAGCAAAACAATCCAAAGATGCGGAGATCATTTATGGCGGAAACGGCGACAAGTCTAAAGGGTACTTTATTGATCCCACGGTGATCCTGACTACTGATCCGCATTTTGTCACCATGGAAGAAGAGATCTTTGGGCCGGTGCTGACCATTTACGTTTATGAGGACAAGGGTTTTGAGAAGACCCTTCATATTTGCAATGAAACCTCACCTTACGGGCTTACTGGCGCCATTTTCTCCAGAGACCGCTATGCCATGGTAAAAGCCTGCCAGGTGCTCAGGTATGCTGCAGGAAACATGTACTTCAATGACAAGCCCACCGGTTCGGTGGTTGGGCAGCAGCCCTTCGGAGGCTCCCGCAAGTCGGGCACCAACGACAAAGCCGGAAGCTACCTCAACCTGCTGCGCTGGATCAATGCCCGGGCAGTAAAAGAAACCTTTATCCCACCAACAGATTTCCGCTATCCCTTTATGCAGGAAAAACGTTGCGGCCATAAAGAATTATAGTTTTTTGAAAGATTACCGTGCATAAAAAAAGGGGAAACAATCATTCCCCTTTTTTTATTTAATTTTCCCTCACTCGGAAATCTCACCCCGGAGGGATTTCTGGAAATATTTTTTTAACCGTTTCGGGGAGTAGCCATTGCCCAGAAGGTACATGAGCTTGGTAACGGCCGCTTCAATGGTCATGTCGTGTCCGCTGATCACCCCGATCTTTTCAAGGCTGCTGCTGGTTTCGTACTTGCCCATCACCACGCTCCCGCCCCGGCACTGGGAAATATTGCAAATGATCAGGCCTTTTTCCGCTGCCGCGGCAAGGGTGTCCAGAAACCATTGCCCTGTCGGGGCATTGCCGGCTCCAAAGGTTTCCATTACCACGGCCTTCAGGCCCTCAATATTCAAAATGGCTTTGACCACTTCCGGGCTGATGCCGGGAAAGAGCTTCAGCACGGCAATGTTGTTGTCCAGGTTGGTAAAGATCCTGAACTCCTGTTCGGTGGCTTTGTGGATGGCAGCATGGTTGTATTTGATATTTATTCCGGCCTGCGCCAGTATAGGGTAGTTTACCGATTGAAACGCCTCAAAGTGCTCGGCATTGTATTTATGGGTGCGGTTGCCCCGGTAAAGCTGGTATTCAAAATAAATACACACTTCCGGCACAATGGCTTTGCCATCCTTTTTGGCAGCCGCAATTTCAATGGCGGTAATAAAATTTTCCTTTCCGTCGGTGCGGATCTTTCCGATGGGCAACTGCGACCCGGTTAGGATAACCGGTTTGGAGAGGTTTTCGAGCATAAAGCTCAAGGCCGAGGCCGTATAGGCCATGGTGTCCGATCCATGCAATATCACAAAACCGTCATAGCTTTCGTAATGCTCTTCAATAAGCCCGGCAAGCCTTACCCAAACAGCCGGCTCCATGTTGGAAGAGTCAATAATGGGATCAAATGAAATGCTGTCGATCTGGTAATTGAACTTTTGAATTTCCGGGATCTGCCCGGACAGGTGGTCAAAGTCGAAGGGATGCAAGGATCCGGTGGCCGAATCTTCAACCATACCAATGGTTCCCCCGGTATATATGACCAGGATGGCGGGTTTTTCGCCCATAGTTTTTAAAATTTAAAATGTCAGAAAAATGGTTTATTCAATCCTGAACATGGCCCTGGCATTTTGGGTGGTGATGCCGGCCACCTCCTCAGGAGAAAGGTTTTTAAGTTCTCCCACCTTTTCAGCTATGTAAGTGAGAAAAGCACTTTCATTTCTTTTTCCACGTTTGGGAACCGGCGATAGATAGGGTGAATCGGTCTCCAGCAGCAGATACTTCATATCCACTTGCCGCACCACTTCTGCCATGATGCTGTTTTTGTAGGTAACCACCCCTCCGATCCCCAGCACAAAGCCCATTGAAACAGCTTTTTCGGCCTGGGCAACATTGCCCGGGAAACAATGGAATACCCCCCTGAGCTTGCTGCCTTTGAATTCATCAAGCACATCAAAAATTTCTTCCAGAGAGTTGCGGGCATGGATCACCAGCGGCAGGTCATGCTCCAGGGCCAGCTCAGCATGCCGCCGGAAAGAGATGATCTGTTGTTTTAAAAAGGACCGGTCCCAGTAAAGGTCAATTCCTGACTCCCCAATTGCCACAAAACTTTCTTTTTCAAGCCAGCTTTCAATGATTTCCAACTCAGCTTCAAAAGCAGGTTTAACCGAAGTGGGATGCAACCCCATCATGGGCAGGCAATACCCTTCAGAAAGGCGGGCAACCTCCATCATTGGCCGGATGGAATGGCTGTCGATATTGGGCATCAGGAGTTTTTTGACATGCCGGGAACGGGCATTTTTCAATACCTGTTCCCGGTCTTTGTCAAAATGTTCCAGATATATATGGGTATGCGTATCTATAAGCTCCAAAACCGCTTTTATTTTAATACGCCCAGTTCCTTACCCACTTTAATGAAAGCTTCCACGCACTTGTCGAGGTGCTCTGTTTCATGGGCGGCAGAAACCTGTACACGGATGCGGGCCTGCCCTTTGGGCACTACTGGGTAGTAGAAACCAATCACATAAATACCTTCTTCCAGCAGACGGGCGGCAAAGTCCTGCGAAAGTTTGGCATCATAAAGCATCACCGCAACAATGGCCGATTGGGTGGGTTTCAGGTCAAAACCTGCCGCTTTCATCTTGTCCATGAAATAATCGGTATTGCGGTGCAATTTATCCTGCAGCTCATGGGTTTCAGCCATCATGTCAAACAACTTGATGCCGGCATTGACCACAGAGGGGGGCAGTGAGTTGGAGAACAAGTAGGGCCTGGAGCGCTGACGAAGCAACTCGATGATCTCCTTGCGACCGGTGGTAAACCCGCCAATGGCCCCGCCAAAGGCTTTTCCTAAAGTCCCGGTAATAATGTCCACCTTTCCGCGAATATCAAACTGCTCGGTAACTCCGCGACCGGTTTCACCTACAACGCCTGCAGAGTGGCACTCGTCAACCATCACCATAGCATCGTATTTCTCGGCCAGCTCAACGATCTTGTCCATGGGTGCGGCATTGCCGTCCATTGAAAATACCCCGTCGGTAACAATAATGCGGAAACGCTGGGCCTGGGCTTCCTTGAGTTTTTCTTCCAGGTCGGCCATGTCGGCATTGTTATAACGATAGCGATGGGCCTTGCAAAGCCTCACCCCGTCAATAATGGAGGCATGGTTTAAGGAGTCGGAAATAATGGCATCTTCGTTGGTGAGAATGGGCTCAAAAACCCCGCCGTTGGCATCAAAGCAGGCAGCATACAAGATGGTGTCTTCGGTACCAAAAAATTCTGCGATTTTCTTTTCAAGGGTTTTGTGCAGATCCTGGGTGCCGCAGATAAAGCGTACCGACGACATGCCAAAGCCACGGCTGTCCATGCCTTCCTTAGCAGCCTGGATCAGGGCCGGGTGGTTGGAAAGCCCAAGATAATTGTTGGCACAAAAGTTAAGCACTTCATCTCCCGATTCCACTTTGATCTTGGCATCCTGTGGGGTTACAATGATGCGCTCTTCTTTGTACAATCCGGCTTCGCGGATGCTCTTAATTTCCTGTTGAAGGTGTTCCTTAATTTTTCCGTACATATTGAAAATGGTTTTATTTAATGAATACAGAGTTATTTAACATCGAAAACCGACAGCAAAGATATATTTTTTGATTGGTAAACCATTCAAAATAAAAGCCAAAAGCATGTTCAAAATTCAGCATAGTTCACAAAAATGTTTATTTTTGCTCCCATTGATTTCGGCGTCAAAACCTGGTTGTTTCCGGGCCGCCAATGCTGCAAAAACAACCCTGAAAAGGCCTGAAAGGATGAATTAGAAGCTTTGGCAGGATCTGATTTAAAGAAAAGAATAACACCAACATTTCAACATATCTTATTAACCCAACTTAGTTTAAAACTGTAAAACCAGCTTATGAAAAAAATTCTAGTTATCGGATCAGCCGGACAAATCGGATCAGAACTTACCCTTTCCCTGAGAGACATTTACGGGGGAGAAAACGTGATTGCCGGAGTAAGAAAAACCAAACCCTCGGAAAAGCTTACCGAAACAGGCCCCTGCGAGGTGGTTGACGCCCTTGATATGGACGGGCTGGTATCGGTAGTAAAAAAATACAACATTGACGGGATCATCAACATGGCGGCCATCCTTTCGGGCACCGGAGAAAAAAACCCCATGCTGGCCTGGGATGTGAACATGAACGGATTGATCAACGTACTGGAAGTGGCCCGGGAATATAAAATGAAGCAGGTGCTGGTGCCCAGCTCCATCGCTGTTTTTGGACCTACCACGCCTGTTGACGACACCCCCCAGGAAACCATCCTAAAACCAACCACCATCTATGGAGTAACCAAAGTGGCCGGTGAGCTGCTTGGCGACTATTACGTAAAACGCTACGGTCTGGACGTGCGCGGCCTGCGCTATCCCGGCATCATCAGCCATGAAACACTGCCCGGGGGCGGCACCACCGACTATGCCGTGGCTATCTATTACGAAGCCATCAAAAACAAAAAATACACCTGCTTTGTAAATGCCGATACCCGCCTGCCCATGATGTACATGCCCGACTGCCTGAAAGCCACCATCGACCTGATGCAGGCCGACTTTTCAAAACTTAAGCACCACTGCGATTTCAACGTGGGTGCCATGAGTTTCAGCGTGGCCGAAATGGCAGAATCCATCAAAAAATTCATCCCCGAATTTGAAATTTCCTATGAGCCCGATTTCCGCCAGGAAATTGCCGATTCATGGCCAAATTCTGTTGACGACAGCGCCGCAAGGGAAGAATGGGGATGGAAACCCGATTACGATCTGGACGCCATGACCGAGGACATGCTCAAAGCCATTGAAGAAAAACATAAAAAAGGATTGATTTAATCCAATATCCCCAAAAAACCCGGCATGCTGGAAAAAGCTGCCGGGTTTTTTATTAAGGTTTTTTAAAGGAATTATTCCTCGAAAAATAAAGCAAAAGCCCTACATTTGTAAAATTGAAAAAAACAAGGATTCTTAACTTTTTGCGTTGATGGAAAATTTTGTCGTATCGGCACGCAAATACCGTCCTGCCACATTCGACACGGTAGTGGGTCAGCGGTCGATCACCAATACCCTTAAAAATGCCATAAAAAATGAGCACCTGGCCCAGGCTTTTCTTTTTACCGGGCCAAGAGGTATTGGCAAAACCACCTGCGCCCGCATCCTGGCAAAAACCATCAACTGCGAAAACCTGTCTGAAAACATTGAAGCATGCGATCGGTGCGAACCCTGCCTTTCTTTTAACCGGTCTCATTCCTTCAACGTGCACGAACTGGATGCCGCCTCCAACAATTCTGTGGACGACATCCGAAAGCTCGTGGAACAGGTGCGCATCCCCCCACAGGTTGGTGATTACAAGGTTTACATCATCGACGAGGTACACATGCTTTCCCAACAGGCTTTCAATGCCTTTCTGAAAACCCTGGAGGAACCCCCTGCATACGCCAAATTCATCCTGGCCACCACCGAAAAGCAAAAGATCATCCCCACCATCCTTTCGCGTTGCCAGATCTTTGATTTTGCCCGCATCACCATGGATGACATCATCCATCAGCTGGAGTTTGTGGCCAAAAATGAAAACATTAAAACCGATTACGATGCCCTGCGCATTATTGCCCAAAAAGCCGATGGAGCTATGCGCGACGCCCTTTCCATCTTCGACCAGATCGTGAGCTTTGCCGGCAACCAGGTTACCTACCAGGGGGTGATCGAAAACCTGAATGTGCTGGATTACGAATATTTTTTCAGGGTTGCCGACCTTTTGCTGGAGGAAAAACCTACCGATATCCTGCTGCTGATCGATGAAATCATTCACAAAGGTTTTGAGGGTGGTGACTTTATTAACGGATTTGGTGAACATTTGCGCAACCTGCTTGTTTCCAAAAATGAAGCCACCGTAAAACTCATCGAAGTGAGCGAAGAGATCCGCCAAAAATACCTGGACCAAAGCAAGAAATGCAGTGAGGATTTTCTGCTGGGTGCCCTGGAGATCAATACCCGGGCGGATATACAATATAAAAAGAGCAGCAACAAACGCCTGATGCTGGAACTGGCGCTTTTGCAAATGGCTTCGCTGGTAAAAAAAAAAGCCCTGGCCTGAACGAACCGGCTGAACACACATTGGTAGCTCCCCCTGACTTTGACAAAACCCTTTTGGCCCCCAAAGCCAAAAAAGCACCCCCGGCTCCGGCAAAACCCCGGCCCGAAAAATCCACCGCCAATGAATCTCCTGCCCGGGTTTCCGAACCCGAAAAAAAAACATACGCTGCCGGCAAAATACCCATCAGCAAGTTATCCATGAAAATCAACCCTGGAAAAGAAAAAGCCCGGGAAAACAAGCAGGAAAGTGAAGAAAACGCCAAGACCGCTCCGCCTGCAGAGGATTTTTCTTTTCAGCGTTTCCTTGAGATCTGGAACCAGTTTGCCGAATCCAAAAAAGAGGAAAACCAAACCCTTTTCCTGGCCATGACCAAACAAAAACCGGTGCTGACCAAAGACGAAATGATAGAAGTGTCCCTGGACAATGCCATTCAGGAAGACATGATCAATGAATGCCGAAGTGAGTTGCTCAGCTTTTTAAGACAAAAACTCAGCAATTATTCCATCAATCTCAGTACCCGCATAAAAAAGGCTTCCCATCAAAAGAAAGCCTATTTGCCCAAAGACAAATTAAAAAAATTGACAGAAAAAAATCCGGGCCTGAAACGATTGAAAGACGACTTAGATCTTGACTTTGTTTATTGAAAAAAGTAAAACATCTATCTTTACAAACCAAAAATAAAAACCAAATTTATTAACATTAAAAATTAAATAATGAAAACCCTATTCACATTGTTATTATCGCTTTTACTGCTAATGACGACAGGGCTGGCGCAGGCCGGCAGCAGCAAAATTGAGTTTACCGAATTTACCCTTGACAATGGGTTGCATGTGATTCTGCATGAAGACAACACCACCCCCAATGTGGTGGTAAATATTATGTACCATGTAGGTGCAAAAAATGAAGACCCCGAGCGCACCGGATTTGCGCACTTTTTCGAGCACCTGATGTTTGAAGGTTCCGAGCATATTGAAAGGGGCGAATTTTTTGAAATTGTTGAAAAAGCAGGAGGTTCGCTTAATGCCTTCACCAGCTTTGACGTGACCAACTATTTTGTGCTGTTGCCTTCCAACCAGCTGGAACTGGGCCTCTGGCTGGAGTCGGAGCGCCTGCTGCACCCGGTAATCGATTCCATTGGCATTGCCACGCAAAAAGACGTGGTAACCGAGGAAATGAAGCAAACCCGCGACAACCGGCCCTACGGAAGAATGCTCACCGAAACCATAAAAAGAGCTTTTACCGAACATCCTTACCAGGATGATGTGCTTGGTAAAGATGAACACATCCGCAATGCCACCCATGAAGAAATTGTAGCCTTCCACGACATGTTTTATGTGCCCAACAATGCCGTATTGGTTGTTTCGGGTGACATTGACATTGAAGAAACCAAGCCCCTGGTGGAAAAATATTTTGGTGACATTCCCAAAGGAGATCATGAAATTTTCCGCCCGGACGTTGAGGAACCCAGGCGTACCGA
>SKVW01000165.1 GCA_007129255.1 Bacteroidales bacterium
CACTTACCGGGATGCGGCCATGGATCTCACTTGCCGTAACCATCCAGGCATATTCATTGCCCACCTCTAAGGGCAGATGTTCATGGGTGTGGATAAACAGCGGATGAGAGGTGGTTTCCAGAACCACTTCCCGGTTCGCTGTAATAGCTTGATAAGGAGTTTGGTGGGGGAGGATCTCCACAATAAGAATTTCATACTCGAATTGATATCCCGGAAATGCCAATACGGGCGTCCAGGAAAAAACAGAATAGTTAGGAGGGCTGAATCCTTCATCCATTGGAGAAACCAGCAAAGGCGGCTGCGGAAACCGTACTTCAAAATAAGCAAAGCCTGGTATGCTGGTTATCATGTCAAACCCATCGAGGGGACGAACTTCAATCTCGATCATGTAACTGCCTTCGGGTAAAATGCCCTCCCGAATAACCTTGTCGTAAATGTCTCCGCTTATTTGATCCAGTGGGTCTGCAGAAAAGCTGACCCTTGGATGTTCTTTAAAAGTAGAATAATAATAAGTGCCGGGGGTGTAGCTTACCGGCTCAGAAGTCATGCTCAGAATTTCTTTGCCATCTTTTGTAAGATAAACATCGTACACAAACTCCACCGGGTCGGGATTGTTGTTGGCAAAGATCAGTTGCATCTGGTATCGCCCCTGATGATAATTATTTTCCAGGTCACTCACATAAGGAGAGGGGAGCATGGGAGGTATTCCTGTAATGATCACCTGTGTTGACCCCTGAGAAAAAGCTAAATGTGCATTGCAAAGAAAAAGCAACAAAAAAGCGGTTCGTATCATGGCACGGCCCTTTTGGTTTTGTGGTTAAATGAAAGCTGAATATATCTTCTGTTTTTTTGGCTTTAAATGAATGTCAAATCCCTGATGACAATTTTGAAAAGAAGACTGGCCTCAGGCCGGCAGGAAAAAACGATCAACAATCAACAAACAACAATCACACACTTAAATCTACAGCTGGTTTTTTGCCGGTAAAAGTTCCTTTTTGTTATTGAATGTTTTTATGATTCATGGGCAAATATATTAAATATTTTAAACCTTTTAAAAAAAGTCTAAAAAAAAATGTTATCTGCAGGTAAAAAAACAACTTTTATGTTATAATAAATAAGTTAAATCTATAGAAATTATAATATATAGGTTTAAATATGAAATTTGATTTGAATGGCTATGGGAATGCTTAGTAAGAATGTTTTTTTCAATATCTATACTTAACACCACATATGGTTATTGATTTTTTTTCTATTCGTTTTCATCCGAGAAATCCGTGGCTGTTTTTTTCCCACGAATGGATTCAATGTTTTTGACGTAAAATTACGTCATTCAAAAATCCATTTGTATCTTTGTAGTTCAACCGATCCATTTGGTTGATTATTTTCCTGAAAAACAGGCAAAATGTTGAATAATTAAATACTTAATTTATGTCAGATCTTTTTGAAAAATATGGGATCCAGTCCGGCAAAATTCTTTCTGTTAGTCCGCGTGAAACCAAAGAACTGGTCCATAAGGGTGCATTCCTGATTGATCTGCGCGATCCCGACTTTTCCGATTACAAAGCCTTTGACGTGCCAAATGTCGTTAATTTGCCCATGGAGGTTTTTGAGGAGCGCATTGAAAAGCTTGACCCGGCAAAGTACTACATTCTGGCCGATTCATCCGGTTTGAAAAGCAGGTTGTACGCTGAGAAAATGTTATCCAGGGGGTTTAAGCATGTTTCCAGCATGGGCGGTGGTTTTGTGGAATGGGAGCGCGATGGCATGCCCGTGCATACCGATGTGAACGAAAGGCTTTCGGGTGCCTGTGCCTGCCAGCTAAAGCCCAGGGAAAGAAAAAAATAAACCCGCCGGCCTGCTTCAACACCAGCTAAGATATAGGATTGCAACCTCTTCTTTTTTTATTATAAGACAACTTATGGTAGGTTTTTCCGATCCTTAGATTTTTTAGAACCATTTTCCGGAATATAAAACTCCCTCTGAAGTGGTATTCAGGGGGAGTTTTGCTTTACTTTTTAAAAACCTAAATTAAAGGATTTGTAAAGGTTTCAATTCCAGAACCACAATGGTTTTACCCAGGATTTCTTAAGGTTTCGGTTGGGTTGTGGGTTGCTGCCCTGTAAGAGATCAGTCCGACAATGGTCCAGGCCAGCAGTAAAACAAATACCGGAGGCAGGATAAAGATCAGCCAGTTGGTATCGGCCCGGTAGGCAAAATTTTCCAGCCAGCGGTTGATGAAATACCAGGCAAGTGGCAGGGCAATCAGGTTTGCTGCCAGAGCGATGGCTCCAAATTCACCGGAAATCAGCCTGACTATTTCTCCCACCTTGGCTCCCAGAACTTTCCGGATGCCGATTTCACGGATACGGGTATTGGCAGCAAAGATGGCCAGTCCTGTCAGGCCAATGGCCGACAAAAAGATGGCCAGCCCGGCAAATGATCCCACAATGTTCAGCACCCTTTCATCGTCCTGATAGAGCGCCCGGGTTTGCTGGTCCATAAAGAAATACTCCATGGGCCAATGTGGGGCTTCTTCTGCCCATAATTCAGTCAGGTGGTTGTATACCATTGAAGAAGCACCTGGGTTATAGCGCACCATGATGTTGAACCAGTTTTGGGGATAAGCCTGGTGACTGATAAAAAAGGCCATGGGCATTACGGCTTCATGCATTGAACTGAAATGAATGTCTTCGACTACCCCGATCACCTGTCGGGGATTGTTATCATAAAAGCCTCCAAGGGTCACTCCAATAGGATCTTCCGTTCTTAGCCTGTTGGCGGCAGTCCTGTTTATTATGGTGGAATTTTGAACGTCAGTCGGCATATCCCTAAGGAAGTTCCTTCCATTAATCAGACGGGTACCAAGGGTTTTAAAAAATTCAGTATCGCAGGAAATAACGGCACCATGGAAATTTTGCCTGCCATCACCGGTTTCAAAGGTAAAGCTTGTATAATTGTTGGGAGTCACCGTGGGAACGTTGTGGGTGAGGCTTACCTTTTGTACTTCAGGATGTTGCAAAAGCTGTTCGCGAAGCCAAACTGCACGTCCTGCTGCATGGTTATCCCATGGATTTTTGATAACCATGAGGTTTTCCCCATCATAACCCGGATTTCTATCCGACAGGAACCGCATTTGCTGGAAGATCATCAGGCTGCCAACAATCAGTGCAATGGAAACGGCAAATTGCAAAAGCAGCAGCAACTGCCGCATGCGCAATTGATAACGTTTATTGCGAATGCCTTTAATGCTGGATAATGGATTGCCTCCTTTGATGGCCGTTATGGCCTGAAAACGCGACATGATCAGGGAGGGATACATTCCGGCCATTAAAGGGATGATGATCAATAGTCCTGCAATGGCCAGGGGAAGATGTATTGAAGAGAACAGATTTTGTGACAATTGCTTTCCGCTGAGGTCATTTAAAAAGGGCAGTAAGATCTCTAACAGCAAAAGGGCAATAAGCATGGCAAAAACCGTAAACATAAAGGTTTCAAAAAGGAATTGCCTGACCAATTGCCCCCGGTTGGCTCCCAGAACTTTGCGCACACCTACTTCCATATTTCTTTTGACGGCAGCGGCAGTGCTCAGGTTGACAAAGTTAAAACAGGCCAGGAACAGGATAAGCAAAGCCGTGGCGGAAAAAATAAGCACAATGTAAATGTCGCTTTTGAGGGCATTGTCCCAGGCAACATTTCCGGAAAAAAGCCTGATGCTTAACAAAGACTGCAAACGTAAACCAACTCTGTCCTTCCAATGCTCATTGGCGCTCCAGGCAAGGCTTTCAATCCGTTCGGATACCTGGTCGGGGTCTGCACCCTCACTTAGTTTCATGTAGTAATAGGTGCCGGAGTTATTCCAGTCAGTCAGGGCTGAAGGACTAATTTCTCCCAGGCCCTCAATATTGATAAGCATCGAAAAGTCAAGGTGAGATTGTGGGGGTGGGTCTTCAACGACCCCGCTTACAATAAATGAAAGAACGTTATAGAGAACCACCGTTTGTCCCATGGGGTTTTCCCGCCCAAAGTATCTTTCAGCTGCAGAAGCTGTTAAAACCACGTTATGGGGTTCCGCAAGTGCCGTGGCAGGATCTCCTGAAAGGAATTCAAAAGACAGGATGTCAAAGATTTCCGGGTCGAACCCGGCAACCCCGCGCTCGGTAAAGGGTTCATCATTTACGGTGATGGGAGTTTCCCTGAGGGGCCATAATCTTGCCATGGCCTGAACCCCTGCCGTTTGTTCGTTGATAAAATCATACAGGACCCCTGGTTGCACTGCAGCCTGATCGCCCGTTTCCGGGCTGTGTTGCAGCAAGCGGTAAACCCGGGGAGCATGTTCATGATGACGATCGTAACTTATCTCATCGGCGATATACAAAAAAATAAGCAGGCAGGTGGCTATACCTACACTTAAACCCGCTAAATTGATAAGGGAGTGGGTGTCTCCTTTCCCAATTTTCCGGAAAAAGCTTAAAAGCGCGTTTTTGAACATCTGACAGGGGTTTTAATTGAATAACCTGATTTTATTAACGTTTTTTAGCAAACTTTATTCCATAAGGCTTATTTATTTGAAAAATAGAACTTTAAGAAGTTAGGTTTTATGCAATATGTCCATATACGAACAATGGACGTCCACCTGCGAACACTTTTGTATTTGAAAATGAATTGTCTCTGAAGGATTGCCAGGAACCTTGCCGGAAAAAAGAAAAAACGTTTAAAAAAAATAACGTAAAATTACGTCATTTAAAAAATTATGACGTATTTTTGCGTCATAAAAAAACAACTGCCATGAACCAACCCAAAGAAACAACATTTGACAATGCCCTGGTCCAACGCGCCAGGCTGTTTAAGGCCCTGGCCCATCCGGCACGTTTGGCCATTCTGGAATACCTTGCGGAAATAAGAACCTGTATAACAGGTGATATTGCCGGGGAAATTCCATTGAGTCGCACCACGGTAAACCAGCACTTAAAAGAACTGAAAGAAGCCGGATTGATAAAAGGCACCGTGGAAGGAGTGAGGACAAACTATTGCCTTAATCCTGAAACCATTCAGTTGTTGAGGCAGCAGACCGATGATTTTTTATCCAAAATTGATGTTAAAAAGACCTTTTGCTGAAGATGAACCCGGTTTTTGGAAAAAGCAAGAAAAAAGTAAAAACTTTAAACCCTTAACCCTGCCTGCCGGCAGGCAGGCTTAACCTTAACCCAATCCATTCTATGAAAGTCTTAATCCTATGTACTGGCAATTCCTGCCGCAGTCAGATGGCCCACGGTTTTCTTGAGTCTTTTGATAAGCGGCTCACTGTGCGTTCAGCCGGTACCGATGCTTCCGGAAAACTCAATGAAAAAGCCGTTAAAGCCATGAAAGAAATTGGTATCGACATTAGCCACCATACTTCCGATCCGGTGGAAAAATACCTTGATGAAGAATGGGATTTTGTAATCACCGTTTGTGGCGGGGCCAATGAAAACTGCCCGGCTTTTATTGGCAAAGTAAAGCATCGCCTGCATATTGGTTTTGATGATCCTTCTCATGTAGTAGGCACCGAAGAGTTTATCTGGAGCGAATTTATCCGGGTAAGAGAAGAAATTAAAGAAGGTTTTTACAAGCTGTATAAAGATGAAATTGAACCGCAGTTATAAATTTTAACCGCAAGGGACGCAAAGTCGGCGCAAAGATCCTTTATCATTCTTTGTGTTCTTTGCGTAAATCTTCGCGCCCTTTAACATTTAGAACCCTTAAGACATGAACAAAAAAGACATCAAAACCATCGTAAAGGAAAAATACGGGAAAATAGCCCTGCAGTCTGATTCTGCTAATCCATCGGGTTGCTGCGATACCTCTTCTGATTGCTGCAATGTGGATTATACCGTATTTAGTGAAAACTATGAAAGCCAGCAAGGCTACAACAAAGGCGCCGATCTGGGGCTTGGATGCGGAATTCCTACCGAATTTGCAGGACTTAAACCCGGTCAGCATGTGCTTGACCTGGGCAGCGGGGCCGGCAACGATTGCTTTGTGGTACGCGCCATTGTTGGGGAGTCAGGTAAGGTAACCGGGTTGGATTTCTCCGAAGAAATGCTGGCCAAGGCCCTCCGAAATGTGGAAAAAATGGGCTACGAAAATGTGGAGTTTGTTGCAGGCGATATAGAAGAGATGCCTTTGGAAGACAATCAGTTTGATGTGGTCATTTCCAATTGTGTACTTAACCTGGTGCCTGATAAGAAAAGGGCATTTACTGAAATCCTTAGGGTGCTCAAGCCGGGCGGGCATTTTTGCATATCGGATGTGGTGATCCAGGGAGAGCTGCCGCAAAAACTCCGGGTTGATGCCGAAATGTATACCGGCTGTGTTTCGGGTGCCCTGCAATTGGAGGACTACCAAAAAATAATTCAGAAGGCAGGTTTTCAGCACATTAAACTGCATAAACAGCGCCGCATTACCATCCCTGAGAATATCCTAAAAAACTATTTGAAAGGGAGTGAACTTTTGGATTTTCAAAAGGGCAGTACAGGGATTTTTTCTATTACGGTGAGCGCTGAAAAGGATACCAAATAAGTAAGTTGTTAATCTATTAAAAAACAAATTATGACAGATCCGATTAAGAAAACAGTAATACCAGATAAGCCAAAAAAAACCATTGGTTTTTTTGAGAAATACCTGACCGTATGGGTAGCCATAGGCATCCTGGTGGGCATCGGCATCGGGCACTTTGTAGGAGATGGCATTGAGGTGATCAGCAGACTGGAAATCGCCAGGGTTAACATCCCCGTGGCCATATTGATCTGGCTGATGATCTACCCCATGATGTTGCAGGTTGATTTTTCCAGTATTAAAAAGATAGGCAAAAAACCCAGGGGAGTGGTATGGACCCTGATCATCAACTGGGCCATCAAGCCGTTTACCATGGCCTTTTTTGCCTGGATATTTTTTGACAAGATTTACGCTGCATGGATTGATCCCGAGCTGGCAGGAGAGTACATTGCCGGGGCCATCATTCTGGGGGCTGCCCCCTGCACGGCTATGGTATTTGTTTGGTCATACCTCACCGAGGGAGACCCCAATTACACCCTGGTGCAGGTTTCTATAAACGACCTGATCATTCTGGTGGCTTTTATCCCTATTGTAGGCCTGCTTCTTGGAATTACCGATGTAATTATCCCTTACGATACCCTGGTGGCCAGTGTGGTGATCTTTGTAGTCGTGCCACTGGTGGCTGGAGTGATCACCCAGCGCATTTTACTGCGCAGCCATGGAAGAGAATGGTTTAAAAATGTTTTTCTGCCAAAACTCAAACCCGTCAGCATTGTGGCTTTGCTGGTAACCCTGGTGTTGCTGTTTGCTTTCCAGGGCCAGAATATTTTGAATAATCCGTTGATCATCTTGCTGGCAGCGGTGCCTTTGGTTATCCAGACCTACTTTATCTTTTTTGTGGCCTGGTTTGGTGGAAAGAAGCTGAAGCTCAGCCATGCAGTATGCGCCCCTGCTGCCATGATCGGTGCCAGCAACTTTTTTGAGCTGGCCGTTGCCGTGGCCATCGCACTGTTTGGATTGCAGTCGCCTGCTGCCCTGGTAACCGTGGTGGGCGTTTTGGTGGAAGTACCCGTAATGCTTTCCCTGGTAGCCTTTGCCAATAGGAAAAGGTATTAATATTAAAAATTTTTTTTGATTTCGGTTTTGAATTTATTTCTATCAGGAAGTCCAAACGGAAAGTTTTGATCAGATAGCCCGGGAAGATACCGGGTTATCTCTTTTATAGAAAGAGAAAAAATAGTAAACAGGTATCCTGCCTTTGACAAAGCTTTTTGAAAAATTGAAAAATTTTTGGTTAATTTTACAAAGCCGAAAACCGAAAGCATATGGGAAAAGCAGTTGTGAAGTTATACATTGCCACTTACGCTATTGAGGAATATGTATTAGAGGTTCCCTGCAAAAAGGATGATCCGGATGAGATCATTATTGCCAAGGCATGGAAGATACTTAAAAAAGAAGAAGGAGGCTCTTTACCTTATGGGGGTCGCAGCGGAGAGATCATCAGCCGAAGCGGGGACTAAAATTTGGCCCGCCCGGTATTTTGTTTTTTTCAGGATTTGGCTTATTTGCTTTCCATGATCAGTTCGATGGCTTTTTCAATAATGGGGTCTTCCTCATTCGCAAAAGCTTCTTCCTCATCAATATCTATTTGAAAGTCAGGGGGGATGCCACCTTCGATGTTCAGTCCGTCGGGGGCATAAAACCTTGAGCTCGATACCCTGAGCAACCAGCCATTGGGCAGATCCCTGAATGCGGGAAGACCGCCTCCACCGCCAGTGGTGTCTCCAACAAGGGTTACGTTGCTCAATTCACGGATATATTGGGTAAAGTAGGTTGAAGCGCTGTAACTCCGGCGATTGGTCAAAACCACCACTTTCCCGTCAAACCTGGGCCCGTCATGCGGTTCAATGAATATATCTTCAGTGATGAAATCTTCGTGCCCCGGACCGGATTTGACCCAGTTGGTGCCCACTTTAACTTTTTGTTCGGTAAAACGGGATGCGAGCCTTCTTGCATTGTCAATATTACCCCCACCATTGTTACGAATATCCAGGATGAGCCCTTTTTTGAGTGATAGATTATTGATCAGCAAATCCAGGTTGCCCTCACTGATGGTATTGGCAAAACTTCCGTAATACACATAAATCAGTTGCCCCAGGTCAAGGTACTCCAGGGGTCCTATATAACGCTGTCTGTCTTGATAATAGTGGCGTTCTATAATGGAGTAATAGAAATTCTCCGGGCTGTCAAGGTACCATTCCCAGTACCTGAAGCGGTCGAAAGAGCTTAAAAGGTTTACATGTCCGTCCTTGAGCTCGTACAACATATCGGCACAAATGTCGAAAAACTGCACTGGGTTAAGCCCTGAGTGGACCTTTCCACGGTATCGGGAATAGACCTCGTCCCAGTCCACATCTTTGTATTCAAAAAAGGAATAATGCCGGTCGGCAAAGGTCCAGATGTCTTCAAAAACCGTTTCCGGATCCCGGCTTGCATCCGGCTCCATAAAAATCTTCTCGCAGGAGAGAAGAATTATTACCATTAGCAGGGGCAGTATTTTAGAGAGGTTTATTTTTTTGAAATTAAAGCAATTCATGGTTCTGTTTTTTTACGGGAAAAAATTAATTCATTCTGAAAAAGAATTCCAGCACCAGCTGGTGAACAGCATTGTTGAGGTTGTGCCCATGGTTGCCTTTAAGGGAATAATAATCCCATATATACCCAACCCGGAACCAGTTTGGATTTAATTCATCTCCAAGAGATTCTTTAAAAAAGATGCCGGTTGTGAAATGCCCAAAGTTGGATGGGGTTAAAATAAAGGTTTCTGCCCCCTGAAGGGTTGAACCACCGGTTTCGGAAAGTCGGAAGGTAGTTCCATATTCGGGCATCCTCACTCCATAACCGAGAAGGGAAGTTGCAATGGAAAATTCCGGATTCCAGTTTCGAAGAAAGAAAAATTCTGTTGCAAACTTTGCCTGTGGCCTGAACTCTGCAAATACATCCGCAAAGAGGTAGGAGTTGCCAAGCCTTGGGGCGATGCGAAAATCCGCAAAAATATTGGCCTGGGCCCCTGCATGTACCTGGAAATCACCAATGGAATCAAGCTTTTTTAAATACATATACCTTGCTCCGAAAGTGGGTTTGTAAACCTGGGTGTTTTTGTGCACAGGTTCTAACTGGTTAAACTGCACCCTGGCAAAGCTCAGCTCCGAAATATGGTTCTGGGTATGAACCCTTCTGCCGAAATTCAGCACCCCTCCATAACCGGTATAATGCAGACTGGACATTTTCCCGTCGGAAAGACGGCCTGAAGAAAAGCCCTGGTCGGTTTTAAAATATACGTGCCTCCATTCTCTTTCGGGATTCTCTTTGGCAAGGGGCGGATTGCCTGAAAAAACGGGAGCAATTCCCGGTATCGTCAGCAGGCAAAAGTTTAAAAGAAGCAGGAAATATAACTTTCTCATGAGTTGAATTTTGGAAGCTTTTCAAAAGTAAAATTTTTTAAGTGTTTTTTTAAGTCAAATATCCCGGTTTCAATGAAAATTTAATGCTGGCCGGCTACTCAAGAAAATGCTTTTTTCTGGATGGCAAAACTCTGAACATTTGGGCCTCAGGCTTTGTTTTTCAGGTTACATCTTAACAATCTTAACCATGAAAAGCATATTCTTCCTTTTACTGCTAACCACCGGATTTCTGGCCAATTGCCAGAACTCCTCAACAAACAGAGATATGACTGTAAACAAAAAAGATAACGACCCGGGAACTTACAAAATTGAAAAGCCGGAAGAAGAATGGAAAAAGTCCCTTGAGCCGAAGCAATTTGAGATATTGCGGAAAGCAGGCACCGAAAGGCCTTTTTCCGGTAAGTATCACGACAACAAGGATGAAGGAATTTACTATTCTGCAGCCAGCGGGCAACCCCTTTTCTTTTCCGATACCAAATTTGATTCCGGCTGCGGCTGGCCAAGTTTTTTTGAGCCCATTACCCCGGATGCGGTTTATTACCGCACCGATACCTCCTATGGGATGATACGCACCGAGGTAATTGATTCCGGAAGCGGTTCCCATCTGGGTCATGTTTTTGATGACGGCCCCCCTCCAACCGGACTCAGGTATTGCATGAACAGCGAAGCCATGGTCTTTGTCCCATTGGGTGAAGAACCTCCCGAAAAGGTGAAAAACTACATGGAAAACCATGCCAGTGAAGAGGAAAAAGCAGCTGTGGCCAAAATCCTGAAGAGACAAGGTTAACTAGCTTAAAAGTCCAGATAGAATTTATGTTTGGGAATTAAAAAACTGCCGGGGCGATCAGCCATGTCATGATCAGGCCAATGATGCCTCCTGCAAGGCAAAGCAGCCCTGCCGATATAATATTTCGTTTCAGGATGAGGCCTTCCATTCCCACCAGTCCAACGGTTGCACAAGCCGCAATGATGTTGTGCACTCCGATCATGTTGCCCATGGCACCACCGGTATTTTGCAGACCCAGAACGATGATCCTGGAAATGCCGGCTTCTTCCGCCACAGCATACTGGAATAGCGAAAACAGCATATTTGATACGGTATTGGAGCCCGACATAAAAGTTCCCAATGCCCCGATAAACGGGCTTGCCAACGGCCATCCATCCCGGAACAGTTCGGCCACATAACCTGCCATTGCCAGGGGCATAGCGGGGATATCCATGGGGTTGTTGCCCGATTGCATCATCAGCCTTACCATGGGCACGGCAAAAACCAGGGCAATAAACGGCCCCTTTGC
>SKVW01000166.1 GCA_007129255.1 Bacteroidales bacterium
ACGGTAGGTCTTGCCCCGGCCAGGTGATAGGCCATGATCATGCCTTTGGCGCCCTGCTCCACTGCGGTGCGCACTTTCTGGTCGTGATCCTGGTGAGGCTGCCACATCTGCAGGCTGTCGGGATCGCTCCCCCCGTAGGGGATGCCCAGCTCGCAGATCACGATTTTGCCTTCCACATCCACCCCGGCGTAATCGTCGTATCCCAGCTCCGGTGCGCTGATGCCATAGCCCACATATACGGCTTCGGCATAAACCTCCCCGCTGCCCGACATGGCCCAGGGGTAGTAATCCTTCCCGTATTCATAGGTTTTTGTTATTTCATTTTCTCCCATAGGGATGTGCATTTGCAGCAGCCCTTTGTCTTTCACCAGGGTGTAGGGCTGGTCAAATTCCTGGAAAAATCCTTTTTCGGGAAAGAAGGGTTGCAGTCCCCATGATTCGAGCTTTCCGGCAGCCCAGTCAGCGGCCCGGTCGTAGCCGATATCGCCGGCGAGGCGTCCGCGCATTTCAGGGGAGGTAAGGGTGAGCATCCAGGAGGTGATGTTGTCTTCCGAAACGGCATGCAATGCCCTGATTAAGGTTTCCCGCTCGTTATCCCCGTAGCGGGATTCGGCCTGCAGGGAAAAGGGCAGGCTGGCAATAAAAAACAGAAAAACAATCCAAACTTTATGGTTCATAATCTTGTCGAAAACTTTAAATGGGTAAAACAGCCCCAAAACTACGAAAATTATTTTGCCGTGAAGCAGTAGTTTATGGTTAAGCTTTTAATTCTTTATTTTTTCTAACTTTAGCCCCTCAAAAATTATTATGTATTTAAGTATTTTTTAAAAATTGTAACCATGAAACTTCCATGATTGGCTTTAAACACGCGCGGGGATGATTACTTGAAAAACAGAAGGTTCTCCAGTGAAGAAAAGTTAATTGTGAAGTTCCATGTGAGCTGTTTAACCAAATTATTTTCACATGAAAAGGACTTTTTTGTTATTAATGCTTATGGCATTGGCCGGCATGTTTGGGCGGGTATATGCCGATGGAACCTTATTGCTGCGCGAACCCACGGTAAACGAGAGCCATGTGGTGTTTGTGTATGCCAACGACCTGTGGATGGCTTCCCGCGATGGGGGAGATGCCTGGCGCCTGACCACCAACGAGGGTGCCGAATCCCTTCCGCACTTTTCTCCCGACGGCCGCATGGTGGCTTTTACGGCCCAGTACGATGGCAATACCGATGTATATGTGGTGCCAGCCCGGGGAGGGCAGCCCCTTCGCCTGACATGGCATCCCGGCCCCGACAGGGTCATGGGATGGACCCCCGATGGTCAGCATGTGCTGTTTGTTTCGGGAAGGGAAGGAGTCCCCACCCGGGAATCGCGTTTTTATAAGGTGTCTGTTGATGGGGGCATGCCGGAGCCTTTGGTGGTGCCAAGGGGGGTAAATGGGCAGATCTCCCCCGATGGCCGTTACATGGCTTACCAGGAAGTGGGATTCATCGATCCTGAATGGAGGAATTACCGGGCCGGTCAGGCCAAACCCATCTGGATCCTCGACCTGGAGGATCATTCCCTTATCACCACTCCCCAGGAGGACGGCGAGCGCCACATGAGCCCTATTTGGTTCGGGGACGTGGTCTATTTCCTGTCGGAGCGCGACTATGCCTCCAACATCTGGTCTTTTGAGCCGGGTACCGGCCGCCTGGAACAGGTGACCTTCCATGCCGACTTCGACGTGAAAAACCTCAATGCCGGAGGTGGCGTCATTGTTTATGAACAAGGTGGAAGGCTGCATATCCTGGAACCCGCCAGCGGGGAAACCCGTCCACTGGAGATCAACGTCAGGGGTGACTTTCACTGGTCGCGCACCCGCTGGGAAGACGTGCGTCCCACCGCCCTGCAGAATGCTTCTCTTTCTCCCACAGGCCAAAGGGCTTTGTTTGAATATCGTGGCGATATTTTTACTGTTCCGAAAGAACATGGCGACTGGCGCAACATCAGCCGCAGCCCCGGGGTGGCAGCCCGCTACCCGGTCTGGTCGCCCGATGGCAGCCAGATCGCATGGTTCTCCGATGAAACCGGAGAGTACCAGCTGATGATCGGCACCCAGGACGGAATGGAAGATCCCAGACGTATCGAACTGCCCGATCCATCTTTCTTCTTTCGGCCGGCATGGTCCCCCGATGGGAAATACATCAGCTATACCGATACCCACCTTAACCTTTATGTTGTGGAAGTAAGCAGCGGGGAAGTAACCCTGGTGGATACCGACCGCTATGTGCGTCCCGAACGTACCATGAATCCGGTATGGTCGCCCGACAGCAAATGGATTGCCTATGCCCATACCCTGGATAACCTGTTCAAGGCCATTGTGTTGTATAACGTGGAAACCGGCGAACGCATTCAGATGACCGACGGTATGTCTGATGCCATTACCCCCGTATGGGATGCTTCCGGAAAATACCTTTATTTTCTGGCCAGCACCGATTACGGCCTCAATACCGGCTGGCTCGACATGAGCGCTTATGACCGTCCGGTTACCCGCGGCCTTTATGTTACCGTACTCAGCAAAGAAGATGCTTCTCCTTTTCTGCCCCTCAGTGATGAGGAGGAAAGCGGCAATGAAGAGACGGAGGAAACCAATGACAGCGGAGAGGTGCGTGTACGGATTGACCGGGAAGGCCTGCAGCAACGCACCGTTGCCGTTGACATCCCCTTGAGGGATTACCGTGGGCTGCTTCCCGGGCCGGAAAACAAAGTCTTTTATTTTGAAAATGTCCGTCATGAACCCGGGCTAACCCTGCACCGCTATGATTTTGAAAAGCGGAAGCCGGAAACTTTCATGAAGCGGGTGAATGAGGCCACCGTATCTCACGACCGCAACTCGCTCCTGTATCGCAGTAGCTCCACCTGGGGCATTGTGGAAACTGCCGGTCCGGAAAAAAGCCCTGGCGACGGCCAATTGGAGGCCATCGGAAACATGCGTATGCGCATAGAACCCAAAGCCGAATGGAGGCAGATGTTCCGGGAAGGCTGGAGGCTGCAACGCGACTTCCTCTACGTGGATAATGTGCACGGAGCCCCATGGGATGATATCTACGACTGGTACCGCCCATGGGTGGAGCATGTGCGCCATCGCCGCGACCTGAACTATGTTATCGAGATCATGGGCGGGGAAGTGGCCGTGGGGCATTCCTACGTTTTTGGAGGCGATATGCCCGAGGTGGATCAAATTCCCATCGGCCTGCTTGGAGCAGACTTCAAAGTGGATAACGGATATTACCGCTTTGAAAAGGTTTACGACGGAGAGTCCTGGAACCCCAGCCTCAGGGCACCCCTGGGACAGCCGGGCATCAACGTGAATGAGGGCGACTATTTGCTGGAAGTGAACGGAGTGGAAGTGGATGCCGCAGAAAACCTTTACCGCTATTTTGAAGGAACTGCCAACCGTCAGACCCGCATCAGGGTCAACAGCAGCCCTTCCCGCGAAGGCTCAAGACTGGTTACCGTGGTGCCTGTGGCCAACGAATACATGTTGCGGATGATGCACTGGGTGGAAGATAACCGCCGCAAAGTAGACGAAATGTCCGGTGGCAAACTGGCTTATGTATATGTGCCCAACACCAGCGGCATGGGATATACTTTCTTTAACCGCTATTACTTTGCCCAGCAGCACAAGCAGGGAGCCGTGATCGATGAGCGCAACAACGGGGGCGGTTCTGCCGCCGATTACATGATCGACATCATGGCAAGGGAGCTGTTTGGCTATTTCAACTCCCGGGCTGCCGACCGCAAGCCCTTTACCACGCCCATGGCAGGCATATGGGGCCCAAAGGTGATGCTCATCAACGAACGGGCCGGCTCCGGAGGTGACCTTTTGCCCTATATGTTCCGCAAAGCAGAGCTGGGGCCCCTGATCGGCACCACCACCTGGGGCGGACTGGTGGGCATCTGGGATACCCCCTCCTTTATTGACGGAGGCCGGATGATGGCCCCCAGGGGCGGATTCTTTAATACCGATGGAGAATGGGCCGTGGAAGCAGAAGGCGTGGCCCCCGACATCAAAATAGAACAAACCCCACGGGAAGTGATCCGGGGAGAAGACCCCCAGCTTGAAAGAGCCGTGGAGGAAGCCCTGAAGCTCCTGGAAACTGAAGCCATAGAACTTAAAGAAGAACCCGATCCTCCGGTGCGCTACCGTCGCCCCGAACCACAGGATTAAGGAATATCAAGCTGCAACAAAGGCCGGGCCCCGTTTCCCGGCCTTTGGTTTTTTCGGGCACGGATGATAAATTTTTCTAACTTTGGCTCAATTTTATTGCTGATATATAGCCAAATAAAATGATATCCATATATATTATTCCTTTGCTGGTAGCCATGTTTTTGGCCATCAACATGGGGGGCAGCGGTACGGCTCCTTCATTTTCAGCAGCATATGGGGCTGACCTCATCCGTAAAGAGATGATTCCGGGATTGTTTGGGATTTTTGTTTTTGCCGGGGCGGTGATCGCCGGCCAAAAGGTGATCCTCACTGTTGGTGGGGATATCCTTCCCACAGAAAGGGTGAATATGACCCTGAGTATTATCATTTTGGGGTCGGTGGCACTTTCGTTGTTTTTTGCCAATATGCTCAGGGTGCCTCAATCTACCAGCCAGTCTACAATATTTGCCCTTGCCGGGGCCGGGGGATATTTAAATGTGCTGCAAACCGACCGTTTGTTTTTCGAGATCATCCCTACCTGGTTCATTACCCCGGTAGTAGCCTTTTTGCTGGCGTTTTTTCTTGGAAAGTTGATCCTGAAGGCCATAAACGGCCCTTTATCCGGTATATACCATAAATTGAGAGAACACCGCATTCTGGCCGTATTTGTTGTGGGCACCTCCTGTTATGTGGCTTTTGCCATCGGCAGCAACAACATGGCCAATGCGGCAGCCCCTGTTCTGGGAATGGCCGTTAACATGCTGGATGTTACGGTGGGAAGCGAACCTTTTTGGATGCTGATGCTTATTCTCGTATTTATGCTTGCTCCCATGTTTGGCATTGGCAGTTCATTGATGGGGCACAGGGTATTGCAAACCACAGGAAAGAACATTGCCAGCTTTGGTCCCATGGGTGCCAGCTTTATAGCCCTGATCACCGCCACAATCCTTTTGTCGGCCTCATTACTGAGAGGGATTCCCACTTCCCTGGTGCAGATGAATACTGCGGCCATCATTGCCCTGGGAATGCTTAAAGAAGGGCACACCCACATCTGGAAAAACGCTCCACTGAAAAGGATCTTTGTCATCTGGATGACAGCTCCCCTGATCGCCCTGGTCCTTTCCCTCACAGCCACATGGCTGGCAGATACCTGGGGTTGGTTGTGATGCAGCTTATTTCATTCTCCCGGCAGCCTCTGCCGAATCAGTTGGGACAGCCCCCGAATGGGCAGCCTACCTTGGTGAAACCTGAAAAAATGTTTATCGTTTATATGTTTAATTGTTTAATTGTCTGAAGATGGCAGTTAGCATCCTATTGAAAAAAACATCAAAAAAATACAACTTTCAGTTTTGATTTCTTAAAATGGTTGGTCCAGATGAGTTCCTCTTTTGCAGGTTTATAGGACAAAACCCCCGGAGGGGGTTTCATATAGATTGCATGGATGGAGCCTCTACCCGGTGCTGCAAGCATTAGCTTTGCAAGCGGGATAAAGGTTTATGCAGCGCAATAAAGACCATTGCTATTTCCGGGAATTCCTTTCCACTTTTTTCATTGCCAAAAAAGTGGAGCAAAAAGGCTAGCCCAAACGATGGGCCCGCCCGCCCTGTGATAAGACCGGAATTCCAGCCAAAGTAGGCAAGCCCCTTTGGCGGAATTCCAGGCCTTATCTCATTCCCGCCAACGGCTGCTCCCCGTTTGGGCCACCCCCCCCCGCGTGTGACTAACAACCTTTGTGCAGATTAAAAAAAGCCGACCCTAAGATGAAAAAATGTTTTACCCGCAAATAAATCCCTGAAAGCAAAATGGCTGGCATTGGACAACTCCCGGTAACAAGACCGGTCCTAATAAATTACAAACATTGCAGGTTAAAAAAGTTAAAACCCCAAAGGCGTACAATTAACAATCCCGGGCGAAACCCGGGGTTAATGACATATGTCCGACCCTGTGCTGCAAGCATTTCTATTGCAAAAGAGAAAAAGGTATTTGCAGCGCAAATAAAATATTTTCCGGGAAAAACGAACAATTAAACAGCCTTTTCCTACTTGCTCATCCAGCCCATTTCTTTTTCTTCAAATGATCATTTTCATTTTTTACCCCCATATGCTGTATAAATAATAATCCCAAAATTCTTCGTTCTTTTTAAAAAGAAATAATTCCATAAAAAACGTATCTTTGCGCCGTATTTTGTTGATATACAGCATAGAAAACCGGTGTTTCCGTAACAAAAAGACGATACAAGCTTTTATTTTTACTTCAAAACCAAAAACTAACCCTTTCAAAAAAACATTATGAAAAAATTCTCATTGTTATTCATTTCAATTGTAATTTTTATGGCAGGATGTTCGGAGCGGGTGCAGGAAAATCCATTTTTCACCGAGTGGGATACCCCTTTTGGTGCACCCCCTTTTGACCAGATCGATGATGAACACTTTCTCCCGGCATACGAAGAAGCCATTCGTCAGCACAGGGAAGAGATCGACGCCATTATCAACAACCCCGAAGAGCCCACTTTTGAGAATACCATTGTAGCCTATGATGAGGCCGGCGGGATGTTCCGTCGCATCAGCCCGGTATTTGGCGGCTTGCGTGGAGCGGAAACCAACGACCGCCTTCAGGAGATCGCCCGTGAGGTGACCCCCATGCTTTCGGCTCACAGCAACGCCATCAGCATGGATCAGGAACTGTTTGCCCGCATCCAGGCGGTTTATGAGCAGCGCGATGAACTGGGACTGGACCGGGAGCAAATGCGTGTGGTGGAAACCTACTACCGCGACTTTGAACGTAACGGGGCTGCCCTTCCCGAAGCAGAGCGCGAAGAGCTGAAAAAATTAAGGGAAAGAATGTCCATGATCTCTCTGCAGCTTGGCGAAAACCAGCTGGCCGAGACCAATGCTTTTCAATTGAAGCTGGAAACAGAAGAAGACCTGGCCGGACTTCCTGAAAGTGTCAGGGGCTCTGCTGCCGATGCGGCCGAAAGTGCCGGGGTGGATGCCAAAGGCATTGTTACCCTGCACAACCCAAGCTGGATCCCTTTCCTGCAGTTTTCCGAAAGAAGAGACCTCAGGGAAAAGGTTTTCACCGCTTATTTTATGCGTGGAGACAATGACAACGAGCACGACAACAAAGACCTTTTTGCTGAGCTCATGCAGCTGCGCCTTGAAATGGCCAGACTGCTGGGTTACAACAACTATGCTGAATACTTCCAGGCCATACAGATGGCCGAAAAGCCCGAAAATGTATATGACTTCCTTTACGAGATATGGGAGCCCTCCCTTGCCCGTGCCAAAGAGGAGCGCGCACAGATGCAGGCCATCATCGACCGCGAAGGCGGTGGTTTTGAGCTCAAGCCCTGGGACTGGTGGTATTATGCCGAGATCATCAGCCAGGAAGAATACGAACTGGATGATTCGGAAGTGCGCCCTTACTTTGCTATTGAAAATGTGAAGCAAGGCAATTTCCTGCTGGCCAATAATTTGTTTGGACTGACTTTTGAAGCCCGTCCCGAAGTGCCGGTATACCACGAAGAAGTGGAAGCTTATGAGGTGTTTGACCGCGATGGCAGCCATCTGGGCATTCTTTTCATTGATCCCCACCCACGTCCCGGCAAGCGCGGAGGCGCTTGGTGCGGCACTTACCGCAGCGGTTCATGGGATAACGGCGAGCGCATTTCTCCCATCGTGACCATCGTGATGAACTTCAGCCGTCCTAGCGGAGAGCGTCCCGCCCTGCTCACCTGGGATGAGACCACCACCTATTTCCACGAATTTGGTCATGCCTTGCACAATTTCTTTGCAGAAGGACGCTACAGGAGAACCAGCCGCAGCGTGCCCAGAGACTTTGTGGAGCTTCCTTCACAGATCCTGGAGAACTGGGCCGGAACCCCCGAAATGCTTAAAGAATATGCTTTCCATTACGAAACCGGGGAAACCATTCCCGATGAACTGATCGAGAAACTCAAAAATGCCGAACATTTCAACCAGGGATTCATCAACACCGAATACATTGCAGCGGCTATCCTTGATATGGACTGGCATACGGCCGAGCATGGGGATGAGATCGACGTGAGAGCCTTCGAGAATGAATCCCTCAAAAACATGGGTCTTATCGAAGAGATCAAGCCAAGATACCGCACCACCTATTTCGGCCATATCTTTGGCACCGGTTATGCCGCCGGCTATTACGTGTACCGCTGGGCAGGTGTTCTGGATGCCGACGCTTTTATGGCTTTCCGGGAATCCGGCGACCTTTACAACCAGGAGCTCGCAGAACGTTTCCGCAATTATATTCTTGCCAACAATGCCATCTATGAAGGCATGGAAGCCTATGTGAAATTCCGCGGAGAAGAGCCTTCCATTGAGCCTTTCCTGATCCAGAGCGGATTGAAATAGCAATTGGAAATTCTTGGATAACCAAAAAAGGCATCATATTAATATGGTGCCTTTTTTAATTTTATTAAATAACATTCCGGAATTTTTTTATTCTGCCGGGATTTCATTTTCCGGTTGATTCCAAACAAGGTTTTGCATTATTTTTGCAATAACGCCTTGCACTAAAAAGCCGATCATGAAAAAGCCTGTTAATCCCTGGAAAAACATTCCTGCAGAAGATTACGAGGCACATATGGGAAACCCCATGGTGGGTCAACTACAAGCTTTGACAGGCATTACCCAGGAGGCGTTGAAAAAATATCTGCCCCCTCGTTTTATGATGCTTGGCTGCTGCACGGGAAACGGTTTTGAACATGTAAACCCGGAAATTACCAAACAGGTGGTGGGTGTGGATATTAACCCGGATTACCTGAAAATTGCCCGTAAACGTTACGGTTCCGGAATTCCTGGCTTACAGCTTTTTTGCCTTGATCTCAATAGGGATGCCCTTCCCCTTATGGAAGCAGACCTGGTGATGGGTGGATTGATCCTGGAATATGTGAACCTGGAAAAAACCGCAGAGGCACTTCAACAGATAATCCCATCAGGAGGAACTGCCGTTTTTGTAATACAGCAAAGTGAGGGATCCTCCTTTGTTTCCGACACCAGGATAAAATCGCTGGAAATCCTCACAACCATATCCAGGGAGTTGGATCCGCAGGAAGTGCAAAGGGTTTTTGAAGAATACCGTTTCTTGCTTCAGGAATTGCAGGAAATAGCAATTCCTGGCAACAAAAAATTCATACGCCTGGTTTTTGAAAAGGTATGACCCAATAATATTAGAAGTATTTATCATTAGGTTTCTCTGACAATTGTTTAAATTAGCTGTAAAATTTTCAAAGAACTTTTCCATGAAACGAACCTTGATCCCGGTATTTCTGGTGGTTGCCTTTTTAATGGGCTTTGCGGCTGCACGCATGAACGAAGGGATTTCCCTTGCGACCATAGAAAATGCCGGCAGGCTTATAGGGCTTGAATTTAAACAGAAGCATCAGGAGATGATGAAAAGCGGGCTGGAAAGCTACCGGGAGGATTACCGGGCCATACGGGAGCATACCCCGGACAATGCGGTGATCCCGGCTTTGTTGTTTGATCCCCTTTTTGGAGAGAACCCCGAAGATGAAACTGAAAAACCGGTTCATTGGGAGATTCCCATGGATGTGGCATTTCCTGAAAATCCGGATGAACTGGCCTTTTACAGCATACCCCAGCTGGCCTCTTTGTTGCGGCAGGGTCACATCACTTCAGAAGAGTTAACAGTTTTTTTCCTGGATCGCCTTAAAAAATATGGGGATACCCTGGAGTGTGTGATCACCCTGACGGAAAGCAGGGCCCTGGAAAGTGCCCGCAAAGCAGACCGGGAAATTGCTGCCGGAGATTATCGCGGCCCCTTGCACGGCATTCCTTATGGAGCGAAAGACCTGCTTGCCGTGGAAGGCTACAAAACCACCTGGGGCGCGGTGCCTTACAAAGATCAGGTGATCAACGAAACGGCCCATGTGATCCGTCAGCTGGATGAAGCCGGTGCCGTGCTGGTGGCAAAAATGACTTTGGGTTCATTGGCCATGGGTGACCTATGGTATGGAGGCAAAACCAGGAATCCCTGGAATCTGGAGCAGGGCTCCAGTGGTTCTTCTGCCGGATCGGCCGCTGCGGTGGCTGCCGGATTGCTGCCTTTTGCCCTGGGTACCGAAACCCTGGGCAGCATTGTATCTCCTTCCACCCGATGCGGGGTAACCGGCCTCAGGCCCACCTTCGGCAGGGTAGGAAGAAGCGGGGCCATGGCCCTGAGCTGGACCATGGACAAGATCGGTCCCATGGCTCGTTCGGCCATGGAAACCGCCATGGTGCTTGATGCCATTAAAGGGAAAGATCGATCGGACCCCTATCACCGGGAAACCGGCCTGACGGCCCCTGCAGGGATCAACCCGGAGGACCTGCGTGTGGGCTATCTCTCCAGCCTGTTTGATATGGAAGATGAAGAAAAGGAACATGAGGTGCAGGTGTTGAATGATTTGCGGAAAATGGGGATCAGGCTGGAAAAGGCAGATTGGGCTTTTGAGGTTCCTGCCAATGCGCTGGGCCTGATCCTGATGGCCGAGGCGGCTGCCGCTTTTGATGAGCTGACGGTTTCAGGAAAAGACAGTTTGCTGGTATCCCAGACGCAGAATTCCTGGCCAAACTTTTTTCGCACGGCCCGGTTTATTCCTGCAGTGGAATACATCAATGCCAACCGCATCCGCACACGTTTGATCCATGAGGTGAACGCCCTGATGAAAGATTACGATGTGCTGGTAACCCCTTCTTTCGGAGGGAACCAACTGCTGGTGACCAATCTTACCGGGCATCCCTGCCTGGTAGCCCCTTCGGGGTTCAATGAAGAAGGGGCACCGGTTAGCATTTCTTTTATTGGAAATCTTTACCGGGAAGGGGAGTTGGTTGCCCTGGCGCAAGCCTGGCAGGATTTTTCGGGGCATCATTTGATGCACCCTCCCTTTTTCGCACCTGAATAAAAATATAAAAAGATGGAAGTTAGATTGCCTTTATATGCCAAAATGGTATTTATCCTTTCGGGGGTCATCCTGACGGGATTTTTAATGATCACTGCCAAAAGCATTCTGGTGCCTTTGCTGATATCGGGTTTGCTTGCCGTGCTGATCAGCCCCCTTGCAGGCTGGCTGGAAAAAAATGGCATTCATAAGATACTGGCTTGTTTTATCAGCCTGATCGCCCTGATCGCTTTCTTGTCGGGCCTGATTTATTTCTTTTACAACCAGATCATTGGTTTTGCCGACGACCTGTCGGCCCTGCAACGAAGGTTCGCCGAGCTGCTCGGTACCTTTAACGAATTTCTGGAAGCCAATATTGAAGGGGCGGTTCCCATCTCCATGGATAACATCGAAAGGGCCATTTTCGATTATGTATCGGCCAACGTAGCCACATTAACCCAGGGTGTGATCGCCACGGCTACAACCCTGACCATCATGTTCATTATCCCTGTTTATATTTTCCTGTTTCTGTATTTCAGGAACTTCCTGATCGAGTTTGTGATGCGGGCTTTCACGGAAAAAAACCGTCCTAAGGTGCAGAATGTGATCCATAAGGTGAAGTTGGTGGTACAAAATTACATTTCCGGCATGCTGGTGGTTATTTTGATCCTGGCCATTTTGAACAGCATTGCCCTGATCAGTCTGGGTATCAAGCACGCCATGCTGTTTGCCGTGTTTGCTGCCATGCTCAATGTGATTCCCTTTTTGGGGCCGTTTATCGGATCCACCCTGCCCATTATGTTTGCCCTGCTTACCAAAGATTCTCTCTGGTATCCCTTTGGGGTGTTTCTGGCATTTTATGTTATTCAGCTGGCCGAAAGCAACTTTTTTACGCCCAAGATTGTCGGGGGAAAAGTTTCCATGAATCCCTTCATGACCATCCTTGCTTTGTTTGTGGGGAACTTTATATGGGGGCTTGCCGGCATGATCCTGTTCATTCCCGGCATGGCCATTTTAAAAGTGATCTTTGACGAGATTCCCGGCATGGAGCCTTACGGATTTTTGCTTGGGCACGCCAGGACTACCGCTAAAGAGAAAACAGACAGACGGGGACTTAGGGATCAGATCCGTTCGGTCAGGGGTCGTTTCAGGATATAAGACCTTTGGGGTACTCAATACCGCTAAGGTAAAGCCCGCAACCCGGGGCCGAATAACCGGCCTGGTTGCGGTCTTTGCTTTCAATGATCTGTGCAAAATCCTCCGGGCTTAGCTTTCCCAATCCCACATCTACCAGGGTGCCTGTGATGGCCCGCACCATGTTGCGCAAAAACCGGTTGGCTTTTATTTCGAATTTCAGGATGTGATCTTCCTGTGTCCATTGAGCGGTCATGATCTGGCAAAGGTTGGTTTTAACCTGGGTGTTGGATTTGGAAAAACTGGAAAAGTCCTCATAAGAAAACAACAGCGCAGTAGCTTGTTGCATGGGTTCCAGATTAAGATTCCGTTCAAAAGCCCATGCCCTTCCCTGCCAAAACGGATCCTTGCGGGTACATATATAATAATGGTAAGTGCGGCTTATGGCATCATACCGCGCATGGGCCCGGGCATGTACCGGGATGATCTGAAATACGGCAATGTCATGGGGCAATACTTTATTCAACTTGTAGGTTAGCCGGCGCAGGTCAGGCATTCTGGCCGATAAAGGCCCGTCAAAGTGCGCGTAGAATTCTTTGGCATGTACCCCGGTATCCGTTCGTCCTGCACCCATGGTTCGGGTCTCCGATTTCAGCAAAACGCTCAGGGCCTGATCCAGGGTTTGCTGCACGGTGGGCAGTCCGGGCTGCATTTGCCATCCGCAATATGCTGAACCTTCGTAGCTCAAGTGTACAAAATACCGACTGCTAACAGCTGCTTCTTCCATTTTGTGATTTGATAATACGCAAAACTAATCCTTTAAGGGAACAAAAAAAATTTATTGAAGGACGGGCACAAAAAAATCAAACCAATACCGGAATTGGGGTAAAAATACAAAATGCTGTAATTCAATGAAGTAAGCGAATAATAAAGAAAAAATTATTTAAAACAATTCTAAATTAAGGGATAAAAGCAAAATTATTAAAGAAAAAATTATTTATTTAAAAACTCCTTTCTATATTTGGGGTGAAAATTCTGAAAACCAATACCAAATCATTCAAATTCATCAAAATCTAAAGTAAAATAATATGACAAGAATTGAGGAATTCGTAAAAGAGCAGGCCGAGAAGCACGGCCGCGACCGCAATAGCCTGATGCCGATCCTTCAGGCGGTGGTTCAGTCGGAGCGTTTTCTTTCGGAGGAGGCCATGGTAGCTGTTGCTACCGAGCTTGATCTGAGTACTGCCGATGTATTTGGCACTGCTACCTTTTATACTTTCATGGATACCTTTCCACGCGGCAAGAACATCATCCGCATCTGCAAAACCATTACCTGCCATATGAAAGGCAAGGATGCCATTGTGGATACCCTGGAAGACATGTTGAAAATTAAACTGGGTCAAACCACCACCGACGGCAAATTCAGCCTGTTGCAGGCCAACTGCCTGGGCTGGTGCCACAAGGGACCGGTGATGCTCATCAATGATGAGGTGTATCCGGAAATCACTCCCGAAAAAGCCGTTGAAGTGGTCAGCAAGTATCTGAAAAAAGGCTGATCCCTGCCAATGCAAATGTTTAATTTTCAAAATCAAAAAGTAAAAAACGATAGTTATGGAAAAGAAAATAAAAAAAGTTGATCTCATATTTGGTAAGGTAGATTACCTGGATATTCTGGACAAGTCCTTGCAGCGCTCCCGCGATGAGATCATTCTGGATGTAATTGATTCGGGCCTTCGGGGCAGGGGTGGAGCAGGATTTCCCACCGGCTTGAAATGGAAATTTGCCAAAAACGAAGAGGCCGATCAGAAGTATGTTATCTGTAATGCCGACGAAGGCGAGCCCGGTACCTTCAAAGACCGTGAGATCCTTACCGAGGCCCCTGAAAAAGTACTGGCCGGCATGGCGCTTTGCGGTTACTGCATCGGTGCCACCGAAGGTTATATTTACCTGAGGATGGAATACAATTTCCTGTTGCCCCAGCTCCATGAGCAGATTGACGCCTTTAACAAGCAAATGAAGGAACGCAACTTTGAATTCACCATTTTCATCCGCTCAGGCAGCGGTGCCTATGTATGCGGTGAGGAAACCGCCCTGATGGAATCCATGGAAGGCAAAAGGGGAGAGCCCCGCAACAAGCCTCCATTCCCCACTTCCCAGGGATATCTTGGCAAGCCTACCTCTGTCAACAATGTGGAGACCCTGGTATTTGCACTGATGATCGCAAAAGAGGGTCCTACCAAGTTTAAGGAGATGGGAACCTTTGACTCCCGCGGATCCAAGGTATTTTCCGTTTCAGGTGATACCCCGACCCCCGGCATTTACGAGCTGGAGCTGGGAATGACCCTGGAACAGTTTGTTGAGGAATTCGGAGACGGAGATACCAAAGCCGTTCAGGTGGGCGGGGCTTCCGGCTTCTGCGTTGCCCGCAAACATTTCAAAGAAACCCTCATTGGCTTTGAAGGCATCCCCACGGGAGGCTCCATGATGATCTTCAACAGCACCCGCTCCATGTACAACATTTTGCACGACTACCTGGAGTTTATGGAAGAAGAATCCTGCGGACAGTGCACCCCTTGCCGGGTAGGCTGTCAGCAACTCCTAAAAGGAATTGAAGCAGTGAAAAAAGGCAACAAGCAGCCTTCTTATCTTGAGGAACTGCAGAAATTGTCCGACACCATGCGCATTGCATCAAAATGCGGTCTTGGACAATCGGTTCCCAATCCCTTCAATTCTATTATTAACAATTTCCGGGAAGAGATCATTTACTAAGCTTCCGGCTATTAAAAAATTAAAACAGGAGAAAAAACCATGAGTAAATATAAAGTAAATCTCAAGATCAATAATATACCGGTTTCGGTTGATGAAGGCACCTCCATTCTGGAAGCTGCCCGCACCCTTAACTTTACCATTCCCACGCTTTGCCATCACGATGACCTTTGTGTGGCAGGGAACTGCCGGGTATGCGTTGTGGAGCAAAAGGGCAACCGTGTGCTTCCTGCCGCCTGCGCCACTCCCGTGAGTGAAGGCATGGAGATCATGACCAACAGCCTGAAAGTTCGACAGGCCCGCAAACATGTTGTGGAGCTGCTGCTTTCAGAGCACAATGCCGATTGTACCAAATGTTTTAAAAACGGCAGCTGCGAGTTGCAGGACATGTCCAACGATTATCGTATCGGTGACCATGTTTTCCTGGACCTGGTAAAAGACAGGGAAAGGGTAAAGGATATTTCCAGCCCTTCCATTGAGAAAGACGACAGCAAATGCATTCGCTGCCAGCGCTGCGTGCGCACCTGCGCTGACCTTCAGGCAGTAAGTGCTCTGGCCGTGACCCACAAAGGCAACGAAATGAAGATATCCACCTTCCTGGATAAGCCCATGAACGATGTGGTTTGCACCAACTGCGGACAATGCATCAACCGTTGCCCTACGGCGGCACTTACCGAGAGGAACTATATTGATGAGGTGTTTGACGCCATTTATGATCCTAAAAAATTCGTGGTAGTGCAAACCGCACCGGCCACCCGGGTGGCCATTGGAGAAGAGTTTGGCATGAAGCCCGGCACGCGCGTTACCGGAAAAATGGTTACCGCTTTGCGCAGGCTTGGATTTGACAAAGTACTGGATACTGACTTCACGGCTGACCTTACCATTATGGAAGAGGGTACTGAGCTGCTGACCCGCCTGAAAGAAGCCCTGGTGGAAGGTAAAGAAGTGGCATTGCCCATGCTTACCAGTTGCTCACCCGGCTGGATCAAGTTTCAGGAGCACCTTTATCCCGAATTCCTGGACAACCTGTCCACCTGTAAATCGCCCCAGCAGATGTTCGGACCATTGGCAAAGACTTATTACGCCGAAAAGGTGAACAAAAACCCTGCAGACATGGTGGTGGTTTCCATTATGCCCTGTACTGCCAAGAAATTTGAGGCAGAACGCCCCGAAATGCGCGGCAGCGGGTATAAAGATGTAGATTACGTTCTAACCACCCGCGAACTGGGTATGATGATCCACCAGGCAGGTATCGATTTCCAAAAGCTGGAAGATGAGCGTTATGACAACATTCTTGGCGAATCTACCGGTGCAGCCGTTATTTTCGGAACCACCGGTGGGGTAATGGAAGCTGCTCTGCGTACCGCCTACGAGATCGTTACCGGGAAGGAAGTGCCGTTTACCAACCTTAACATCAAGCCCGTAAGGGGTATGGAAGGGATAAAGGAAGCCTCCGTGAAAATCAAGGATGTGAAACCCGAGTGGAGTTTCCTGGAGGGGGTTGAGTTGAACGTTGCAATCGCCCATGGCCTGGCCAATGCCAAGGTTGTCATGGACAAAATTAAAGACGGTTCGGCCAATTATCACTTTGTGGAAGTGATGGGATGCCCAAGCGGCTGTATTGGCGGAGGCGGGCAGCCCATGCCCACCAACATGGAGATTCGCAAGCAGCGGGCTGCGGGTATTTATGAAGAGGATGAAGGTTTGACTATTCGTAAGTCCCATGAAAATCCTGAGGTACAGGAAATATACCAATCTTTCCTGCACGAACCATTGGGACACCGCTCTCACGACCTGTTGCATACCCATTATGTCCCGCGTAAAAGGCATTAAATTTTAAGGGTAAACGTCTGAGAAATAAACAAAAGGGTTGTTTCAATTGTGTTTTCAGGCATTTCCGGCCAATTGCCGGAAAGAATTAAAAAATACGTTGTGACAACCCTTTTTTCACCCTGGCCTTTTTACCTTAAAAAACTGTATTAAGGAATAATATCTGTTATTAAAAAGCATCTTCCGGTTTTCTTAAAATAAAAAATTATGCATTTTAGTGTTGGATGTTTTATACGGGCACTGATCAAGGGGTTGTAAAACAGAGGAATGAATAAAATTTTTTGATATAAGAAGCAGGTAAGCCCAAAAGAATTGTTAAAATAATAACAGCTATAAGGGAAGAAAGTTTGGTTAATTGTTAAAAAATGTATCTTTGTATTAAAGAAAAAAATAGTTAATTCTGCTTCCCCTGGCAATATTATTCAGCAGAAAAATTGGTTTAAAATCCTGAAAATAAGGCATTGGAAAGAAAAAAATAAAGAGACAAGCATGAAGGTACGCGGCAACAATAATCATAAAAACGAAGGAGGGCAGGTTCCCGAACCCACCCTCAGGAGATTACCCGGCTATCTGAGTTATTTCAAATCCTTAAAGATCAATGGCATTGAGCATGTTTCCAGCAGTCAGATCGCCAGTACTTTTAATATGGATGCCACTTTGGTAACCAAAGACCTTTCGCATACCGGCATCAAAGGCCGCACCAAGATAGGATACAATGTGGATAAGCTCATTGAAACCATTATTGTGTTTCTGGACTTCAACACCCATGAGAATGCCTTCCTGTTTGGGGTGGGCAACCTGGGTAAGGCCCTGATCAATTATGATGGATTGAAACATTACGGGCTGAAGATCGTGGCCGGGTTTGACATAGATCCCAAAGTGATCCAAACCACTGTTAAAGATGTAAAAGTTTATGGGGTGGATGATTTTCGCGACCTCTCCCGCAAGATCCCCGCACGCATCGGCATCATTACCACTCCCGACAGCAAAGCCCAGGAAACCGCCGATTATATGGTTGCCTGGGGGATAAAGGCCATCTGGAATTTTACACCCCAGTCTATTAAGGTGCCCGACAACATTGTGGTTGAAAATACCTCCATTTACTCAGACCTTGCAGTAATACTCAATAAACTCAACAAATAGCCCCTTTGTAAAGATTGGCCGGCTTAACTTTTTTGAATGGTTTCCAGGCCGTTGTAAATTAGAGGCTTTCTAAATTACGATCACATAAGATGTGGATTTTCCGCCGTCGACGCTTTTGGCTGTTAGGTCTTCTGTTTAAATCTTTTTGTGTATGTTTTTATAATGTGAATTTGTTCACAACTTTACTTGGTTTTTGATTTACAACCTTTTATCTTTGCAGCGGATTTCAGAAACCCATTGATTTTGATGAATATTCAGGGATTGGAGGCCAAAGCAACAGCTATTTTTAACCTTTATTTTTTTGTGGAAAATGAAAATTAAAGAAATCGTAAAAATATTGGATGCCCGGGTAGTTTGCGGAGAAGACCAGCTGGAGCAAACCATTGATGTTGCTTTTGCCTCCGACCTGATGAGCGATGTGCTGACCCTTAAAAACGACAATGTGCTGCTGATTACCGGCCTGGCCAATTTGCAGACCATACGCACGGCAGAAATGTCGGATATATCCTGTATCATCTTTGCCCGCAACAAAAAGGTTTCAATAGAGCTCATTGAGTTGGCCAGGGAAAATGAAATGATCGTGCTGGAGTGCCGTTTTTCGGTTTTCAAAACATGCGGCCTGTTGTTCACTGCCGGTGTAAAACCAATTTTTTAGAGCGCATGGACAACCAGATGCAATTTGAATACAATGTGGAAGGAGGCAATTTTACCCGGGCCGGGTATGCTTCCAGCCAGATCAAAAAGATCCTTAAACAACTGAATGTGGATATTGCCATCATTAAGCGAACGGTGGTGGCAGCCTATGAGGCCGAAGTCAATGTGGTGGCCCATGCCTATAGCGGCACCATATACGTGGATATCGATACCGAAGCGGTAAAGATCAAACTGGTTGATGAAGGCCCGGGGATCCCCGATATTGATCAGGCCATGGAAGAAGGCTACTCCACGGCCAGCAGCCAGGTAAGGGAAATGGGATTTGGCGCAGGAATGGGCCTTCCCAACATGAAAAAAAATGCCGACAAACTGGAAATTTCCAGTGAGGTTGAAAAAGGGACCACGGTGGAGATCACCATGTTTTTAAACGATAAAGGATGACCATGCACGGTAAGTATTTTCATCATGCATTAAAGTTCAGAAAGGACGTCTGTATCGGATGCTCCCACTGTATGAATGTGTGTCCTACCCAGGCCATCCGTATTCATGGTGGAAAGGCCGAACTTACCGACAACCGTTGCGTGGACTGCGGGAAATGCTACCTGGTATGCCCTGTGGGCGCCATTATTGTGGAGCAGGATGATTTCAGCAGGATTTTTGAATATGAGCACCGCGTAGCCCTTATCCCTAGTGTTTTGCCGGGACAGTTTCCGGAAAGCGTATCCGTCAGGCAGATTTGCAGTGTGCTGCTGGAAATGGGGTTTACCGATATTTTTGAAGTGGAGCATGGCACCCGCATCCTTAAGGATGCCATGAAAGTTTACATGAATGAAAGAAAGGATACCCGTCCGCTGATCTCCACCTTTTGCCCGGCCATTGTACGCCTGATCCAGGTTAAATTCCCCAATTATACCAACAACCTCATTCATCTGAAAGCTGCCCTGGACATTGCAGCGCAATACTATCAGAAAAAATTGATTGACCAGGGTGCCGACCCCGATCAGATTGGTATTTTTTACATTACCCCCTGTGCGGCAAAAATTGCAGCCATCAAGAGCCCTGTCGGGGATGAGCATTCGGCCATTACCGGGGTGATCAACATGGATTTTATTTACAATAAGGTATATACCAGTGTGAAGCAGGGTTTCAGCGGAAAGAAAACCTGTACCATCCCCCAAATGCAGCCCCTGCAGCCGGAGGAAATGCTATGGACCCTCACCGAGGGAGAATCTTCCCAGATTTCCGGGAGGGCATTGGCCATTGATGAGATCAACAATGTGATCGAATTTATGGAAAAGATTGAAAACGAAGAAATCAACGACATTGACTTTCTGGAATTGCGGGCCTGCGACCAGAGCTGTGCCGGAGGCATTCTTACCAGTGGCAACCGCTTTTTTGCCGCAGAGCGCCTGCGCAACAATGCCCGTAAGGCCAGAAAACAGGGTCAGGATGTCTTTGTTCGTGAAAGCCCTGAGTCCATTGACGACTATGCAGCGGAACTGAAGAAAGACCTTGGGGTAAACAAGATATTGCCACGGTCTATGGATAAACTCGACGAAGACATGACCCGGGCCATGCACAAGATGCAGAAAGTGCAGGAGATCATGAAAACCCTGCCCTATGTCGATTGCGGACTATGCGGGTCTCCCACCTGCAATGCGTTGGCTGAAGACATTGCCCAGGGAGAAGCAACAGTGGATCAGTGTATTTTTGTGCAAAAGAAATATGAACAAAGTGGAAAACTGACCCCAAAGGAATCTATGGAGAAGATGCAAAAAATATGGGGTCGTGAAAAATTTCAGGATTCGGACAATTAAAATTTCAACGATATGACGGTAGCGGATGTGGTAAAAAAACTTGACCTGAAAGTGTTCAGCGGCGAAAAAGGGCTGGACCGGCAGGTAACCGGCGGATATGTTTCCGATCTGCTAAGTGATGTGATGGGCAGGGCCGACAGCGGACAGATCTGGATCACCCTCCAGACCCATAAAAATGTGATGGCCATTGCTTCCCTGAAAGATCTGGCTGCGGTGATACTGGTTACGGATCACAAACCCGAAGCCAACACCGCCGGGCAAAGCAATGAGGAGGGCATTCCCGTTCTGGGAACCTCCCTGGGCACGTTTGAGATTACCGGAAAACTTTATGATCTGATCAATGGATAATGCGTACCTTCAGAGCCGACTTACATGTGCATACAGTGCTGTCTCCCTGTGGAGACCTGGAAATGAGCCCCCCCAATATTGTGGAGGCCGCGGCCCTGAAAAACATTGACATTCTTGGAATTGCCGATCACAATTCCACCAGGCAGGCCCCCCTGGTAAAGAAACTGGCCGCAGAAAAAGGGATCTTTGTTTTGTGTGGGGCAGAGGTCACCACCAAAGAAGAAACCCACTGTTTAGCGTTCTTTGAAAATGATGATCAACTGGCTGCTTTTCAGCAATACCTGGAAAAGCATTTGCCCGATATCAAAAACAATCCAAAGACTTTTGGGTACCAGGTGGTGGTAGACGAGCAGGAGATGATCCTGGATGAAGTGGAAAAGCTCCTGATATCGGGTCTGGATCAAAGCCTTGAGCAGGTGAAAGAAAAAGTGCACGGCCTGCGAGGCTTGTTCATTCCGGCCCATATCGACCGGCACAGCTACAGCCTCACCAGTCAGCTCGGGTTTGTACCTCCGGATATCGGGGCCGATGCTTTTGAAATTTCAAAATTTACTACCCCGGAAAGAATGCTGGAAAAATTTCCTTATCTGGAAGGATATACTTTTTTAAGGAGCTCTGATGCCCATATGCCTGCCGATATCGGGGCGGGCATTACCCTTTTTGAAATGGAACAGGCAAGTTTTAAAGAAATTGCCATGGCCCTGAGAAGGGAAGCTGGAAGGAAAGCAGTCATTGAAACCAAAAATACGGACAAAGGATGAAAGACTTGTCTTTGCATATACTGGACATCGTTCAGAATTCGATCCGGGCCGGTGCCAGAAATGTGGGCATTGATATACGGGAAGATACCCGGGCCAACACCTATGGCATTACCATAAAAGACGATGGTTGCGGCATGGATGCAGAGGCGGTGAAAAGGGTCACCGATCCTTATTTCACTTCCCGTACCTCCCGGCATGTGGGGCTGGGTATTCCCTTATTTTTGCAAAATGCCCAGCAAACCGGAGGGGATCTGCAAATTGAGTCCGTCCCGGGGAAGGGCACCCGGATAAAGGCAGTATTCGTGCACGACAACATCGACCGTCCTCCACTTGGCGACATGCCAGGGGTACTCATGATGCTGATAGGGTCAAACCCGGCTATTGAATTCAGCTACCGGCACAGCAAAAACGGTCAGGAGTATCTTTTTGATACCCGGGAAGTGAAAGAGGCCCTTGACGGGATGTCCCTGGAAGAATACCAGGTTAGAAAATACCTGAAGGAAATGATCCAGGAAAACCTGCAGGAGTTGAATGCTTTATAAAAAAATAACAACACATGTTTTTTCAACAATTAATTAATGGGAGATTAAAAAAATGACAAAGATTAAATCTTTAGCTGACCTGAAAAAGATGAAGAGTGATCTTCAGTCTAAAATTTCTCTTCGGGAAAAGAGTGAAAACCCCGAAGGCAAAGTCGTGATCAGAGTAGGCATGGGCACCAGCGGTATTGCTTCGGGTGCAAAAGAGATCATGGAATTTCTGATGGAAGAAACCGAAAAGCGAAATGTAGATGCCATCGTAACCCAGACTGGCGACATGGGCTACAGTTATGCTGAACCTACAGTTGAGGTGAAGCTGCCTGACCAGGACCCGGTTGTATTTGGTGATGTGGACAAGAAAAAAGCCGACAACATCATTGAAAAGTACATTAAAAACGGGGAGTTGCTCGACGGCATCATCCCCCAGAATTATGAAACCATTGATAAAAAATAAATTAAGGAGGACTTAACGAATGGCAAAATACAAAATGCACATGCTGGTATGCGGAGGTACAGGTTGCCATGCCTCGGCCGGTGAGTTGCTTTTCGAAAATTTAAAAAAAGAAGTTCAGGAAAATGACCTGAAAGACGAGGTACAGGTGGTGGCTACCGGTTGCTTTGGGTTCTGTGAAAAAGGCCCCATTGTAAAGATCATTCCTGACAATACCTTTTATGTACAGGTAAAACCCGAAGATGCCAAAGAGCTGGTGTCCGAGCATGCCATCAAGGGCCGTAAGGTAAAGCGTTTGCTTTACACCGATCCTGTGAAAAAAGAACAGATCCAGGATTCAAAACACATGGGCTTTTATAAAAAGCAGTTGCGCATAGCCCTGCGTAATTGCGGAATGATTGATCCCGAAAATATTGATGAATATTTGGCTGCCGACGGCTATGAAGCCATGGGCCGTGTGCTGCTGGAGATGAAACCCGAAGATGCCATACAGGAAGTGTTAGACGCCGGCCTTCGCGGTCGCGGTGGTGGCGGATTCCCAACCGGGCTCAAATGGCAGATCGCCAGTAAAAACCATGCAGATCAAAAATATGTGGTTTGCAATGCCGATGAAGGAGACCCCGGAGCGTTCATGGATCGTTCCATCCTTGAGGGAGACCCCCACACGGTACTGGAAGCCATGGTGATCAACGGTTTTTGTATTAATGCGACCAAAGGTTTGATCTATATCCGGGCCGAATATCCCCTGGCTATCAAGCGTCTGAAGATCGCCATTGACCAGGCACGTGAATACGGATTGCTTGGAAAAGACATCCTCGGCTCAGGATTTGACTTTGACGTAGAGATACGCTACGGAGCAGGTGCTTTTGTTTGCGGTGAAGAAACCGCCCTGATCCACTCCATGGAGGGAGAACGTTGCGAACCTACTTTCAAACCGCCATTTCCCGCCCAAAGCGGATACCTTGGTAAACCCACCAATGTAAACAATGTGGAAACCTATGCCAACATTCCGGTTATTTTCAATAAGGGAGCCAAGTGGTTTGCTTCCATTGGTACCGAAAAGTCAAAAGGAACCAAAGTATTTGCCCTGGCCGGAAAGATCAACAACGTGGGGCTTATCGAAGTTCCCATGGGGATTACCCTTCGGGAAGTGATTTTTGAGATCGGAGGCGGCATACAGGGGGGTAAAAAATTTAAGGCGGTGCAAACCGGGGGTCCTTCCGGAGGGTGCCTCACAGATGAACACCTGGATACCCCCATTGATTTTGACAACCTGCTGGCTGTCGGTTCCATGATGGGATCAGGCGGAATGATCGTAATGGACGAAGACGACTGCATGGTGGCCGTATCCCAGTTTTATCTTGAATTTACCGTTGAAGAATCCTGTGGAAAGTGCTCCCCATGCCGCATTGGAAACAAAAGGCTTTATGAGTTGCTTGGAAAGATCACCAAAGGGCAGGGTACCGAAGACGATCTGGACAATCTGCGCAACCTCAGTGATGTGATCAAAGATTCCTCCCTTTGTGGCCTTGGTCAAACCTCCCCCAACCCGGTACTATCCACCCTGGATAATTTTTATGAGGAATACCTAGCTCACGTGAATGAGCAAAAATGTTTTGCAGGCCAGTGTAAGGAACTTATCCGCTACGAGATCATCCCTGAAAATTGTGTGGGATGTACGGTATGTGCCCGCAACTGCCCGGTAAACTGCATTTCCGGTGAGAGAAAGCAAGTGCATACCATCGACCAGTCGCTTTGTATCAAATGCAATGCATGCATGGAGAAATGTAAGTTTAATGCGGTAACAATTATTTAAAAATCAACAAGGACTCAAAATAATGGAACTGATCAAATTAAAAATAGATAACAGGACCGTTGAGGTAGAAAAAGGAACCACCATATTCCATGCAGCCAAAAAGCTGGGTATTGAAATTCCCACCCTGTGCTACATGAACCTCGGCGATTTAAAGATAGAACACAAGCCCGGCGGATGCCGTGTGTGTGTGGTAGAAGTAGAAGGACGCCGCAACCTGGCTCCTGCCTGCGCTACCGAATGCTTTGAAGGCATGGAAGTGCAAACCCACAACGTGCGGGTGCTCAATGCCCGCAAAACCGTTTTGGAACTTATCTTGTCCGACCACCCGTTTGACTGCCTTATATGCGCCAAAAGCGGCACCTGCGACCTGCAGGATATGGCCATCAAAATGGGCGTGCGCAGCATTCCTTACCAGGGAGAAAAGTCAACCTACAAGCCCGACTTTTCTCCTGCCATCATTCGCGAAATGGATAAGTGCATCATGTGCCGCCGCTGTGAGACCATGTGCAACGATTTCCAGACGGTAGGCGTACTTTCCGGGATCAACCGCGGGTTCGAATCTGTGGTAGCCCCTGCTTTTGAGAGAGACCTGGATCACAGCGAATGTACCTATTGCGGACAATGTGTGGCTGTTTGTCCCACCGGTGCCCTTACCGAGGTAGACCATACCACCCAGCTCATCCGCGACCTGGCCGACCCCAAGAAAACCGTGGTGGTGCAAACCGCACCGGCCGTGAGGGCAGCCTTAGGCGAAGCCTTTGGACTGGAGCCCGGCACCCTGGTAACCGGCAAAATGGTTTCCGCTCTCAGAAGACTCGGTTTCGACTATGTTTTTGATACCGACTTTGCCGCCGACCTCACCATTATGGAGGAAGGTTCGGAATTACTCGACCGCCTTACCCGTTTCCTGGGCGGCGACAAAGAGGTAAAGCTTCCCATGCTTACTTCATGCTGCCCCGGTTGGGTCAATTTTTTTGAATACCACTTCCCGGATATGCGCGACATCCCTTCCACGGCCCGTTCGCCCCAGCAAATGTTCGGCTCAATCGCCAAAACGTATTTTGCCGACAAGATCGAAACCAATCGCAAAGAAATGGTAGTGGTCTCTGTGATGCCCTGTGTTGCCAAGAAATATGAATGTACCCGTGAGGAATTCAAGGTTGATGGCAATCCGGATGTGGATTATTCCATCTCCACCCGCGAGTTGGCGCATCTCATCAAGCGCACCAATATGGATTTTGCCTCCCTTCCCGAGGAAGACTTTGACAAGCCCCTGGGTGAATCAACCGGTGCAGCCGTAATTTTCGGCACTACCGGTGGGGTGATTGAAGCTGCCGTGCGTACGGCTTACGAGATCCATACCGGAAAATCCCTTGAGAAGGTTGACTTCGAGCAACTGCGTGGATTTGAAGGCATCCGTAAGGCCAGTGTTGATTTTGAAGGAACCGAGATTAAAATCGGTATTGCCCATGGCTTAGGTCATGCCCGCAAACTCCTTGATGATATCAAAGCCGGAAAGAGCGACTTCCATGCCATCGAGATCATGGCCTGCCCCGGTGGATGTATCGGGGGAGGCGGACAGCCCCTGCACCATGGGGATCCCAGCGTGATCAAAGCCCGGCAGAAAGCCATCTACCAGGAAGACGCAGGAAAAGCTATTCGCAAATCGCATGAGAACCCTTACATTAAGAAGCTCTATGAGGAGTTCCTTGAAAAACCCATGAGCGAAAAGGCACATCACCTGCTGCATACTCATTACTTTGATAAAAAGCGCAAGGATGTATTGCTGGATTAGGCACTTGGTAGGCTTAGGCAAATTCAAATAGTAACAAAAAAATCAACAATAATGACTTCCGTAAAATTAAAACTGAAAGACAGCGATGTGCAGCAACTCAAAGAGGTTGCCAAATCGTTCAATAACCAGCCCGGGGAGCTGATCAATGTGTTGCACAAGGCACAGGAGATCTTTGGCTACCTTCCGGCAGAAGTCCAGGAAGTGGTGGCCAATGAACTGAATGTTTCCGTAGCCAAAGTTTATGGTGTGGTCACTTTTTATTCCTTTTTTACCATGCTTCCCAAAGGGCGTTATCCCATTTCCATTTGCACAGGTACAGCCTGCTATGTGCGCGGCGCCGACAAGGTACTTGATGAATTCAAGCGCCTGCTGAAAGTGCCGGTAGGAGAGACCACTGAAGACGGAAAGTTCTCCATTACCTGCCTGCGCTGCGTTGGAGCCTGCGGCCTTGCACCTGTGGTGATGGTTGGCGACAAGACCTACGGACGGGTCACCACCGATGGGGTAAAGGAAATCCTGAAAGAATACGAGGACGAAGTTTAATCTTCCGGCCTTTGTATTGCTCCCATTAAAAGAACGGGCCATCGCGCCCGTTCTTTTTTTGCCCTGAAAATCCGAAAAAGCAATAGGGGTAAGTCTTTTACCCCGGGAAACATCAGCCTTGCTCCTATGTTCATAAATTCCGGTTGTTGCCTGTATTCCCGGACCCTCTTTACCTTATCAAATGCATTTTGAGGGTTTTCCCGTAGTCAGCGGTATGCATTCTAATAAAATAAAAGCCTGAATTCAAAGCTCCCCCGCTTTTGTCGGTGCCGTTCCATTTAATTTCATGTTGCCCGGTTTCGAAAAACCTGTCTGCAAGCGTTGTAACTTTTTGCCCGAAAAGATTAAAGATCTCGATTTTCACTTTTTCAGAATCCCCGACACTGAATTGTACTGTGGTTTCACCGGAGAAGGGGTTGGGGAACTTTCCCTGCAGTTTTGTCACCAAAGGTGCAAAGATTTCTTCAATCCCGGTCGACGTTTCGGTGGTGAATGACCAAATGGAACAGTTTTCTGCAACGATCTGTTCTTCCTCATGAATAACGTAAGGGATCACCCGCCAGTGGTAGCTCGTTTCATGATCCAATACAAATGGATGGACGGAAAAGTAGTATTCTCCGGGTCCGCCTTCCATGGCAGCCTGGTAAGGATCCCCTTCGGGATCACCTATCCAGAGGTTCAGTATAAAACCATGGGGGTCGGAAAAGCCTTCCTCGGAAGAATAGGTCCATCCGATAGCCGTATTCGCGGGAACATTGATTGCCTCATGTTCGGGAATTGGGCTGTGGGCCAAAGCGGGTGGATTTGGTATGTCATCAGCAACCTGCCAGCGCAACCAGGGATATCCTTCATTGACATCAAACTCCGGGTCCTCTGTCCATATTTCCTGAAAATCCCAGTCAACATAAGTGTTTTCAGCGTAGGGGTAGGTCATTTGTTCGGTGGTTCTTCCCAACCCCCCGTCACTATGTGGCATCCCGGAAGTTTCGGTATTCCAGTAACTATCGCTATGGCTATTCCGGTTTCATTCACCCCGATCAACCCTCCGGCGTAATCAGGGTCAACCCCGATGACTAGACCGGTACTGAAACTATTGCTGACTGAAGAGGCATACATGTTCCCGATCAATCCTCCAACATCATTTCCGTCATAGGAATAATTTCCCTGGGCAATCACCGTACCCATGGTGTAGCAATTGCTGATAGTAGAATACAGGTCCCAACCCACCAAGCCACCCACATATTCTGTAGCAGTTACATTGGCTGAGCTAAAGGAGTTGGTAATGGATGAGCCGTCGTTATACCCCACCAGTCCGCCCACGGCGAAACCCCCGTAAACGTTTCCCGTGCTGTAGCTGTTGCTTATAGAAGACAGACCAATGCTCTGGCCCACCAATCCCCCGGAATAGCTCCAGTAAATTCCTGAAGATACATTTCCGGTGCTGTAACAGTGGTCGATAACCGATTCGGAATCATTGTACCCGACCAGTCCTCCCAAAGACCAGTCCACTCCTGTTACATCACAGGTGCTGTGGCTGTGAAGGATTTGAGAGTATGCCATGTTTTCACCCACCAGGCCTCCAAGCATGTGACTGCCATTGATGGTGCCGGTGCTGTAACAGTGGCTGACAATGGAATGCTGGTAGTTTAATCCCACCAGAGCCCCGGTACTTTCATGGCCGGTAATATTCACATTGGTTACACCTAAATTCTTTATCAAACCCCCGGAAGTGGAGAAAAACAAGCCTGCAGCATACTGATCGATGCGATGGATAAAAAGGCTGTCAATGGTATGGTTTTGCCCGTTGTAAACTCCTGAAAAGGGGTTTCCGATGGGTAGCCATCCCTTGCCGCTAAACCAGTCCGCGGTTTCTGAGGCGTCAATATCGGCCACCTGTATGTAATGGCTTGACCAACGGGTTTCCTGGTCTGGATCCCCAACTTCGTCATTGTAAGCTGCAATCCAGTAAAGGTTTTCCAGGGTAGCAATTACATACGGGCTGTTTTCTGTGCCATCGCCTGCAGCAGGCTCCACGGGCGTTTGTGCCATCAGCAAACAGCTGCTGAACAGGCAACCTAAAAAAAGAGTAAAGATTTGCATGGTGGTTTTTTTGGGTGGTGAATAAATGGTTTTTTTCCCGTCATTGCTCAAGCGCAATGAATGGCTTGGCCTTTCAGGTTAGCTTTTATTCTTACTTAAAAACAACAGGCATCTCTAAAGGGGAGGGTCCGGAATTTCCAGACTGGGATGCAAAGAAGTTGTCGTTTAAGACATGAATATGTGCGAATAATTTATAAAAAATATAAATTGGAAGACAAAATAAATATTGAAAGGATGTAATTTATAACGATTATAAATAAGAGAAGGGTTTTGAAATGGGGTAAAGCCAAAAGGCTGGTGTAATAATCCTGAAAGGCCTTAAGCTGGCCTTTCCACTTTTCCTTCTTTATATCTGGCAAATCGCCCTTCCTCTCGTGGGTGGACGTGGTCGTGGCTTTCCCATGGCCAGCCTCCGAACTGGGTTTGGCGATAGTCGGAAATGGCCTGATGGATCTCTTCAGAGGTATTCATCACAAACGGGCCGTGCTGCACCACCGGCTCGTTAATGGGCATGGCTTCCAGAAACAGCATGTAGACGTCTTCCTGCAGGCATTCGATAATGGCTTCCTGGTCGGGAAGCATTTCTATGGCTTTGCCGGGTTCAATTTCCAGGCCTGCTATGCGAATACCCGCTCCCTTGTAAAAATAGAGGCTGCGGTTTGCTTCAAGGGCTGCGGCGGGCAGGGTCCAGCGGGCACCTGCCTGCATTTTAACGGTCCAGATGTTGACCCCGTTTTCGGGTTTGGCAGCCCATGAATCCGGGGCGGAAGCCGGGGCCGCCGCATCTCCGAGCTTGCCTGCAAAAATTTTGATCTCAGTTTGCTTGCCCTGATCGTCTTCGTGTTTAACAGTGGGGATGGTTTCGGCCCAAAGCATTTTAAAGTGGGGGTCGGCAAATTTGTCTTTTTTGGGAAGGTTGAGCCAAATCTGGAAAAGCTCCAAAGGATTGTCACGGTCTTTGTTGCGCAGGGGAAACATTTCGCAGTGCTGCAGGCCCGCCCCGGCGGTCATCCATTGCACATCGCCCATTCCGTAGCGTCCGGCGGCCCCGTGGCTGTCGCTGTGGTCCACAAAACCTTCCAGCACAATGGTCACGGTTTCAAAGCCCCTGTGGGGATGGGCAGGGAATCCGGGTATGCGATCCCCGTGATACATTCGCCAGCCATCCTTTATGGTGAAATCCTGTCCCAGGTACCTGCCTGCAAGGGAGGCTGCCGGCCCCATCTCCTCATTGCCCTTCGGGTATTTGTCAAGATGGTGAACACAAAAAATAAACGGGTTGGCGGTGGGCCACATAAAGCCCAGCGGCTGGATGTTTTGGATCACTTTGTTGTACATGCTTTGTCCTCCTTGTGTTTTTAATTGTTTGTCCTGATAGAGAATGGGCTGATCCGGTGCCGGATCACTTTTACCCGCCTGATTTTTTGGCTTTATAGCCTTCTTTCAGGAGGTATTGCATCACTTTGTCGCGCACATCACCCTGCAGCAATATTTCTCCCTCTTTAACTGAGCCCCCGACCCCGCATTTGTTTTTCAGGGTTTTGCCCAGTTTTTCCAGGTCTTCCAAAGTCCCGACGAAATCTGTCACCAGGGTTACGGTTTTTCTGCCCCTGCCTTTTTTGGTGATTTTCACCCTGAGGTCCTGTTGGTTTTTTGGAAGGGTTTCGGTATGTTCTTCCGGAGGGTGGGGATCAAAATCGGGGTCGGTGCTGTAAACAATGTTTCCGGGTCTGTTTTTCCGGTTTTTTGCCATGGCATTGGGTATTATTTTTTGGGAGGAACAATTACATTCAAAGATAAGGGGTTTACCTTTACCTTCAAATTTTTTCCTGCATTTACCGGGTCACCGTCGGTATGGCAAACTTCTTCGGTTTCCTGCAGCACAGTTATTTCAGAGGCCTTAATAAATTCAACATAATGGGTGCGGTCCATGAGTTTGAGCATGAGCACCTGACCGAACAGTGGGGCCTCAAGCAGAGAAACCTTTGAAACAATGCAGACATCCAGCAGTCCGTCATTGATCTTTGCATTTGGGGCAATCACGGCATTGTTGCCAAACTGGTTGGAGTTGGCAAAATTTATCATCATTGCACGGCGTTCCAGCACTTGCTCCTTAAACAAGAGTTTGTAGTTTCTGGCTTCGAAAGAAGGATACTCACTCATGATGATCTTAAAATATGACCAGAACCCCCTTCTTCTTACCCGGGAAAATTTTTCCGAAACCCTGGCATCGAAACCCGTACCTGCCATGTTGCAGAAAAAATGCTGATTGAGGTTTGCCGTGTCTATTTTAATGTTCCGGAAAGTGTTAATGCATTCCATGGCCTTACTGAGGCTGGAGGGGATCTTCAGGAAGCCGGCCAGGCCGTTGCCCGAACCGGTGGGGATGAT
>SKVW01000215.1 GCA_007129255.1 Bacteroidales bacterium
ATGCGCTCGTACAATCCGTTTAACCGCAGAGGTCCCGCAGAGAACTGCCCTGATATCTCTCCGGCATAATCCATGCGGCTGCTGCGTTTCGGGGTATATTGATCTGATATTAATTCCGGAATCTCTGTATCTCCCAGGTCAAGATCTTCGCTGTTGCGATCCCGTGTAAAAGCCGATACCGTCACATTGCTTTCCAGGATGAAGCTCCCGTCCATAAAGGAAAGCCTGAGCTCCGGGGTCAGGCTTAAGTTTTCTGAGGGCAGCATCACGCCGGTTTCATCAATGGATTCAATGACATCATAGGCATAAAGCCCGGTAATGGCAAATTCTGTCCGGCCTTTTTTCCCGAATCCCATGCGTCCTGCATAAAGCCATCTTTCGAAAGCAGGTTCTCTGAAGCCGGGTTCATCCGAAAAGGAAACGGCTCTTTGGGAACGCCCCCCGGTCAGGGAAAGGGAAAACCAACCGGGGTTGATCTCCACCAATCCGCCGGTAACGGTCACTCCGCTGAGGCTGTATTTGGAAAACCTTGGGCTGACAGTTCCGGCGGAAAGGGTTAACCACCGCCAGGTTCCATGAAAATGGAATTGATTCATAGATTGCCTGAGCTGGTTATCATCGGTATTGTATAAGAGGTTAATGCCCGACTGCAGCCCTAAGAGGTTAAAGTTTGTAGACAGGTTTACCTGCCCCATGCCCGGGGGGCGGCGTCCCTCAATGCCATTAACCGTATAGGCTTCACTGGTAAGCCCTAACCTTCCGCTCATCCCAAAAGGTCTGGGCCCGGTTCCTTCATCTGGTGGGGGTTCCTGGCAAATGCCCGGCTTACCCTGCAAACAAAGCAAAATCATAAGAATAAATATGGAAATGCCTTTGCCCCCATTTACCTTCAATGCGTTCAACAGTTTTGTTTTTTTCATGATAATTCCCCCAAGTATTATTGGTCAAAAAAACCTGGTTCAGTTATTGGTTTCTACCGGCCTGACGGGTGATCCCGGCCGGCTTTGGTTTCCGGAAGTATCCACAGCCCTTACCCGGTACCAACTTTGAATATCACCATCCTGGTCAAAGAATCCTGTTTCGTTGAGCAGGCCTTCATGCAAAGGTTCGTAGCGGCCCGTAGGAATGTCGGCCCGGTAAACCTTATAACCTGCAAGGTCTGTGGCAACCACCCGTTCCCATCTTAATTCCACTCCATCCTCATGAGCAAGTGCCTGGATGTTGCGCACCGACCGTGGCGGGGTATTATCCCTGAAAAAAATCGTGTCGGGTGTGGAGAATTCACTTTCATTTCCTGCCACATCAATGGCCGTAACAGAATAAACATAATTATTTCCCACGGTGGTTCCCTCATCCCGGAAAAACCTTGTTGTCATGGGCACTTCTTTTATTTTAAGGAAATCCTCCTCTCCTGATTCCTTGCGATAAACGGCATATTTCTCCAGGTTGAGTGAGGAAACAGCCCCCCAGTTCAGATTGACCCTGAAGCCGTTGTCATTGTTGGCTACCAACCCTTTGGGTGCCTCAGGGGCAGTTACTACCGGAATTTCAAGAACTACAGAAACGGTATCGCTGTATCGTTTTGAAGTGCTTGAAGAAAACAACACATAACGGTAACTTCCGCCTTCCAGAAATCCGGCACCGGCATCGCCTTTGTCCCTGAAGGTTGTGTTTGTCAGCATTTCAGGATTCACCCTGCTTAAGGCACCGGGGCGCAGTACATCTTCCCGTCGGCGCATGATAATAAAGGTTTCAAAATTCCGGGTAAACTCCTCCATTTCCCAGGATAGTTTCACTTCCCTGGTATCAGGATCATATTCTGCTTTGAAATTACCGGGGCGGGGAGGAGGGAAGAGGTCCGGTACCCTGGCCATGGCTACACTTCCTTTCTCGCTTTCATTTCCCTGATTATCCACTGCGGTTACAAAGTAAAAATAGGATGTTCCTCCAACAACAGTGGAATCCAGGAAGAATAACTCTGAAGGTCCTGTTGGGGTTTCGGTAAAGCGCTCAAAAGGTTTTGACATATCGGAACTGCGGTATATATGGTACCCTGCGATCCCGGGTTCGCCCGCAGGCTCCCACTCCAATTCCACCCAGGGGTCGCGGGTTACTGATGCCGAAACTTCATAAATGGGTTTGGGTGGAATATTGTAGATCAGTTCATATTCGTAAATGTTGCTGTAGTCGCTCTGCTGCCCCGTAATATCCACAGCGGTAACAACATACCTTTCCACGGTATTGATTACCGGCGATTCAAAGGTATACTGGTGAACATCCACGGCATTGTTGCGAATGACCACCCGGTGGTTTAGCAGTTCCGGTTCTCCGGTTTTGTGGTCCAGCCTGTAAACGTAAAACTGAATCACAAAATCGTCTTCATCCGGTCCAACCCTTGGGTATTCCCATTTCAGGGTTACCCTGCGCCCGGTGTTTTCGGCACTTGTTAAAAGGGGAGGGTCGGGCTGTTGGGGTTCCAGCAGGATGGTTTTTTGAAGTTCTTTTCCGGTGGGCCGGTCCATGTTGTTAACAAATTCGATCCGATAGGTCGCTTCCCGGTTTATCGGGGGTGATTCATCAACAAAAAGCCTTCCCATGGAAAAAGCAGCTTTGGGAAACAGAAAGGACGCCAGTCCTGCTTCAAATCGTCTGGTGCGCATACCAAGCCAGATCCCGGCCGGACTTTCTGCTTCAAAAATTTGAAGCACATCCTGATAACGATCGCCAAGCATGGGGCGAAGATCATCTGAACGTGCAGCGCCCCGAATCACCTTTTCATTGATCCTGTCAAAATCCCCGCCCGGACGATCCTGCCGGTAAACGTTAAAACCATGGCCGGGCGGAAGACGGTGGGTGTGATAGATATAAACCTCCCCTTCCTTTGGCACGATGCGAATGGCAGGTTCAACGGCAAGCGCATTGCCGCTAAGCAAACAAAACCAAAAAACAGATAAGCAGTTAAAAAAAATTCTTTTCATAGTTCAAACTTTTTTACCAACCTATTGGCGGAAAACTTGGTGGAAGAATGGGATCCCATTGGGGTGGTGGAATGATGGTTACAGGGTGATTGTAATCTTCGGTAACCGTAGTGCTTTTCATTCCCGTATTGGTAACTGTTACGGTAACCTGATAGCCTGATTCGGATTCAGGTACCCAGTGATTGATCACCGGGTGGTTCACAGGTTGCGGATAATACCCTTTGATACCCTGAATATTCATTAACTGCATGTAATTCCCGGTATCGTTTACTTTAACCCTGTAGGATACATTTTGTATGGCAGCACCCTCATCGTAAATGTTCTGGATCTCAATTTGCAGATTTCCGGAATCGCTGTCGTAGTCAAGGTTTACAACAGTTTCATCGGGATAGGTCCCCAGCTTGAAGGGTCCGCTGGAAACCACCCCCGAAGTCAGCCCTTCACCATTGACAGCCCTTACATTAACGAAGAGGTTTGTGTTGGAGGGCAAGCCGGCAACCGGTATGTTGTGTTGTGGTACCTGTATGGGCTCGGGTTCAATGGAAAATATCGGGTGGCCTATTTGCCCGCTTACCAGCAACTGAATGTTCTGCTCAAAATCTATGGCACTGCCCCAGTTTTTTATACTGGTATTGCCGGGAGAAGTGCCAACCGAATATTGATAGCCTTGTACCTGTGATTCAGCATCTACAGACAGAAGGGGCAGGTGCAGTCTTAAGGCATTTCCAAAAAGGCGCACATTGGCCACAGGTTTTGACGGTGGGGTAATATCTTTGGCTTTCACGGCTTCCACTGTTATGATATTCTCGCTGACCAGCCCGGCCTTGTTTCGTGAACGAATGTGGAAGTACAATGGATCGGAATAAGATACCGGAGGACCGGAAATAGTAACCTGGTTTTCCCCGGTATTTCCAATATTAGCTGCCTGCTGAAATGCAGATTCCGGGTCAGCGATGGTAGAAAGCACATATTCATAACAGCTAATTCCCGATTCCGGATCTTCTCCCGGTGACCATTGCAGGGTAACAGATGGCTGAATATATCCCTGGGGTTCATTGTATTTTCCGGGTTCCCAGTCCGGAGGGCCGGCCACCTGGGGATAAACCGTCGGGCTGCCACCACCGGATTGCCCGTCGGGTACCTCAGCCAATTCCACTGAAGCAGGAGCAGATGGAGGCGTTGCGTCAAAGATTACCCGGGCTCTTGGTAAGTTTTCACCGTAGCTTCCCTGGGTATTGTAGGCCCTGACACTTATAAAATAAGTGGTATTGTGTTCAAGGGAAAGATTGAAGATGCTGGTGTTGATCTTCCGGGTAATTCCTCCCTCCCCAATATCAACCGGTTCAATAACGCCCACAGCTTCAGTCCAATCCAACACATCTGTGCCACCTTGTGTTGTACCCAGTGCATATTCAAAGGAAGCGATGTCAGAACCCTCTGCATAGGCTGTGATGCTGAAATCCAATCGGTTTGGATTGCTGGTATAAAACTCCAGGTATGGCGGGAAAGTGGCTATAAGCTTGCTTTCATAAGGGAAAGCAACCACAGGAGTGGAGGGTTCGGGAACATCATCCGGAAGCTGGTCGCCGCCGGCAGAATGGTTTCCGTCAGGATCTACCGCTACGGTAAAGTTCGTCATTTGAATGGAGGTATTTCCCCCTTCGCTCCGGGCCCTTAAACCGATATTGAAACTCCTCTCAAGTTCTTCTTCGGAAGTTTTGAAAACACTGAAAAACAAATTGGGAACCCCTCCTGCAGAAAGGAAAGGTCCTATTCCATCTTCAGCGAAAGAATAGCTTATCTCACTGCTCCAGATGGTGGACCAATATACGTTCATATAGCCGCTATAAGCCAGATTTGATGGATTGATGGTAAATGAACTGATCACAGGCGGCTCCAGCATATGGGCCAGAGAGGCCTGCAAGGCAATGAGGTCACTTTCTCCGTCTTCACCCAGTGAATCGTGCATGTAAGCATAGATTTCGATCATTCCGTAGATGGTGGTGATCATCTGGGCCTTAATGGTATACATTCCATCTATGGCATCTGTAAAAGAAGCATGCTGTGATTCCAGCTGGTGGAATACATCTGCAAAATGATCCGAGTAAATGTCTATGAGGCTGTCTGCTGCAACATGCATGGGAGAACCCGGAGAAGAAGTAAAATACCTGCCCCATAGAAAGTTCATGTATTTTTCATAAAAGGATTCGATGGATCGTGCAGCTTGTGTGTAGTTTTCGGAGAGGTAACTGAGGTTATTAGGATTTTGAGGGTTTCCCCCTCCCGGGAAGAAAAAGTGTCCCCCAGACGGCAGATGGAAGCCCGAGCCAAATTGATTGAAGTTTTGCGCCAGGTCTAACCCAAATAAATCAAGGGCCTGCTGTGTAAAATCAAGGGTAGTATTCTGGGTTCCTTCCATCAGCATTTCCAGTTGAGCCAGGTTGTTCATGGCCCGGGCAATGCTTTCTTCATAATGTTCCATAATGGCCTCGATGTTCTCTTTTTCTTCCAGCAGGTTTACCTGGTTGGTATTGGAAGCAGCTTCAGCAAAGTTAATCTGGGGGTTGGCTGCTACCTGCAAGTCTTCCAGGTCTTCTCCGCTCAGGTTTCCCTCAATGAATTCAATGGGATTTTCCAACTGGGCAGCCAGCATTTCGGTTTCTTCCAGTAAATCGATCATTTCCAGGTTCGCTCCTTCAAAGTGGCTTCTTACCTCGGGGGCAATGGAATTGACATAATCAACTTTACTTTCCATGTTGTTTTTTGCATAAATGATGCTATAATGTGTTTCCACATAATATTGAAGGTCTTCAATAGCCTGTTCAACATCGGCCGCAAACTCCAGTTCTTCCATTGCACTGTCGATATCATCCTGTATGGCCTGTGTGGCGGCAAGCAGGTCCTGGGCTTCCTGGTGGGCCTGTTCGACAATGTCCTTCAGGTCGTCTCTGACCCCTTTGCCGGCATCCCAGCCTTCTTCTCCGTAAAAGGAAACATAACCACAGGCATCGCCGGATCCCAGCAGAAAAACATCATAGGATCCGCAGCCATGGGCATAAAACAGGGCTTCGCTATAGATATAGGCACCAAAAAGCTCTCCTTCCAGTTCAAAACCCGGGCCTGACAGCATGGCCCATAACTCCCCATAGGCCCCGAAATCCGGCACCTCGTAAATATACCATACAGAAGCGCCCACATCGGCAGCAACAGCCCATGTGCCGTACCATCCTGATTTTTCAATGGAAAAATCCATCCCGAAATCCACCAGCATTCCGTCATTGCAAACAATAAACCCGCTATTGGTTTCCAGGATGAAGAAGTTGATCTCTGTTCCGCCCCATACGGCCCATAAGGGGCCTGCCGGGCCGGCTCCCAGATAAAAAGCAACATTACCGCTGCCGTTGAGCGCAGAACCGTAATCCAGGCCCAACTGAATACCCCCTTGCAGGTATGGGTCATCATCACCCCAGTTGACTTCCAGAAACTTTATGGCCTGGATCAGCGACCCCGGTTGGTTCTGCCCCATCATATAACCATCCAGATGAATAACCACTCCATCATTGGTGATCTCCATAAAGTATTTTCCATCAATATAAAAATTGCCACCGGTTTCAATCAGTCCGATGCCGGCCTGCAGGAAAACGGCAAAATGGGGATGCGTAAAGGTGGGGGTATATTCGTCGTGAAAACTCATTTCTGCAAGGTTGTAGATAGTCTGGAAATCATCCGGCTCTGGATTATAGAAGAATCCGCCTCCAATTCCGGTGAGGCTTATTGTGCCGGGAATTATCAGTGGAATTCCAGGGTGCGGGAATTCGGCATTTACGAAAAACCCGAATCTCAGATCTCCCTGGCTGGTATTCTCAACCATACCGGCCATACCCAAAGCGGCATCATCGAAAAGGGTGACCCTTCCGGAAGCTCCAAGGTAGTATGATCCTCCTTCTCCTGAACTGTATTTCATGCTAAGATTAGCGGTTGCATGATCACCCAGGGCAACATTGGCACTATCGATCTGGAATAACAGGTTTTCATCCAGGTCGCGGTAGAAAAGGAATTTTTTTACCCCGCCTCCGAAATTGTCCATGCCGCCTCCACCATTACCAACCATAGTAAGCTGGGCATTTTCAATCAGCAGATGATACTGGGTCTCTAACTGGGTGGGTTCCGGGTCGGGGATGTCGTCCCCTGATCCTGAAACATCTGTTGCTACTTCCATTATATTAAGGACCCCTCCATTAGGTGCAAAGTCAAAAGCTCCTATTTCAAGGCTCAGTTTATCCATAATGGTGATATTTCCCCCGTTTTGAAAATTCCCCCAGCTTTCAATACTATCGGCAGAGATTTTGAAATCTGTGAAGTTGGCGTTCATGCTCAATGCAGTGAAGTCCAGGCCGATTTTGCCGTCCAGCTTTACACCAAATACCTTTGGATCATAGGTTTCGGCAGTAAATATTGTGAACTCAAAGAAGGCTTTCTGGTAATCAAACAGGGGGTTGTCGGGGGTGCCGGTACTGGTGGCATTCCAGGTGGCCCCGTCAGCAATGCTGTATCTGAATCCCGGGGTTTCGGAAATGTTGTTCCCAAAACTGATCTCATTTTTTACCCCGTTTTCATTTTCCAGGAGCAGCTTGCCGTTGGCCGCCAGCATCGTATTGTCCATATCCTGAAAATCAATGTCGGCCATTATTTCGGTCAGCTGGAACTCAATCCCTTCAGTAATTTTAAAAATCCCCTGTTCTTCTCCAAGTTCAAGGTGGGCACCCTTGAAATCCACACGCAGGTCGTCACGCCCAACCTGGGCTACCACCACCTGTATGGCGGCAAGGGTGTCTACCGGGGCGGGCAGTTTGGCCTCACCATCAATGGTCAGGCTGAAACAGGTGTGGGTTTCCTCATCTACTTCCACTTCCTGCATTCCAAAAGTGATCTGATTTATAAGCAGGTAATCTGTCGGAGGCAGAACGGGAAAGCCGGTTGACAGCAATCCGATGGAAAGTCCGCCATCGGCACCAAACCCGATGGAGCCGTCACTACCCACCCTCATCTGGTTCAACTGGGCATCTCTGCCTAGCACGTTAAGCTCACCATCCAGGGTAACATAAAACACCCCGTCTTCATATTCAGGACTCAGATGATCGATAATGGCCTGAACCTTATCCTGGAAGAAAGATATTTCCTGTTGAGGAAAGTCAGCATCGATAGCTCCGACGCGAATGCCGGCAGTACCTATGAATAAGGAATCAATGGATACGGCAAAATCATCCCCGAGTAAATCAGGTATACTGATGACACCTGACAATATCAATGCGAATTCACTCTCTGTTGCCGAAGCATCAAACTGGGTGATGGCCAGCCGGGCCAGCGACATTTCAATGGGGTCGTTATGGTCAAAATCAAGGGAGAAATCCCATCGGCCTTGGACATGGTCATAAATTGATGAAAAAGGCAAAGAGGAGAGTTCTTCAGTATCATCATCCCTGAAAAGGTTGCTTTGAAACGTACCGTTGATGCCAAAAGAATTTACTTCTCCAAAAGAAACGTTTGCATAAAAGATATTGAGAACAAAAGCATCTTCTGCAAAGGATTTTGAATACTCCGGAACTGCGGAGTGGTCAAAGTCGGGTTCTCCTATAGAGAAACTGGCTTGTTCGAACCCTTCTTCACTCAGTCTAACTTCGTCAATAACCACATTCAGGTCGCCGAGCGATTCGGGAAGCTTCAGCAGGGCGCCGGCAGAAAGCACCCCAACGTCATCCTCACCCCGCTCATATTTAATACTGGTAAGGGTAATGGGCAAATCCGGTATCTGGATGGGGTTGTTGTCCAAAACATCATCCCCGTTTTCCAGGTCCACGGCAATGGAACCGCTAATAATCTCAAAGGCGTCATTTACAGTTATGTCAAACGATGCCCTGAATGAAGGCTCATCGGTTAGTCCGGCAATAACTATTTTCACCCCGTTTTCGTCCACGGTGCGCAAGGTGTTTTGACCTGCATCCCTTTCGAGCGAAACGCGCAAATCCCCATCTTCTCTAAGCACCATATAGGCCATATTGAAATTATCGTAAACCGGCAAACCAAGGGTATCGGGTATCACGTCGAACATGTCCAGCAGGTTGCCAAAACCAATTCCATCGGTATCATACCACAGCAGGAGGGAGGATTCATCACCTTCATCCAGCCATAGTTCACTGCGGCCGCTTTTGGCTTTGGAAGTGGGAGGCATGTTCAGGCGGAAGTCATCTTCGAAAACCAGGCGAAGGTTTTCAAATATCATTTCTTCTTCCGGGTCTTCAGGATCATCTGGATCATCAGGTTCATCGGGGTCATCCGGATCATCGGGGTCTTGTTGTCCATTGGGGATTTTGGGAAGGCGCAGCTCTGCAATTCCCTCGCCTGCAAAGGCCAGGCCGTTTTTGTCGAGTTTAAGCTCAATATCTGCCATGCCCATACGCACCAGGTTTGTATCCACCGGGAATTCATGGGTGGGGGGTACCATGCGCCATTTTACCGGCAAAAACATCAGGTCGAATGCAAAACCTGAACTAATGGAAGCTTCTCCCCCCTTGATCTGCAGATCAGATAAACCGATAAGCAATTCATCAAAACTGACATTTACCTGTATGTTATCCATTACCTCCAAAGAGCCGTCTGCTTTCAGTGTGAAGCCCGCCGAATCAAGTCTTGCCTGCTGAACATTGAACAGCAGGAAAGGATCCGTTGCATCTGCAGGAAAACCCCATTGAAAGGCATCGGTTATTTCTATGGTTCCCTCAAGCAATGAACCGTTAACGAGGTCGTAAACCAGGTCGCCCTGTATGTTTACAGTCGGTTCATCTTTCCTTGGAATGCTGAGTTGTGCGCTTCCATCGATTGTGGCTGTTTGCTGGTTGTCAATAAAATCCAGTTCAAGGGTTGAACTCAGGAATGACAACCCCAGTTTTCCAATGGGAATTTCCCCGCAGGGTATGAAGTTTTGAATGTTGCCTTTAAAACCCCTTCCCTGCACAATAGAAAAAGCAAAAGCAGCAGGCTCGCAGGTTTCTTCGGTTTCAAACTGGTGAAAAGGAGGGATCTCCCCTTCAATTTCTATTTCGATGGACTGTTGTGGTATTCCCTCCTCCATAATCTCTGAAAGGGTGCCGGCAAATCTTTCGATATCCAGCTCATTATCTCCGAAGGGAACGGTTATGGGTTGTATGGGTTCATGTACTTCCACCGATCCGGTGAGGCGGCCGTTTTGAAAGCCGGCATCCAATACGGTAAGTGAGATACCTTCCAGGTTCGGGGCCATTTCTTCCAGACCCGGAAACGAAAGGGCAAAGTCCAGGTTTGGGATCAAACCACTGAGATCTCCGGGGCTGAAACTGAAAACATCAACCACCACATCGTGTGTGCGAAATGCAAGGGGTTGCAGTTCAAAACCTAACAACTCTATGGGAGGCACCTGCAGAGGGGGCGTGGTTCCGTCATGCACTTCCTGTGCGGGAATGGCAAAACCTCCGGGTCTGATTTCAATGCCCTGTAAAGGGATTAAAAGGCTGTCTTCTTCAAACTTCATCCCAAATTCAAAATCCAGGGCCGCATAAAAGTCAAAACCATCTTCCTTGTCGTAATCAAGCGAAAGGGAATGCACCTCATTTATCCTGAAAATAAAGGGGTCCAGATCAAAATAGGGAGTCTGACCACTGAGCTGGTAATTGAAGTCTGTCAGCAACCCGTGCTGGTTGTATGTTATGGAAATGTCCGCCCCGGCGTAGTTATCCTCATTAACTTGGAGTAAAAAGTTGCTTGCCAGATCAAAATGAAAAACGGGAGGAATCTGTGGCTGTAAAAGGTTGTAAGAGCCGTAGCCGCTTACTTCTTCAATGGTTATTACGGCCAGGTCACTGCCCGGAACCAGGGGAATGCTGGCATTGAGGTCTTCCATTTCTACGGAGCCTGACATGGCCCCATCAGTGGTGATGCGGAAAGCAACTGATGCATCTTCACCCAGCTCTTTCTCAAACAAAAAGAGATTCCCCCTGAAAAACAATCCGTCAAGTGCTAAGTCGTCCTGTTCAATATTCCCGTAATAAATATCTTTCAGCGAAAGGGGTATGCCAAACCGGGAAAGATCGAAATAGTCATCCCCATCGGGAATAGATACCTGCACTTCGCCTGATTCAAATTTCAGGGGAGCCAGCGACACCACCAAATCCGAGAACTCTACTCCCACAACCGGGGGTGA
>SKVW01000160.1 GCA_007129255.1 Bacteroidales bacterium
ATTGCCGGGCTCAACCCCGGTGAATACGTATTCACCGGCATCGTGTTCCTCTCCGTCAAAGATGATGATGGCATCAGGAATAGGTTCATTGTCTTCGTCTGTTACATTGAAGGTAACGGTATAAAGCTCAGGCTCGATCTCGAATTCAATTTCTACCACATCGGAAGACCCGGTTGTGTATACCGATTGCACCCCGGCAGTATGTTCTCCTTCAGAAAGGTCTGTAAACAGGTATTCTGTTTCTTCAATCGATTCAGCTACAAGGTTCCCGTTGAGGAAAACATTGTATCCTGTAAATGCGCGGATTGTTTCAGGCATACCTGGATTGCTGACGGCCGATCCATCTCTTGCAATCCGGAAAGGTTCACCATCTTCACTTGCAGTATTTCCGGCATTGCTCCGGCGGCTAAAGCGGTTGATGGCCAGTTGGCTTCGTGCATCTTCGGGCCCAACAGAAACCTCATCAATAAACCATATATACCAAAGTCCGCCATTGGCAGGCCCGTCCACTGCATTGAAAGCGATTCGGACATCCTGTCCTGCATACTCATCCAGATCAATCACGAATGGAGATTCATAATAATGCCAGCCACCGGTCTGGGCAGAAGCATCCCAAAGTACCGACCAGGTATCTCCCCCGTCGGTGGAAACTTTAACGTAATAATGGTCATCGTGCTCCGAACCGAGGAATACCACGGACCAAAACTCCAGTTCAAATCCGGATTCAATTGAAATTTCGGGAGAGATAAGCCATTCATCCTGGTGGGCAGGGTTCCACCACAATCCTGCATGATAATCACCAAATGGTTCATAATCTTCGCTGGAATGGTCGTTAACCGTCCAGGTAGAGGTAATGGGGCCACTTGGGTTGTCGTTGGTGATCACCTGGTCCCATTCAGCGGGCATGGTGCCCCCTTCAAATCCTTCGTAGAATGGCACAGCATCGCTTAAGTTCCATAAAAAGAGGGCTTCGCCTTCCTCCAGACCTTCTGTAACAACATCCAGGTTGAAGGGTTCTTCGATAATATCGGTCATGAGTACTTCAATGGATTTCTCTTCACCATCAACAATGAAGGGTACCTGCTCATTAACGTACCCGTTTTTGGATACAATGGCAGAATAGGCACCGTCTTCCAGTTCAATTGTGGCCTGCCCGTTCTGATCGGTAAACAGATCGTCATATCCGTTAATGGAAATAAGGGCCCCTTCAATAACCGCTTCTTCAGGAGAGGCTTCCGCTACAATAAACGTTACGGGATGTAGTGCTTCTTCAAAATTTGCAACCAGCAACAGGTCTTCCCATGGCATATCGAAAGTATACTCTGCATCTGTACTCACCACTTCATCGGCAGAATCAGTCCAGTTCACAAAAAGGTAGCCATCATTGGCTTTTGCCAATATGGTCACCTCCTGGTCCGCTTCAAAGTCTCCTTCCCCTGACACGGTTCCGCCCTGTTCAGGACTTGCTTCAAGGCTGAGCGCAAAAACTTTTTGAAAAAGGGTTACCTCAAGCATCAGTGATTCATCCTCCACGGTAAAGTTTACTTCAGCTTCTTCAAAACCCGGTTTGCTAACCTGTGCCGTATAGGTTCCATTAATGAGATCAATCACTGCCAATCCGTTTTCACCGGTAAACACCGGGTCCATGTTATTCACTTCAACAGCAGCTCCTTCCAGGGGATTCTCCGCGGCAGAATCATCCGTTACGGTAAAAGTCACCTCAAAGGTTTCGGGAGCTTCATCGATCAACACATCATCAATGTAGATCCAGTTAAACCCGGCATTATCGTCTTCGGTGAGGTAATAATTAAACGCAATGTGTTTTGTGCCGCTGTGATCCTCCAGGCAGACAGTATATTGCTCCCAGTCCTGGGAGAATGGAATGACTTCCAAAAGGCTGGCATTATCATGCAGCTCGGTTGTGTTATCGTAGGTTTGATCCAGGATCAGGATGCGCATGTTTTCTTTAACCCCATCGGGCGACCTGTTGGAATATCCAAAGAAATAAAGCATGGCTTCGTCCAGTTCATCCAGATCAATGGGAGGGGTAATCAGCCATTCATCTGCCAGATAGTTTGAAGCTGAGCCGTTGTAGGAGCGTGCAGAATAATCTCCGGTATTGGATTGTACGCTGCTTTGTTCCCAATAGGAACCCACGTTTCCGTCCACATAGGTCCAACCCATGGGGGCTTGCGGCTCTCCAACCCAGTCTGCTTCAAAACCTTCTTCCCAGGGAAATTCAGTAACTGTGGCATCAAAAGCTTCTCCGGTAATGGCAATACTTTCATCGAGGATCTGCAGATTGGCGGTTTTATTCCCTATTTCTTCCGGGGCAAAAGCAACACTGATCTCTGCAGTTTCCCCTGCTTGAAGATCCTGCGGTTCCGCAAGGTTGCTCAATACAAAGTCTCCGGCATCCGTTCCGGTGATGCTGATATCATCCGGCCCAACCGTAAGGGTGCCGCCCCCGTCATTAAGAATGGTAAATGCCTGAGCCGATGAAGTGGTTCCGGTTTGCTGCATGCCAAAATCAAACCCATCAGGAGTTACCACCAAAATGGGTTCATCCGGAATGGTTTCCAGCAAGAAGTTGTCAATAAAAAGGGATCTACCCCAATTGGGAGTCCCTCCGTGCCTCAAGCCAATGAACATGTCATTGCCCACAGCACTAACAAAGTTTACGGTAAATGATTCATCGTAGCTGGTGGTTATGCTTTCTGCAGGAATGGTATCCACGGGGTTAAAAGTGTCAGCATCAAACGGATCGCTCATGCTGCCAACGATCAGATCGGGAACATTGGTTGCACTGTTGCATTTTACCAAAAAGCTGATACGCATCAAATGAAGGTCTTCCACCGGTGGGGAGATCAGCATTACATCCTGCTCTTCATTATCATTAGAATAAAGTCTTGCATGATTGGGGTCGGATTCAGGAGAGTTGCTGGTGGTTGTTTCAACAGTTGCCGAACCAAAACCCGGATTATGCACAATCTTGTTCCACCCAAAAGGAAATGCCGGTGGTTCTGCTCCCGAAAAATCTTCAAAGTGGGGTGTTTCAGTAATGGTGGCGTCCTGCGCATCTCCTGTTAAGAGGATGTTTGCCTCTTTGGCTTCCAGAGTGGCTTGCTTTTCACCAACTTCTTCGGGAGAGAAAGCCACGGAAATATCCGCAGATTCGCCAAACTCCAGAAAAACAGTTTCGGAAAGATTGTTCAGCACAAAATCATCTGCATCCAAACCGGTAATGCTTATGTCATCCGGCCCAATGCTCAGGGTACCGCCACCGTCGTTGTAAAGGACAAACTGCTGGGGTTCGGAGGAAGTACCGATCTGTTGTAATCCGAAATCAACTTCCTCTGCAGGAATCACAACCAGCAGGGGTTCGTCCGGAATGGATTCGATAAGAATATCATCCAAAAACAAGGACCGGTTGAAGCTAGGTGAGCTGCCATGTCGAAAGGCCACGAACTGAGCCTCTCCTTTCACCGGGCCAAAATGAACCGTAAACAAGGAATCGTAGCTGTCTGTCAGGTAATCTGCCTTAATGGTATCAACCGCGATAAAAGTATCCTCGTTCGAAGGGTCACCTATGGTACCAATAATCAAATCGGGAATATTGGTTGTCCGGTCACATTTTGCCCGGAAACGAATTCGTCTTTCTTCCAGATTTTCAACAGGGGGGGAGATCAGCATCACGCTCTGGTTGTCGTAATCGTTGGAATGGATTTGAACATGACTGGGCCCGGAAAAAGGATCATCATCGGAAGTGGTTACCACTTTTGCCCCTGACATATCCGGATTGTCCACAATCTTTGTCCAACCCAATGGAAGGTCGGGTTCTTCAACATCCGAAAAGTCTTCCAGGTGAGGGAATTCGGTTATGGTTGCATCAAATGCCACTCCGCTAACAGGAGCCTGAAATTCTTTTACTTCAAGCACGGCTTCTTTCAGGCCAACAGCCTCCGGGGCAAACTCCACACTAATGGTCTCGGAATCAAAAGCTTCCAGATGAATGGTTTCAGTAATGTTATGTAAAATAAATCTTCCCGCATCATCTCCGGAAATACTAATATCTTCCGGAGAGATGGAAAGGGTACCCACCCCTTCGTTGGAGATGGTAAAATCCTTCGGGAAAGAGGTGGCCCCAACCTGGGTCTGGTTAAACTCCCATGAATCGGGATCTACAACCAATACCGGTGCGTCCGGCATCACCTCCAGCAAAAAGTTATCGATATAAATGCTGCGCGACCAGCTTGGTGTTCCGCCATGCCTGAAAGCGATGTGCAGGTCTTCTCCAACTGTGTTATCAAAAACAACAACAAATTCCTGGTAATCACTGGTTAGCTCGTCATCTGCCTTAATAACCTGAAACTCATTGAAGGTGGAAGCATCCTCCGGATCACTCATGGTACCAACGATTAAATCCGGGATATTTGTGGAAGTGTTGCACCTCGCCCAGAAGCGAATACGTTTTTCTTCCAGATTGACGGTAGGAGGTGTGATGAGCATAACGTTCTGGTGCTCATAGCTATTGGAAAAGATCCTTGCATGCTGGGGCTCAGAAACCGGGGAACCCGTTGTGGTGGTTTCAACGGTTGCATTGCTGTGATCGGGATTGTCAACGATGGCACTCCATCCCAAAGGGAGGTCGGGAGAGGATGTCTTATTAAAATCTTCAAAATGCGGAAATTCTGTTATAGCAGGATCCACACTTTCTCCTGTTAAAGGAATTTCCATGTCAAGGATGTTCAATGTTGCATTTTTCTGACCGGGACCTTCCGGTGCAAAAGCCAGACTGATCGCTGTTGATTCAAAAGCCCCAAGCTCAACTGTTTGGTCCAGATTGTCCAGCAGAAAGCGATCCGCATCGGGGCCCGTTAGGGATATATCTTCAGGGCTTAAAACAAGTTCTCCGATACCCACATTGGAGATTTCAAAAGTTGCCTCATCAGAAACATCTCCCATGGCAAGCTTGCCGAAATCCCAGCTGGTGGGTTCCACCAGCATAACCGGACCGGTGGGAGCTTCCATCAGCAGGATATCGTCAATATAAATGGTGCGCAGACCTGAGGGGGTTCCGGCATGCTGAAAAACAAGGTGCGCGTTATCTCCAACAGAGGAATCAAAGGTCACATGGTACTGGTCAAAAGAATTGGTCAGGTCATCCCCTCCGGCAATGGTGTCAAAAGGTAAAAAGGTACCCTGGTCCGCAGGATCGCCCATGGTACCGATCACCAGGTCGGGAAGGCTGGTGATCAGATTCGCCCGGGCATAAAAACTTACCCGCACATTATCCAGATTGTCAACGGGTGGAGAAACAAGCATGACCACCGCATCTTCATGATCATCGTTATCCAGGCGCACCTGATTGGGTTCGGAAACGGGAGAGCCTGAAATGGTGGTTTCCACCCTAACAGAAGTGTTATCAGGATGCGATACAATTTTTGACCATCCGGCCGGTAGCTCCGGCGGATCGACATCAGAAAAATTTTCCAGGTGGGGAAAGTCGGAGATGGTCGCCTTTTTACCTCCAGTATCGGACTGAACGGAGAAGCTGAAGAGCATGGTCAGGATCAGCAAAAAGACAGCAGAAAGTAGTAATTCTTTTCTCATAAATTCATTGTTGGTTTTGGTTAAAAAATTGGTTCCGGTTTGCCGGTTTTTTCGTCTTCCTTGAAAGCAAAAGCTTTCAGAACACTAAGGAGTTGCTTCGGGAAAGATACAGACTGTTCCTTCTCCGGGGTTTTCACCCCGGAAAGAAGGAAAGTCTGCCAGCTATGGATAATGGAAAGTAACCGGAACTGCCATAGCAGTTCTAGGTGTTTTTATTACTCTTTTACACACCTTACCGAAAGACCATAATGCTTTTGATAAATATGTCTCAACAAGGAAGAGGTATCATAAACCATCAGATAGTTCCTGGCAGCATCATCATCAAATTGGTCACCAGTCCAGAAATAGCCGGTGGTTTCTCTGTTAAAGAACACACCGTAGATCCGGGCTCCACCCGGTCTGGCAGTAAATCCGGTGATGTTGGTAGCGCCTTCATTGGGTTCACGCCAGTACCCGTCACCATCTTCAGCGGTGCCGGTTTCTTTGAGCGCTCCCCCGGCCTCCTGGAAGCCTCCATAGAGGTCCCGCAAGTCCTTAATCTCATCATCGGTAGGCATTCGCCAACCGGTTGGACACAGGCCTCTGGGGTCATCAACAGCATACCAGTTGTAAAGCTTTCCATATATGGGATCCCAGTCACTATTATCATTAAAATAGGCCCAGGCTCCTTTGGTAAGATCTACCCAATCATCTTCAGAATAGCCTGTTGCAATGTCATCGCCGTTGTCGTATTTCGTGGTTTTAAGGTTTTCGGCCATCCACCAAAGGTCATTGATCATTACGGTATTATATACATTTCCGTCAATATCGGTAACCGTACCCGTTGTATCGCTCTCTGAAAGGGTGGTAAAGGATTGCTGGCTGCTGAAGGAAGTGCCGATTCCATTGGTGGCATAAGCCCTCACAAAATAGGTGGTTTCTTCTTCGAGGTCCTCCAGGGTAATGCTAAACGTACCTGTCCCGGAGCCTTCCTGGGTCACATTGTCATCAAAGCCGGGGTTTTCGTTTAATCCCCATACAATGCCCCTGTCGGTAACGTTGGCGCCACCGTCATCCGTAACGTCGGCATTAATAGTGGCTTTTTCAGGAGTTATCCCGCTGACGGAAGTAATTTCCACGGCCGGTGGAAACAGGTCGGTATCTCCGAAGGAAACACTGGCCCATTGGGGAATATTGTTTTTAACAATCATTACCTGGTTCTCCTCTCCAATAGGAAGGCGATTCCAGTTTTCTCCCTGAAAATAAAGGAGGTCACCATCCTGGGCGCCTTCGATGGAAACATATTGCCCAAGATCCGGGGCGTTTTCAAGATCGTTATAGTCGCCACTGAATACATTGGCTGCAGAAAGCGAATGCAGTGCATAGGGAACGCTCATCAGCTGGGAAACCCCCATTGGGCTGAAGTTTGATCCCCCGTCGGGATCCATGCCCACCTCAACAAAATAAGCTGCATCACCCCATTGAATTTCCGAAAAGTCTCCGAAAACAGCCTGCCCCTGTCCAACAAGCAGGTTCACCAGGCCAAACTCATTGGTTTCCGGAAAAAAGGTTTCCTGGTAAACCAACTCTCCTTCGGCGCTGTTTTCAAGAATGCCAATTTGAATTCCGACGGACTGGTTTGCAATGGGTTGGCCGGCTTCATCCCGGGCCACGGCCTGGTAGTTAAACCCTTCGGGTGCCTGGGCCGGCAGGCAAAGGTTTAAAAATACAATTCCAAAAAAAGTGAGAAAAAGGTTTTTCATGATAGTAAAAAGTTAATGTTGTTAGTGTTTTACAATTTTAAATGTTTTCACCACCTGGTTTTTCTGTATTACTTTAATAAAATAAACAGATGGTTCCAGGCCTCCGAAAGAAATAATGGTGTTTTTTCCGTCCAGTTGTTTTTCAGCCAGCAGTCTTCCCTGAAAGTCAAAAATCCGGTATCCCATCTGCGAGGGGTCTTCAAAAGTCCCCTGCAAGGTTAAAAAGTCCTGCACAGGATTGGGAAATACCGAAATTTCATAATCCAACGGCAAAGCTTCATAAGAGTTTATGATATCCAGGCCGCCCTGATGAAAGCCCTGGGTCAGCCAGGAATCAGCGGCCTGAAAAGTCTCAATGGCAAGCTCTCCAATACTCCAGCTGAGGGTCACCTGTTCACCCGCCGCATGGTCACCACCCGAGGAAATCAGGTAAGGTGTCAGGGTTTGTCCCGTTGCCGTTAAGACAGAAAAAACAATTGAAAGTGAAATTAAAAGGATTTTGTGTTTCATTGGGTATTGTTTTGTAAATAGACTGGTTTCTGAACTATAATCTTTAGCGATACAAAATAACCTTGAATTTTTTCCAGTTACAATACCATGAATGGTGTAATTTTTTTCAGGGTTTAATACCCTGAACAGGGTATTTTTTTTAAAAGGCGTTTTTTTGGTTTTCTGGTTGAAAGTCAATGTATAAATTTGTCCTTGGTTTTGATTTTTTTCCCATCAGGTTTTAAAAAGCTAATGCATAATTTAAAAAAATATTTTGCCGGTTTGGTCTTTTTGCTTTTTCTCTTTTATGGAGAAGAAAGCAATTCAAACGGCAATTATCGTGTTGACTACAAAGTTTCTGAAGAGGTTGACGGGGATTTGATTTCTGTGGACAGCTTGATCCGGATTGGGCGCGAATACCTTTACCTCCAGCCAGAAACGTCGCACATTGCTGCCAAAACGGCATTACGCAAAGCCGAAGAGGAAAACCGGGAGCTCTGGCAAATCCGGGCCCTGAACCTTCTTGGCTCCATTCATGAAGTGCAGTCAGCCCATGACAGCGCATTGTATTATTTTTTTCAGGCTCAGACACTTTCCGCTAACATAGAAAATTACGAACAATTAGGGAACAGTTGCAACAACATTGGAGTTACCTATTGGAGCATCGGGAATTACAAAGATGCATTGATCAATTTTTTCCAGGCGTTGGAGTATTACGACCTTGGCGGTTTTGAAGGATATAAAGCCAATACCCTGAATAACATTGGGCTCATCTACGTTGATCTGGACAATTTTAAAAAGGCGCAAAATTATTATTGGCAAGCCTTTTCCACTTATGAAGAAATAGGCGACAGCATCAGGATGGGTGCGGCCCTTACCAACATCGGGACTTCCTATCTTCATCTGGAAATGCCGGACTCTGCCCTGCACTACCTTTATACTTCAAGGGATCTGAAACAGCTGACCCGGGACAAATACGGGCTGTGCATTTCATTGGAAGGTTTAGGCAACGCCTATCTTGAAACCGGAAAACATGAAAAAGCCCGGGGGTTTTTTGAAAAAAGCAAGGCCATAGCAGAAGAAGTAGGTTTTGATAACGGAAGGGCTTCTGCCTATCTGGGCCTGGCGGCGGTTGGTTTCCAAAAAGGAGAGCCTTTTGAGGCCCTGAAGAATGCAGAAAAAGCCATTAGAATTGCAAAGGTAACGGCCAACACCAAAATGCAGTATAAAGCCCATAACATCATTTCGTCCATTTATGATGAAGCGGGCAAACACAAAGAGTCTTTGGAGCATTACCGCATTTACAATGAACTGAAAAGCAAGACCATCAACGAAAACCGCCTGCACCAGGTGTATAATCTGGAGCTCCAGCATGCCGCAGAGAAAAACCTTAGAGAGATAGAAAAACAGGAGCTGCTGCTGAGCAGAAAAAACACCATGCTGGTTTTTGTATCCATAAGTTTTGTTGCTGTGCTGATCATCGTTTTCCTCTCCTATCGCCTGCACCTGAACAAGATACGACAGCGCGAACGCAGCAAGCTGGATGCAGCCAACATCCGGATGACGGAAGAGCGGGCCCGGGCTGCCCTGGAAGCAGAGGTAACCGAAAGAAAACGACTGGGGTTTGAACTTCATGATGGGGTTGGCCCTTTGCTTTCCCTGGCAAAGCTTAACGTAACCGCACTGTTGCAAAAAGAGAACCTCTCGCAGGAAAGAAAAAAACTGATCCTGGTAAATACCGAAGGGACCATCAACGAAGTGCTCAAAGAAATGAAGCAAATTTCCAACAACATGGCCCCCCTGGTCCTGCTGGAAAAAGGCTTCGAGGAGGCTGTAAAGGATTTGATCAGGAAACTGGATCAAACCAGCACTTACAGGGTATCGGTAGAAATGATCGGGTTGAACGGGAAGATGGAACCTTATGTGGAGCACGCTTTGTTTCGGAGCATCCAGGAGGTGCTGAACAACATAATGCGCCATGCCCATGGATCGGAGATCAACATACAGGTGATCCAAACCATAGAAGACCTCACCATCATGATTGAAGACAATGGAAAAGGCTTTGATCCGGATATTATCAATGTAAAAAAAGGAATTGGCCTGAAAAGTGCGGTCTCACGCATTGAAGGACTCAAAGGAGATTTTTATATTGACAGTGCCCCGGGAAGGGGAACCATTGTAACCATTATTGTTCCGTTTTTAAAGAAAGCATAATAAGAAATGAATCCAATCAAGGTTTACGTTATTGATGACCACAAGTTGTTTGTTGAAGGAATATACTCTTTGCTTTCTGATGAACCTGAAATTGAATTGATGGGCTTTTCACTTTCTGCAAAAGATTTTCTGGAAAAAGCCGACAAGATCAAAGCCGATGTATACCTGGTAGACATTAACATGCCTGAGATCTCAGGCATTGAGCTCACCCCCATGCTTCTGGAAAAGCAGCCTGATGCCAGAATTCTGGCCCTTACCATGTACGATGACTTTCAGTACGTTGAAAAAATGATCAAAAGCGGATCCCACGGGTATATCCTGAAAGCCGCAAACCTGCAGGAGCTAATCCGGGCCATCACCACGGTTGCCAAAGGCGAGAAATTCCTGGGCAGCGAAATCCAGGATGTCGTATTTAATAAAATCGGGAGCCTGGAAGCCCTCACTACCCCCAACGATGAATTAAAAAGCCTGTTAACGGGAAGAGAAAGAGAAATTCTGGCACTGATCGCCAAAGAATATTCGAACCCTGAAATTGCCAAAAGCCTTTACATCAGTGAACGGACTGTTGAAACCCACCGTAAGAACATCTTTTCTAAAACAGGTGCCAAATCCGTTATCGGACTGATCCGTTACGCCATCGAAAACCACATCGTGTCTTTTGAAAAAAAATAGCCTTGCTTAACTTTTATCTCCTTCAATTTGTTTGGGATTTGTTATCCAAAGGTTAGGTTTTTCCACTGGGTTTTTTTCATTGCCAAAAAAGTGGCAAATGACATACCAAGATCCCTCAACCATTGTCGTTGCATTCGGGAAGTGTATGCGGTAATAATGGAAAACGGGTGGGCATTAAAACCCGCTCATCCTGTTTTCCTTTTTATATAAACGTTTTTTTTTGCTGGCGATCTGCCCGGTATTTTTAATATATGCCTGATTCAGGACGATAAACGGTCAACCTTATTTAGGCATTAACACAACGTCCATCCTCTGTCATCCACCCACCCTCTTCAGCACTTTTTCAATCCTGGATCGGTCTTCCGTGCTGAGGTTTGAGCCGGAGGGCAGGCAAAGGCCCTGGTCGAACAGCCTTTGGGAAACCCCGGTAGAAAAAAACGGAAACCCCCGGAATACGGGCTGC
>SKVW01000236.1 GCA_007129255.1 Bacteroidales bacterium
CCAAACAACCAGGCTACAATAATGGCCTGCACCCGCCTGTCGGGCGATATGCTCGTAAAACCTTTGTTTATGGCATCTATGGCACCACTTTCCCTTAAAGTGAAAAACAAGGCAAGGGCACCAAGCACAATAAGCAATATTTCGATGGCAATTACCAATCCGTTTATGGTTGCGGCTCCTATCCAGTTGAGGGGTACGCTCCATACAAAATAAACCAGGAGCAGGGTAAGAGAAAATGCCATGGGCATGGCTTTGGTGGCCGGCCAGCGCAGCCATGCCATCAAAACAAATATCAGCGCAATGGGGCTGAATGCAAGCAATGCGGTAATTCCTTCTGACATCGTTCTTTTTTGAAAAATTAATCCCGGAAAAATTCAAAAACTGCCAAAGCTGCTATTAGGAGAATTCCCCTGAAGGAAACCTCATGAAATGGGTCAGTGCCCGGGAGCTCCCGTTTCAAAAGGGTTTTGAGGGTTGTTGCTCCATTCAAACCATCCCCCGTCAAACACTGAAACCTTTGGCCAGCCAAGCAGCCATGCATTGAAAAAGGCTTCGCTTCCTCTCCAGCCGGTGCCGCAATAAAAGGCCAGGTGTTTGTCAGGGGTAAGCCCGTGTTCCTTCCACATCTTTATGATTTCCCGGAATTCCCGGGTGGTGTAATCCAGGTTTTGGTAGTTTTCCATATGGTAAGCGTCGGAGCCATTGTTAACATAAACTGCCCCCGGAATGCGTCCTTTCTTTTCAATGTAATTGTAACCACTGACTTCACCAATGTATTCCGGCCAGCTGCGTGTGCATACCAGGTCAGCTTCCGGTGAGGCGATCATTTGTTTGGCTTGTTCCAGATCCACAATCAGGTCGGGCCTTTCAGGGATGGGCTTGCCAAAGCTGGAAACAGGTAGGGGATGGTTCACTCCGGTTTCAATGGGCATATTTTCCGCTTCCCAAGCAGCCATGCCCCCATTGAGTACGCGCACATCCTTTACCCCTGCATACATCATGATGAGAGCGCAGCGAATGGCTCCCAGCTGCCCGGCACTGCTGCCGGGGAAAGGATCTTCATTTTTCGGGAAGGAAAACCTGCCGTAAAGCACTACGGTGGTATCGCTGTCAATGCCGTGTTGTTCAAGGGCTTTTTTCAGCTCATCGGGAGAGCGGCGGTTCCAGGTATCCGGAGATTCCAGCTCGTTTGTATCCAGGGCTATTGTCCCGGGAATATGCCCCTTCAGGTAGTCGTCGTAGTTGCGGTAATGGGCATGGCAGATTACATATTTATTACCGTTTTCATATTGAGGAGGATTTCCGCCCGATAAGAGGGTGTTAACCCAGGAAGGATACACCAGTTGACGGTGCCGCTCCATAAAATCCATGGGAAGAGAAGCATCCGGAATCCATTCATTTAAAAATCCATGATAAAAGTTTACATCTTTATAACCTGCCCCGGTAAACCTTTCTGCCACCAAATCAATATCTGCCTTATTATAACCATAAATCACGATTTTATCTTCAGGCTTAATTCCTTTGTGACGCACTATCTCAATCCAGTCAATGTAATTCGCCCATTTGGCGGGAAGTGTTCTTGCCCCGGAAATATGCCCACCCCGGGCTTCTCCCTCCAGTTTCCATCCGTTGTATGCTTCGGTGGGGCGGGTATCTATGAGCACACAGCCATTGTTTTTCAGCAACTCTTTGATTTCAGAAGTAGAGATTTCATTCAGTTTAACCGCCATATGCCAAACAGTTTTTTATGGGTTAAAAGATGATAACTTTATTTGAATTTACTTTTTTACTTCAATTCCTTTCCAGAAAGCCACATGGTTTCTGATGTTTTCTGCTGCGGGTCTGGGCTCCGGGAAATACCAGGCAGCCGCTGAATTGGTTTGTCCTTCCACTTCCACATCATAATAATTTGCCTTTCCCTTCCAGGGGCAGGAAGTGGTTTTATCGCTGTTTTTGAAAAATTCTTTTTTGACGGATTTCGGTGGAAAATAGTGGTTTCCCTCCACCACCACGGTAAAATCGCTATCGGCAAGCACGGTGTCGTTCCAAATGGCTTTCATGGTTCTGATAATTAAGTGTTATTATTTCTTTGTTGGGAGGAAAGGTTTTTCTAATTGATATTTTATTGTTTTTTCCACAGGCTGTCAGCAAAATATGATCTGGAGTCCAGAAAGTTTTTTTGAATCCGGAAGCCAAATTTTCTGGCCAGATTGGCGATTTCTTCAAGGTCAAATTTTTTGGACAGCTCCATAAAAATTGGCTCCCCTTTGTAAAAATCAAAGGTTTTATTGAGGGATTCAACATTTACTGTTTGCTTTTCCAAACTTATCAGGTAACTTTCCATGGCCCCGGATTCAGCATTGTAAACGGGGCGGTGCTTGAATTTGTTCAGGTCGAAATCGGCATTTAACTCCCGGTTGATCCTTGACAGGTGGTTCAGGTTGAAATCCCGGGTAAGTCCTCCGGGGTCGTCATAGGCCGGAATGACCACTTCAGCCGGCTTTTTCAGGTCAAAGCCAATCAACGCCTGGTCTCCGGGATGCAAAAAGCCTGTCAGCAAAGAGAGAAAGGATGCTGCTTCTTCAGGCATAAAATTGCCGATGTTGCTCCCCAGGAACAGAATGATCTTCCTGTCATCTGAGGCATTGTGCAGCTCTTTCATAATATGGAAATAATCTCCGGCTTTCATGAATATATTCAAATCCGGTATTTCGCTTTCCATTGCCTGGCTTAGGCTTTCCAGCGCTTCTTCGGAAATGTCAACGGGCACATATTGAAAATTTCCTGTATTTCCGTTCATTTCCCGGAGCAGTATTTTCGATTTTAAACCATCTCCCGGGCCCAGCTCAATTACAGAAAAAGGAGAGGAACCGTTCAGTAATTCCCTGGCAATATGCTGAGTTTGTTTGTTGAATATTTCCTGTTCAGCGCGGGTCAGGTAATATTCGGGCATGTGCATGATTTCCTGGAAGATCTTACTCCCTTTTTCGTCATAGAAATATTTTGGATGCAGGAATTTATTTGGGGCTGAAAGGCCATTCAGGGTGTCTTTGGCAAACCCTGACGATTCTTTTTTTGTTGCCATTTATTAAAGTGCTTATAATTATCAACAAACTTTAATCAATCACATATCTTTAACAAATTAGGACCCGGATTGATTGAATTCAACAGCGATTTTCTTTAATTTAAGGAATTGCAGCAAAAAATAACAGGGATTGATCATGGTTTAAAATTGGCTATTTTTTGTAAAGTTGCAAAAAGTTTTGCACAAAATGTTTGATTAAACAAAACAATTATTAGGCGGTTATTTGTTAACTTTATAGAAAACCAAAAAAAATAACTTATGGCCCGTATTGCGTTTTTTTCTACCCAGTCCTATGATCGCCGTTTTTTTGAAGACCAAAACAATGGGCATCAATTTGAATTTTTCGAAACCCGCCTTAAAAGCAAAACCGTGGAGCTGGCAAAGGGTTTTGACGGGGTTTGTGTGTTTGTGAACGACCGCCTGAATGAAGAAGTGCTGAATGCGCTTGCTGAGATTGGCGTTAAATTGGTAGCCTTACGCTGTGCAGGTTTCAATAATGTTGACCTGAAAGCTGCCGAGAAAGCCGGTGTGCGGGTAATGCGTGTTCCCGCTTATTCGCCGGAGGCCATTGCCGAGCATGCACTGGCCCTGATCATGACCCTGGCTAGACGCACCCACAAGGCCTATAACCGGGTAAGGGACGGCAACTTTTCGCTGGAACGCCTGATGGGGTTTACCATACACGGTAGAACCACTGGGGTGATTGGCACCGGGCAGATTGGGCGAGCCTTCTGCAACATCATGCTTGGGCTTGGCACCCGTGTGATTGCCTACGACAAATATCCCTCTGAAGAAATGAAAAATAAAGGGGTGGAATACATGGAACTGGATGAAGTGCTTGAAAAAAGCGATATTTTGAGTCTGCATTGCCCCCTTACGCCTGAGACCCATCACCTGATCAATCAGGATACCCTGAAGAAAATGAAAAAAGGCGCTATGCTGGTCAATACCGGCCGGGGAAAGCTGGTGAATACCGCTGCAGTGATCAAATCCCTCAGGGAAGATCATCTGGGTTCCCTGGCAATTGATGTTTACGAAGAAGAAGAAAAGCTCTTTTTCCGTGACTTGTCCGATTATGTGATCAGGGATGATCAGATCGCCCAGCTGATGATCTTCCCCAATGTGCTGATCACTGCCCATCAGGGCTTTTTCACCAAAGAAAGCATGGAGGAGATCACCCGCATCACCCTGAAAAATTTTGAGGATTTTGAAAAAGGCAATGATTCTGAAAATGATGTCAACTGCAAGCTGATCAAGGATTGTGGATGATCTGTAATAGGTATTGCCTGAAAAATATTCTCAGGTTTAATTCCCCAATTCGATGGCAGGAAATACGATATTGCCTTTGCAATACCCCATATTTGCAAATCCATCTGATTATTCATAGATTTGGTTCTTATAAAAACCAAATCCATCGGTCATGAAAAAACTCATTACCCGCGTTTCAATTTTATCCATCCTGTTTTTTCTTTTCTTTTTTTCAGGCTGCGAGCAGGTTATGGAAAAGAGAGACAAAAAGGATGACTTTCCAGAAATCCGGGAGAGGGGAAAAATAACAGCCATTACCAGCTACAGCCCGATCTCCTATTTCATTTATCATGGTGAACCCATGGGCTATGAATATGAACTGCTGCAAATACTGGGAGAACATTTGGATATGCCGGTTGATATTAAACTCGCCAGGGATTTTGAAGAAATGATAGAGATGCTCGAGCAGGGTGAAGGCGACCTTATTGCATATGGTTTAACGGTTACCAGTGAGCGCCGGGAAAGACTGGCTTTTACCGAACCTTTAAATGTTACCCGGCAGGTATTGGTGCAGCGCAAGCCCGAAAACTGGCGCCGCATGCGGTTGCATGAAATTGAAAATATGTTGATCCGCAGTCCCCTGGAACTGGGCGGCCAAACCATCCATGTACGCAGGGGATCGGCATATTTGAGCCGCCTCCGCAACCTGGCGCTGGAAATTGGGCAGGAGATCAATATTGTCGAGGCAGCAGCAGAACTTACCACAGAGGACCTGATTCATCTTGTGGCCAATGACTCCATTGCATTGACTGTTGCTGATGAGAATATTGCCCAGTTACAATCTGCTTATTACCGTGATATTGATATTGCCACCCCGGTGAGTCTTCCCCAGCAAACTGCATGGGCGGTTCGTCATTCCTCCCCGGCCTTGCTTGATACCATTAACCATTGGTTGTCTGAAGCCCAAAACCATGCGGATTATTACGTGATTTACAACAAATATTATAAAAACCGTCAGGCTTTCCGTTCACGCTATGCCAGTGAATTTTTCCCGATCACCGGAGGTACCATTTCCCCCTACGATGAACAATTAAAGGAAGAAGCCGAAAGAATTGGCTGGGATTGGCGGATGCTGGCTGCCCTGATTTACCGTGAATCACAGTTTAAGCCCCGTGCCCGTTCATGGGCCGGTGCCGTGGGTTTAATGCAACTGATGCCGCGCACTGCAAGGGAGTTTGGTGCAGCAGATCCCTATGATCCGGAACAAAATATAAGGGGAGGGGTTAATTTTATCCAATGGCTTCAGGATTATTGGGAAAAGCATATTGAGGAGGAAGATGAGCGACTTAAATTTGTGATGGCCTCCTATAATGTCGGTCATGGGCATGTGCAGGATGCCCGGCGACTGGCAGAGGCTTTTGACGCCGATCCCAATGTGTGGGAAGACAATGTGGAGCGGTTCATGCTCAAAAAATCAAACCCCGAATACTATAACCTCGATATTGTGAACTTCGGCTATGCAACCGGTCTGGAACCAGTCACTTACGTGGAAACGATCTTTAACCTGTACGAGCATTACCAGAAGTTTGTGGATTAAAGGGGCAATGCATAAAAACAGCCACGGATGGCGCAAATGGACCACAACGATTTAAGCCAGGTTCATCCCTGCCATTCGTGGCTGATACTTTATTGCCTCAAATTTACAAGGTTGGTTATTGAATGACTATTTTCCTCACCACTTGCTGATCAGCGGTTGTAACTGTAAGGAAATAGATTCCCGGTTTAACCCTTCCTGCGTTGAGTTCAATACTGATTTCATTATTTCCCGCATGGAGATGCTGACTCTCCCATTGCATGGTCGTTTTACCAAAGGCATCAACCAGCCTTATTTTTGCCTGGGCCGGAACTTCGGCATTAAACTGCAGTGTGATATAATCGGTGGCAGGATTTGGGAAAAGGGTCAGTTGCTCTTCCAGGCTTTCCGGGGTTTCAACTAAGGTTCCGTTGAGGCCTTCTCCGGAAAGGGAAACCTCGGCTTCCGCTTCATTGGAAGCATTGCTTGTAATGATCAGGGTGGCGAAATACTCCCGCTCTTCTTCCGGTGAGAAAGACAAATTTAACTGCATCTCTTCTCCCGCTTCCACGAGCAGGGGCAGGTCTGCATCAAAGTCAAAGAAGTCGGGGTCATCTCCGGCAATATCCAGTCCGGTTATTTCAAGGTCGATGTTACCACTGTTCTGTATATTCAATGCAGCATGCGAGGTTTCGTCAATCTGCGTATCTTCAAATTGCAAGGTCGCTGTTACATCAATGATGGCTTCATAAACAACCCCTTCACCGCTGAGGCTGATCTCCACTTCCGGATCATTGGCGGCATCGCTCAGAATGGTCATGGTTTCCTGGTATACAACAGGCTCTTCCGGAATGAACATGACGGGCAGCACCAGGTTTCCGTAGGGAGGGATTGTAGTGGGGCCGTCAATGGGTGAGAAAAACACATCATCGGAAAATTGAAAATCCTGAATATTCAGCTCCACCGGCCCCTGGTTGTAAATGGTGAGGTTCATTTCTTTGGATTCATTCACTTCCACGGTTCCAAAGTTCAGACTTATAGGTGAAACTTCGATAATGGGTTCTTCATCGGCAAAAAGCAGCCCGCGTTTCATGAAAATGTCGCAGACGATATCCCCGTCCCTGGAAGCGGAAGGGGCATAAAAAGCGGCTACATCACCATCGCCCCGGGCTGCTACCGAACTGGTATTGCGCAACAGATAAAGATCTTCCGGGTCGTTCCAGATCAGGCGGGGCTCTTCAAATACCCCGTCAATACCCGACACCAGGAAAAACCCAATGGGGTTACCGGAGATACTGTTCTGGTAAGTAAAATAGAACCTGCCTTCATCATCCACATCCACTGTGCGGTAAAAGGCCGGGTTGCCAATATCCGGGGGGGTGGCATTTACCGGCACGCTGAAGCCCTCAGCATCCCTGGTAAAATAGGCTATCCGATTATCTGAAGCCCTTCTGAAAATAATATGAAGCTTGTCGTCCTGGTCAATGGTCATGGCAGGATATAGAATGGTCTCTGTAACAGGGGTGGCTTCTTCTTCCATGGATCCTGAACTATTGTTGAAATACCGCAGGTTGCCTCCCCAGGCGCCTCCTTCCCGGAAAACAACATGGGCATGGTTGTCGCTGTCCACCACTACCCTGATGTCATTTTCACCGGAAGGATCTGTGGCGGTTGTTCCAAGCTGGGTGGGCGTTCCTGTGGTTCCGGTGTTCAGGTCATGGGTAATGTGATAGTTGTAGTCCGGTTGTCCTGAAACAAAACTTATATAGACAAAATGGACAAAATTGTCTGAACCAATGGCAATGTGGGGCGAGGCTTTATTGTTCCCGGAGGTGATCCAGACGGGTTCGGAAAAATCCCCGTTTTCTTTTTGCCGGTACACCAACTGAAAATTGTTACTGGCATCGCGTTGAATGTAAACCAGGTGCATGGTTCCATCCTCATCAAAAACAAAAGACGAATAGTTGTTGTCCACCCCGGTATTTGTAACCTGGGTGGTTACAAACTCCCCGCTTTCATCGGTGACGTAGTAGATGTCCCTGGTATGGCTGGCGGTTCCGAATTGCCCGGTGTAAGTGATATGCAGGTTGCCTTCCTGGTCAAACTGCACCCATTGGCGGTTGTTGAACCGGTCATTATAGGCAATGGTATCCTCCGGAAAAGGCAGGGGCTCAGCCATCATAAGGGATGGCGGTAAAAACAATAAACAAAACAGGGTAAAAATTTTCTTCATGGTAGTAGTTTTTGTAGTTTGTAAATGGTTCGCTCCGGCAAATTAGGAAATTTTTTTATAAAAGACAAGGAATGGCAGCCTTTTAGTGTTATATATCAGGGGTTTATATTGGCAGCGTATTTTTATTTTTCCATTAGCCGGTAAAAAATTGAATCCAACTTCAGGTTCTCTTCGTCACAATTTTAATAAAATAATCTTTTTATAAGGCAGGGTTGAGAAAAAACGTCAAGGGTTCAGTTTTCGGAGAGCATGAATAACAGGGGGATGTGCAAACGCCTTTTCCAGGCATTTTCGGAGTGACCTTCCCCAGGGAACTCCCTGGTGATCCAGTTTTTTTCCGAGAACCCTCTGATCTTCATAACCTTGTTCACCTGTTTTTGCAGGGGTGGGTAAAGGGCATCCAGGTCCTCAGTTCCGTAATCAAAATAAATCAGGTGGTTGGAAGGGTCAGGAAGGTGGACTTCCAGATAGCGGAGAAAGGCATCGGGAACAGGGTTGTTTTCCATTGACAAAATGCCCGGCCAGTGGGTGGAAAGGCAGGCGGCACCTCCAAACACTTCCGGGTATTCGCAAATGGCGTAAAGTGAGATCAGCCCGCCCATGCTGCTGCCGGCAATAAAGGTATGGTCTTTTCCAGTGTGGATAGAATATTTTTTGTCTATAAAGGGTTTCAACTCCCTAACCAGGAATTTAAGGTAGTTGTCGGAATTGATTTTGTGGCCCTGGAAAAGCGAAGCCGAATCTTCGCGGTCGGCTTCAAGAATTCGTTTTTTGTCTTTCCTGTTAAGCGACTCAAAAGGTTTTTGGGGGAAGTAGTCGGCATGGCGGGTGGTGCCACCATTCCAGATGCCCACTACGATCACATCCCGGATTTTTCCCTTCTCCATAAGTTCACCGGCAATGCTGTCCACCTTCCATGCCTGCCTGTTCCAGGTGATGGAAGCATCGAAAAGCATCTGCCCGTCGTGCATGTATAAAACAGCATATTTTTTTCCGGGATCATAGTTCCCGGGTAGCCAGACATCTACATGCCGGGTTGTTACATATTCCGAGGAAAAATTTTCATATCGGTCAATGGTACCAGATCTTACGTTAGGTATTGAAGAATCGCCCATACACTGAAAGGAAATTGATAAAAAGCCAAGAATACTTAAAATGCTATTCATTGTTGGCATAAAGGAAATTTTTTTACCGCTAAGTTAAAAATATAACAAATCTGGCGGTTACAGAATCTTGAGGGTTTCTGGAAAAAAAGAAAAAACCCTGATGTCACCATGAATTGAGAAAGGTAAAGTCAGGGATTTTTTCGATTGCATAAAAACCGGAGAAATCCCGGTAAAACTACGATTTGCTTGTATTATGCAAGTGTACATCCATTTGCGGGAAGGGAATATTGAGTCCTTCTTTGGCAAAGGCATCATACACCTTTTCGCTCATGGAGAAAAACACCGGCCAGAAATTTTCCGTTTTGATCCATGCCCTTACGGTGATATCCACAGAGCTGTCGTTGAGTTCCGACAAGAAAATGAAAGTTTCGGGCTCCTTCAGGATGCGTTCATCCTGGGTGAGCAATTTTTTGAGAACCTGCTGTGCTTTTTGGAAATTATCTCCGTAAGCGATGCTGAAAACCCATTGTGCCCTTCGCGTTTCCTTTAAGGAGTAATTGGTCACGGCGTTTGTGGCCAGGCTTCCGTTGGGTACAATGCTTACCACGTTGTCAAAGGAAGTAATGATGGTATTGAAGATCTGGATATCAGAGACAGTACCCATGAAACCCTGGGCCTCAATAACGTCACCCACCCTGAAAGGTTTTATGATAAGGATGAGCACCCCTCCGGCAAAATTTTGCAAAGTTCCGGATAAGGCAAGCCCTATGGCAAGACCGGCAGCACCAAGTATGGCAATGAAGGAGGTCATTTCCACTCCGACCATTCCAAGAATGCTGATGATCAGCAGAATCTTCAGTAGAATGGAAATAAAGCTTTTCAGGAAGCTACGCAAAGAAGGGTCTATCTCCCGCTTTTCCATCATCCGGTAAATTCCCCCGGATATTTTATTCACAACCCACAAACCCGCAATCAGGGCAATTACCGCACCAATCAATTGCAGGCCATAGCTTACGGCAAACTCTCCGATCCATGCAATCGCAGAGTCAAGCGTTTCCTGGTATTCTTCTACATTTTCCATAAAAAAGGATTTTTAAAATGAATAAAAAAAGTTTTTATCAAAGGTTGATAACTCCCGCTGATTATTATTCATTTCAAATTTAGGTATTAATTCTTTTGGCTTCGACAAACAAAACAAATAATTTGTCGCAACAATCAGTGCTTTTTTCCTGCCCTGAGCAGCCTTCTTACCAGGAGGAAAATGCCGGCAAGCAACACCACCAAAAGGGTGTATGACCAGACCGCAAGTGGAATTCCGGCTTCCTCAACAATTCTATCCTGGGTGGTTTTATAGCTTTCAGGCAATACGGGAATTCCATTTTCGTCCGGGTCAAAAGACATGGCATAACGGGTTAAGGCTTCCCAAACCTTTAACTCTCTTCCATTTTGCATAATGATGGTTTCTTCCAATTCAAGAGGCTTCCCGTTTTTATCTTTCAACTCCAGTTGCAGGCGGGGTAACAATTCTCCGACCATAGGAAGAAAAGAGGAAAGGTAATGATCGGATACAAGGTGGTAAAGCTTTTGTTTGTTTTCCGTGTCCGGTATATGGAAATCAGCTTCCTGCTGAGGGTCCATAGCAGAATATAATTTAAACCCCTGCACTGACCGGTAGGCAGGGATAGGCTGGTTAATAAGCGGGACCGTAAGCCAGAATACTTTTCCCGGATCAAAAGAATATTTGAGGCCGGAAAACTGCAGGAAGTAACTGTCGCCCAGAAAGCGCGGCAGCAGGGCGGCAATTTCCAGTAAATTTTTCACTTCTGCGGCATTCAGGTAAAAGGAAACCATGGGGTAACCCGGTTGTTTGTCGGGGCCGGAACCAAGACCTGCTACCGAAGCCAGGTCAAG
>SKVW01000077.1 GCA_007129255.1 Bacteroidales bacterium
CCGTAGCCGTGGGCGATGTGGTCTTTGATCCCGAGATCCACAGGGTATTCCTTTCCGGTTCTTTTGCCGGCTGGGCAGAGCCCGGTTCTGACGACGCTTTTGAACTGCACCCGGTGGAAAATGGAGAAAAAGAAAACGGGGAAATGCTGTATCCTGGCAACTGGGAAAATGCCACTGACCAGGTGGTAATGACCTGGACAGACGCGGATACGGAGGATCCCATGGGCTTCATTTTTGGAACCAACGCTTATGGTGACACCGGATACGGCCAGGTTTTTGAAATTGACGAACCCCTGACCATTAACAGTGCCATTTTCTGGATTGGTGTAAGGAATGGTACTGCCGGTGATGTTGTCTTTACCGTATGGGATTATGACGGAGGTGCTGTTGGAGATGTTCTGGGATCCAAAACCTATGGCATGCAGGAAATAATTGCCAGCGAAACCCTTGAGGATGCATTCCATGTTGAATTTGATGAGCCCATTAACGTGAGCGGTGACTTTTTGATAGGTGCAGATATCTCCGGGTTAGATCCTTGGGTAGAAGGCAGTTATGGACTGGGTAATTTTTCCTCTGCCAATGGTGACGGAGCCAATGCCGGACTGGCAATGATACAGGAAGGCGCAAACTGGTTACCGGTACTAAACTATGGTGTAGATGTTGACATTGCAATCTTCCCCATTGTTGGAGAAGAAAACGGTGAGCCCGGCGAAGAAATGATCTACACCCTGACCCTTGACGTTGAGGAAGGCGATCATGAGTACAAGTATTTCCTTGTAGAGGACGAGCCTACCTGGGATCTTGGCGAATATGAAGGCACCCATAACCGCGAGATCACGGTGGAAGCCGATATGGTACTTGACGATGTATGGGGTGACGATCCCCACACCAGCGTGGAAGATATCGTGGTAGAGAACGACCTGGTTCTTTTCCCCAATCCCGCAACCGACAACCTGAGTGTTGTTTCCGACCAACTGATCGAAGATATCCGCATCTATGACATTTCCGGTCGCATGGTAATGAGCCTCGAAGTGATGGACCATACTGTTGAACTGGAGGTTTCTTCCTTCAACAGCGGGCTTTACATCATGCAGGTGAATACCCCGGAAGGCGTTCAGGGGGTTAAATTCAATGTAGCAAAATAATTCTTTCATTCCGTTAAAAATCCTTTAGCGGTTTAAGATAACCAAAACAGGTCATCCCCGGCATTGCCCGGAGATGGCCTGTTTTTTTGCCTTAATTTGGCGATCTGACGATGGTTTCGTTGGATTAAACCCTGTTTTTCTCCAAAAAAAAGTGCAGAAAAACCACAATCCTGCCACATCGCTTGTAAAAAAAAGGCGGGAGTTTAATAAAATGTTAATTTTTTTTAACTTTTTCCTTGAATTTTTGGGAATATCTATTACATTTGTGAGTCAATAAAAACAACCTTTTCTTTATTTATTAACTAAAACTAAAACAACATGATGAAGCGAATTTTCATTCTTCTGGGTGTGTTGCTCTTTATGGGGTCCTCCATATATGGGCAGCAAATCCGCGTTTCCGGTACAGTTACCGACGCAAGAGATGGTGCTACACTTCCTGGTGTTTCCATTGTTATTGAAGGAACCACCACGGGTACTGTAACTGACATCAACGGAAACTATGAGATCAGCGCACCTGCTGATGCAACCCTTGTTTTCTCCTTTATTGGTATGGAAACCAGGGAAGTACCTATTCAGGGGCGCAGCACAATTAATGTAGAACTTGAGTCTGAAATGGTTGGTCTGGAAGAAGTACTTGTAATTGCATACGGTACCACACGCCGTGAGTCATTTACCGGTGTAGCTGATGTGATTTCTTCCGACAAGCTGGAAAGACGTCAGGTATCCAACGTTTCCAGGGCACTGGAAGGCACCGGCCCCGGAATCCAGGTAACCAGTGGTGGTGGCCAGCCCGGCGCCAGCGCCCAGATTCGTCTGAGGGGATTTGGATCCATCAATGCCTCCAATGCACCGCTTTATGTGGTGGACGGGGTGCCCTATGATGGCGCACTGAATGCCATTAACCCCGACGACATTGAGAGCATTACCGTATTGCGCGATGCTTCTGCTGCTGCTCTTTACGGAGCAAGGGGCGCCAACGGGGTGATCATGATCACCACCCGTTCCGGAGATGTGCAAAGACCTTCTATGCGCTTTTCCTCCAGGGTCGGTGTTGTGGATCGTACCATCCCGGAATATCCCCGTGTGAACTCCGGGGAGTTTATGCTCCTGAGCTGGGAAGCTTACCGTAACAACCTGCACTTCAACCAGGGTCTTGACCTGGAAGATGCCAACATGGTCGCTACATGGGGTGCAGAAGCCGGCCTTGGTTATCAAAACGACATTGTCAACCTTCTTGGTGATTACAATCCTTTTGCTGTTCCCGAAGGAGAACCTCTTTTTGTATGGGATGCAGACAACCCCTGGATTGGATCGCTCAACCCCAATGCCAGCCTGCTTTATGAAGACGACTGGCAGGACGACCTGTTCTCTACCGCCATTCGTCAGGAGCATACCTTCCGGGTTTCCGGCGGAACCGAAACTTCCGATTATTATCTTTCTTTGGGTTACCTTGATGAAGAAGGACTGGCTTTGAATTCTCAGTTTGAAAGGTTCTCTGCAAGGCTGAACATGAATACCCAGCCCAAAGACTGGTTTGAGACCGGCCTGAACCTTTCCGGTTCGGTTTCCGAGACCTTTGCCCAGCCTTTTACCGGCACCCAGACTTCCAATGCTTTCTTCTTTTCAAGGACCATTGGACCCATCTATCCTGTGTATCTCAGGGGAGGAGATGGGGAGTTTATCCTGGACGAGGATGGCAACAAGCAGTTTGACTTTGGTACTGGCGACGGCCCTCAGGGTACCCGTCCTTATGCGGCCATGTCAAACCCCGTTGGATCCCTTGTACTGGATGACCGTTCCAACACCCGCGAAAATGTTGCTGCAAGGACTTTTGCCCAGTTCAATATTCTTGATGGGCTGAATTTCAGGGTAAACCTGGCGGTTGACTACTACAGCCAGTATGCCACCACGTTCCAGAACCCGGAAATCGGGGATGCCGCCGACATTAGCGGACGCGGAACCAAAGCCCATACCAGGAACATCAGCTATACCTTCAACCAGCTGTTGAACTATGGACGTTCCTTTGGCGATCACAACATCGACTTCCTTGCAGGGCATGAGGCTTATCAGCGCAGGCTGAACTTTGCCAGTGCCACCCGTATCGGATTCCCCATTCCCGGTATCACCGAAATTGGGATTGCTACCAGCATGGAAGCCTCCACCTCTTTTACCCACTCTTATAATGTAGAAGGTTATTTTAGCAGGTTGAGCTATGATTACCTTAACCGGTATTACATCTCCGGTAGTTACCGTCGTGATGGCTCTTCCCGTTTCCACGAGGATGTTCGCTGGGGTAACTTCTACTCTCTTGGACTCTCCTGGAGGGTTACCCAGGAAGACTTTATGCAGGGCCTTGACTGGCTGGACAACCTGAGGCTTAAAGCCAGCTATGGCGAGCAGGGTAACGATGGACTCTTGCTTCCCGGAGGCGGCAGTATGTGGTATGCATGGCAAAGCTTTTTTGATTTAGGATTTGACAACAACACCCAGCCCGGTGCAGTTTATTCTCAGCACGAGAACCGCAACCTGCAATGGGAGATTAACCGCAATACCAACATTGGTTTTGACGCACGCTTTTTCGATCGTTTCGAACTGGAGTTCGACTACTTTATCCGTGCCTCTTCCAACCTGTTGTTCCAGGTTCCTCTTCCGCTTTCCACCGGTGTAAACCAGATCGCCATGAACGTTGGGGAGATGCAGAATACCGGTATTGAGTTCCGCTTTTTGGCCAACGTGGTTCATACCCGTGATTTCCGCTGGGATGTTGACTTCAACATTACCCGTTTGCAGAATGAGGTAACCAAGCTTCCCGGCGATCCTTTTATGGTCGGAACCCGCCGTATTGAAGAAGGGCGCTCCATGTTTGAGCATTATCTTCGCGAAGTGGCCGGAATCAATGAATGGGGAGAAACCCTGTATTTCATGGACGAACTGGATGAAGACGGTGAACCCACCGGAGAACGGATCACCACTACCGATGCCAATGATGCCGACCGCTACTATATCGGCAGCCAGGGTATCCCTGATTTCTGGGGTGGTTTAACCAACAACTTTACGGTTGGAAACTTTGACCTTTCCGTTTTGGTAACCTATGGTGTAGGCGGTGAAATGTATGACCTGAACTACTCCTGGTTATCCGGTGAAGGCCGCTATGGCTACCACCTGCATGAAGACCGCCTGAACCGCTGGCGTCAGCCCGGTGATGCGGAAGTAACCAGCGAGCCCCGCATGGAAAATGACAATATATTCCTTTTTGCTGCTTCCGATCATAATCTTAAGCCGATGGATTATATTGCCATTAAGAACATTACCCTTAACTACCGGGTGCCGCAAAGGTTGATCGGGCAGTATGGTATTGCTGATCTTGGGCTGTTTGTTTCCGGTGACAACCTGTTTGTTTTCAACGAAAACACTGGTATGGACCCGCAGCACAGCTTCACCGGTCAGACTGACCACGGATACATCCCGGTCAGGACCATTACCTTTGGTGTTAACTTGCAGTTTTAATAAAAAAAATCAGAGAACATTATGAAAAAACTAAATAAAATAATTGCGCTTTTCGTGCTGGTCTTATTTATGGGCAGTTGCGAGAAAGAATTCCTGGAAACAGCGCCAACCGATCAGCTTTCTTCGGATGTGATGTTTGAGTCCATTGAAGGCGCCAATCTTGCCCTCAACGGTATGTACCGCTATCTCTATGCATTTCACCCGGGTGAAGGCTGGGGATATGGAAACCATGATGGTTTCGGACACATGGCCCACCTTTTGGAAATGGACCTGATGGGCGAAGACATGGTGGTGCACTCTGCCGGTTACGGCTGGTTTAATTCACAGCACCGCTGGATCACCCACCGCAACCAGAATGCCGGGGTTACCCACGAACGCTGGAGAATGCCGTACGCCATTATCAACAACGCCAACCTCATTATCTTTTATATTGATGAGGTGGATGCCCCCACCGGACAGAAAAACCGGATCAAGGCGCAGGCTTATGCTGCCAGAGCTTTTGCCTATTATCACCTGGCCATGCTGTTTGCTCCTGCCTATACCGATGATCCCGGTGCCCCCGGGCTCCCGATTTATCTCGAGCCGGGACAGGAAGGCCATCCAAGAAGCAGTGTTTCGGATGTGTTTGATCTGATCACCGATGACCTGGATATGGCTATTGCTTTGTTTGATGGTGACAATTCCCGTCCCCACCGCTCCCACATTAACCTGGCCACCACCCACGGTTTTGCCGCAAGGGCTGCCCTGGCAATGGGCGACTGGACTGCTGCCCGCGACCATGCCGATGACGCCATTGATTACCATGGTGGTGCCGGCAACCTGTTTACCCAGGCGGACTACCCGGAAGAGTTTTCTCTCATTTATGATGATGATGAAGAGACCGTAATAGGTTATGACTTCACTGCCATGAGCGGGTTTAACAATGCTGCTGTTTCTTCAGAATGGATGTGGGGCTCCATCATTAACGATGAGCACGCCACCATTTATGCTTCTTACATGAGTCATATGGACCCCAGGTTTATGACTTATGCTTCACTGGGCGGTCAGAAAAAGATCACCAGGGTCTTGTACGACATGATCCCCGAAACCGATGTAAGGAGAAACCTCTGGGTACCTCCGGACAAGTCGTTTGTCGGGAACTATGGTGGTTATGGTGCCGATATTCCCCCGCTGACCCAGATGAAAAAGCTGGTTCAGGAACTGGGAAGCTGGCCTGCTGATTATATTTACATGCGTCTTGCGGAAATGTTCATGATCAAAGCCGAGGCCCAGGCCCGTGGCGGAGAAGACGGTGCTGCTGCACAGACCTTGTATGACCTGATCAGCACGCGTGATGATGCATATGCACTTTCCACCAATACAGGGCAGGCCCTTATTGACGAGATCATGCTGCATCGCCGCATTGAACTCTGGGCCGAAGGTCACCGCTGGATCGACCTGAAGCGCCTGGATCTTGATTTGGTAAGGGTTGCCGGTGCAGATGATGGAAACCACGATCCCGGTATGGCTGGTATTTTGGAAGTTGCAGCCGGTGAAAGAACCTGGAACTGGCTTATCCCTCAGGACGAGCTGGATGCCAATGATGCTATCGGTGCAGGCGACCAGAATCCTTAATCATATTTCCTTTCCGGTTTTCCGGAAAATAAAAAAGCATCCGGCAGGTTTTTGCCGGGTGCTTTTTTTTCTTCGGCTGTTTGCCTCCCCTTGTGTTTACCAGCCAAAAAAACACCTTCCGAAAAGTCTGGCTAAGTCTATCCCATTGAATAGAAGTTAACCTTTGATCTTTCTTTTTTTACCGGTTAATTTAATATGGGATTGACTATAGGGATTGATCTTTCCTTTTTTTAATAGATCTTTTCCTTCAGGATTTGTTAATGCGAATTGTTTATTTTTATCGGTAGCATTGTGCTCGTCCTGTAAGTAAGCAGCCCGGTTGCGAAGCTTTGAGTTTTTGTTACTTTTGGCTCAGTCAATAGCAAAACAAATAAAAAATTTTTTCTTCCACTTTGTTCATGTGTTAATAATTTGAATAAATCGGGCACATGCCTGTTACGCCTATGCGAGGGAACTCGCCATAACATAATTATCCCCCTGCTTATCAGGCCCTTTTGCATGGCTCGTTTCATCGCCAAAAAAGGGGCAAAAAGGCTAGCCCAAACGATGGGCCCACCCGCCCTGTGATAAGACCGGAACTCCTGCCAAAGGAGGCAAGCCCCTTTGGCGAAATTCCAGGCCTTATCTTGTTCCGGCTTACGCCCCTCCCGGTTTGGGCCTCTTCCCCGCGCGGGTATTTTCTGAGAATCATGCAGGATTAAAGGCATTGTCTTTTATTCTCCATCATATACCCTCTTTAACGGGCCGGTCCTGCGAAATAACATTTTTGCAGGTGGGTGGGATTAAAACGATTCAACAATTTTTCGATCCAACTTCCACCCTCCGTCCTCTTTATAACAAAACTCCGGCCTTATCCCAATCCTGCCAGCGGGCACTCCCCGTTTGGCGCGACAGGTATTTGACCATTTAAAAAAACAAATTATAAATACATGAAATTCCTGAGTTAAAGGAGTTTTTAAAAGATCGCAGGGTCGGAATCAGGCGTTAAAAAAAACTCCCGCCCGTAAAGAAAAGGCAGGAGTTTCTTCGTATTAAAAATGCTAAGTCATTCAAGCAGGGACTAGTTTACATCCCACCACATCCTGGTGTAGATATCGACGTCTGCGGGCACATTTTGGCTGTTAATATTGAATTCTTCAGCCGGATAAAGAAACCTTCTGGGAATTTCTTCTACCTGGGCATATTCATAAGGAGGTAACTCAGGATAGCCTGTTCTGCGGTAATCGGTCCACACTTCTGGATTAAGGAACAAGGCCACATATTTGGCATTCATGATCTGTTCCAGGCTGACATTTTCTATTTCGGCATGTTCGGCTTCCCAGTCGGGGTCTTCAATGTCAAATGACCGGAGTGAGGATATAACAGCTTCCTGAAAGGCCTGGTCTGCCTGGGCCTGGCTGCCCGTTCTCCAGTAAAGTTCGGCTTCCATAAATTTTTGTTCGGTAAATCCTATGAGGGTGGTGGGTGCCGTGCGCGAGGCAAGGGCAGGCCCGGGGAAAGAAGCATCCACAAGCCCTTCGGCAGGGCTGCTGCCTATATATTCTCCGGCAGTATTCCGGGTAAGAAAAACTTCCGTTCTTGGGTCGTTCGTTTCTTTGAGCATGTTGACCAAAAAAGCGCCCACCCTGGTGTGCTGTCGTTCATTATCGAAAAAGTAATGGGGGTTGTATTGCTCCAGGCCTTCGTTGTAAATATAAACCATGTCATCCTGATTACTGGCAAAGCCCTGCCTGCTGGTAAGGTGGCCAAGGGCGTTGGAATAGTTCCCGGAGTGATTGCCCATACGCAGTAAATGACGCAGGCGAATAACGTTTGCGGCTCTTTTCCATTGTTCCAGGTTGCCTTTGTAAATGGGATCTGCTTCCGGGCCAGGGACCATCACCGGATTATTGGTTGCGGCTTCAAGATCCTGTAAGCCAAGCTCCAGCAGCTGCATGATCTCAAGATATAGTTGCTGCTGCTCGTCATATTCGGGCAGGGGTTCCTGTGTATAATACCTTATGGCAAACTCGTGGGGTACATCTCCCCAGGTATCGGTAACGAAGCCCAGGCTGTAGGCCTGGAGGATACGCGAAATACCCCGGTAGGCCCTTGAGTTGAGCTCGTTGGACATGCTGATCATGTTCTGCAGTTCCCGGAAGATGTTATTGTAATAGAAATACCAGATATCATCATTATGGAAATGCCGCATCTCGTAACGGTCCACCTCAAGGTGGGTGCTCCTGATGCCGCTGAGTTGCTGGGACCACTGAAGTTGAAACCGGGCCATATCCCATCCTCTCCAATAAGAAATAATATACTGGGTATAGGGCATTTGATCCATCAGTAACTCTTCTGTGGAAGGGGGCTCAGGGTCGTCAAATAAGTCGCAGGCTGTTAGCAATATAGAAAAACCGAGGAATAAGGCGAAAACTCTGAATGATTTTTTCATGACTATGAGGGTTTTATTTAGTAAACGAATTTATTAGGGCGATGTTATTTTAACAACCCCTACCGGGAAAAGTTAAAAAAAGACCCCTGTAAATTCTTTTAAAAGGCAAAGGATCCGGATTCCGGTAAGGGAAGTTAAGGGTTAATCATGGTTTTCATGATCCCACCAAACCCTGTCGAAAATGGTGATGTCCAGGGGCACATTTTCCGTATTATTTTGTATTTCTGTCACCGGATAAATTTGTCTGCGGGGTATGTGGTGTTCTTCGGGTTCATAAGGGGTAATTTGCGGATATCCGGTACGGCGGAAATCCGACCATACTTCGGGCTGAAGGAAAAGTGCAATATATTTGGCGTTCATGATCTGTTCCAGGCTTACATTTTCCACTTCAGCATATTCAGCTTCCCATTCAGGGTCTTCCACCTGGTGAAAATCCAGTGAAGCTTTCACTGCCTGCTCAAAAGCCTGGTCTGCCATCGCCTGTTGATTGTTTCGGTAATAAATTTCGGCTTTAATGAATAGTACTTCCGCGAAAGAGGCAATGACCAGGGGAGAAGCGGGAGAGGCCAGCGAGGGTCCTATAAAGGAAGCACCATAAAGGCTTTGCCCCGGAGCAGAACCCACATATTCATTGCTGGTATTGATTCTCACCAGTTGGGTTAGACGCGGATCATCATTTTCTTTGAGCAGGTCAACAAAGAATTTACCCACCCGGGTATTGCGCACATGGTAATCATAAACATAATGAGGATTTGAGTTTTGAGCACTGCCGTCAAAAGGATAATAAAGGTTTTGACCGCTGGAAGAATAAAGGTCCATTTCGGTGATCTCCTGAAGCAGGTTGGAATAATCCTGGTGGTAATTGGCCAGTCGTAATAAAACCCGGAGACGGAAAAGGTTTGCAGCGCGTATCCATTGGTTTAAGTGTCCCGCATACAAGTGATCACTTTCAGGACCCGGTGCAAAAGAAGCATTGGGGTCAGCACTTTCCAGGTCGGAAATTCCAGTTGTCAGCAAGGTTAAAATGTCTTCCAGGATGTCCTCCTGTTGGTCATACTCCGGCCAAACCCCGCTGATCAAATAATCGGGTGCCTGGCTGTATGGGATCTCCCCCCAGTTGTCGGTCATGATCAATAAGGTGTATGCTTCAAGAATTCTGGAAATTCCCCGGAAACTTTGAGACTCCAATTCATTAACATAATACTCCATATCCTTTAACTGGAAAAAAATATTGTTGTAATAAAGGTTCCAGGAATCATCCATATGAATGTTTTCAGGTTCATACCGGTCGGCACTTTCTGGTATGCCCCTGACTCCTGCCAGCTGTTGCATCCATATCGACTGAAACCTTACCATATCGGTGCTGAGCATAAAGGCAATGTTGCGCTGTACCCGTGGCAACAATTGCTTCACCTGACCTTCATAATCCGGCTCCGGGGTATCGGTCTCCAGATCACAGGCAGCCGTAATTAATAGCAGGCTCATGAAAAGAGAAAACTTAGGCAAGGAAAATATTTTAAGGGTTTTCATAGGGTAGAATTTTGAAATAAAAAAAAGTACACAATAATCATTAATCATGCAAAAATAAATGGTTTAAGGGCACAAAGTACAAAAAAAACATTTTTCTTTTTTTGAACTGAAATGCAAAAAGTCAGGGAAGGGGGAAATGCAATGATTTCTGAGGATTTGATTTATTTTGGGTTTGCAACACCAAGTTTTCGGGTCAGTATTGGGCACTTAAAACCCACTAATTATTAACTGTTTATTTAATTGTTCTTTGACATCTTTGTAATCGCATTTTGTAAGTATCTCTCTGACAGAGGTTTTGTCCAGTAGAGAAATGCTGAGAATCTGTAAAATTTCGTAGATTGGACGGTCAACTTTCAGTGTATTACCAACAATCGCTACCATGCAGTAGGCAATGATAGCACAATAGATTTGGATTTTTACTGCATTCATTGTTGTACCCCAAAAGGATTTGATTCTCAAATTTTGCTTCATCCATTCGAAGAAAATTTCCACTTCCCAGGGTTTTTTTATAGAGTAAAGCTATTTCAGTTGCCTTCAGCGACATGTTATTTGTCAAGGATATTAATTCCTTTTGATGTTCTGTATCAAAATATTTGACTCGGCGCATCTTGCCAGGGTAATACTTGCGAGAATAATGACCTTCTAGTGTCATGTCAAATATGGTATGACGTAAATTTATTTTTTGTAACTTTACTGAAAAAACGCCATGGTAAAGTACAAAGTAACCTTAACAAAAGAAGAAAGGGAATCATTGATGGCCAATACAAGACAGGGCAGTCATACAGCCAAAAAGGTCATCCATTCTCTAATTTTACTTAATGTTGATCAGGGCCCACATAACGAGAACCGACAGACCAACGAGCAGGTTTGTGATGTATTA
>SKVW01000176.1 GCA_007129255.1 Bacteroidales bacterium
CTTTGTTGCTTATTCCCATCGGGTTTGGGATCATTATCGGAAATATTCCCTTTGCTGAGCATGCCGATCTGCAAATTGGGATCTATGAAGAAGGCAGTGTTTTGAATATGCTGTATTTCGGGGTGCAGCGGGGCCTTTATCCGCCCATCATTTTTCTGGGTATCGGGGCCATGACCGACTTTTCTTCCCTGCTTTCCAAACCCCGCCTTGTGCTTTTAGGGGCAGCTGCCCAGTTCGGTATCTTTGCCGCCTATTCCTCTTCCCTGTTGCTTGGCTTTGCACCCGAGCAGGCAGGTGCCATTGCCATTATCGGAGGAGCTGACGGCCCAACCGCCATTTTCCTTTCTTCAAAGCTGGCCCCTGAGTTTATCGGGCCCATTGCCATTGCGGCCTATTCTTATATGGCCCTGGTGCCGGTGATCCAGCCGCCCATTATGCGCCTGCTTACCACCAAAAAAGAAAGGGTGATCCGCATGAAGCCTCCCAGGGCTGTACCAAAACAGGAAAAGATCATTTTCCCCATTGTGGGGATCCTGCTTACCACATTTATTATGCCCACCTCGTTGCCTTTGCTGGGGATGCTGTTTTTTGGAAACCTCTTAAAAGAAAGCGGGGTGACCAATCGCCTGGCTGAAACCGCCCGCTCTTCCCTGGTGGATATTGTTACCATTTTCCTTGGGCTGACTGTGGGAGCCTCAACCCAGGCAACGGTTTTCCTGACCAGGGAGTCACTGATGATTTTTGGACTTGGTGCCGGGGCTTTTATTATTGCAACCTTTAGTGGGGTGATCTTTGCCAAAATCATGAATTTCTTTTCTCCCGAAGGGGATAAGATCAACCCCCTGATAGGGAACTCCGGGGTTTCGGCAGTGCCCGATAGTGCCCGGGTTTCCCAGCACGTTGGCCTGGAATATGACAAAACCAATCACCTGCTGATGCATGCCATGGCAGCCAACGTTTCCGGGGTTATTGGCAGTGCCATTGCCGCCGGGATCCTGTTGAGCTTTTTGTCATAAAATCCCGAACGATTAAATAAAAAACAGGCAGCCATAAATTCCGGGCCGCCCGTTTTTTTGGGGATTGCTTTTGCAAGGGGTTTAAACCCGGTACAAGCCGTTTTTGATGGCAAAGGTAACCAGCTTAACGCTGCTGTCAACCCCGGTTTTCCTGAAGAGATTGGCTTTATGGCCATCTACAGTACGCTGGCTAATAAAAAGCTGATCGGCTATTTCCTTTATGGTATAACCTTTACAAATTAGTTCCAGCACTTCTACCTCCCGTTTGGTAAGGTCTTCCCTTAATTCGGGCGCTGCGGGCTCTTCTTTGGAGCGGTTCTTTACGATGGAGCTCGTTAGGGTAGGGATCAGCTCGTCAGAGAAATAATTTTTATTGTCGGAAATAAGCACCAGGGCTTTCTTTAGTTCATGTTCTTCCACTGTTTTCAGCAAAAACCCTTTTACCCCCGCCTCCAGCATACTCACCAGGTACTCCTCATCGCCAAACATGCTGATCGCTACGATCTTTAATTCAGGATAAAGCCTGAGGGCCTCACGGGTAGCATCAATACCATTCATTTCCGGCATCTGTATATCCATAAAAACAATATCCGGACGCTCCTCTTTTATCATTTCCAGGAATTCCTTTCCATTGGTAGCCTCTGCAGAAAGTTTAACCTCCGGTAATTCTTTGAGCAGCATACGTAATCCCTTCCGGAATATGTGATGATCATCAACGATCATTACGCGCAATTTTTCTTCCTTTGCCATAAGACGAATCCTTTTGTTTCAGGTTTTCTTTATGAATGGTATTTATTATGATGAAACAAATATAGTATAAATTAAAAAACCGTGCATTAAACTTAATTTACCGGGATTTCTATCTGCACATTGGTTCCGCCCTTCCCCGGGCTTTTAAACTGCAGGTTTCCGTTCAAAAACTGAATACGGGTCATGATGTTTTTTAAACCATGGCCGCCATTGCCTTTTCGCTGAAGTTTGCCTGGATCAAATCCTTTGCCATCGTCCTGGTATTGCAGTTTAAGGCTTTTTCCTGCAGTGCTGATCTTAACATTTATTTTTTCTGCATTGGCATGCTTTAATGTGTTATTGATCAATTCAGTGCATATTCTGTAAAGATTGATTTCAGTGTTCTTATTTAAAGGAGGGAGGTTTTTCTCGCTGGTAATATGAATGTCAATAGTTCCGGAACGAAGGACGGTTTTTGAAAATGAATCCAGGGCCGGAAGCAGGCCATAATCCTCAAGTGTGCTGGGCATCAGGTTGTTGGCGATGCTTTTGGCCGAATGCAGGGCTTCATTGATGTTAGACTTTAATTCATTAAGCAACAAAGTGCGGTCTTCTTCCGATTTGTTTTCTTTCTGAAGTAAGGTAACGTAAATCTTAAGGGTGGAGAGTAAAGCCCCAAGCCCATCGTGTACATCCATGGCAAAACGCCTTTTTTCCCGCTCTTCGGTTTCCACAATGGCTGTCTGTATCCCTTTTTCCAGTTCTTTTAGCCGGGTAACATCACTGATGGCCAGCACATTGATCTGCTGCCCGCGATAGATAAATCCCTGGTGTTTCACCTGACCGTAAAAGATTTCATTGTTTTTATTCAGGAAAGGCAATTCCCATGGTCCCTGTTCGGGTGATTGAAGGATCCCGGAAACTTTTTCCTTTGCCACTTCCGGCAGTAGGGCGGTAACCGGCTTGCCGGTCAATTCCTTTTCCCGGATACCAAAAATGGCCATGGCCGCATCGTTGGATTCGATAATGAGATTGTTTTGAATGAAAAGCACCGCTTCAAAAGCTGCCTGTGAGAGTGCCCTGGACTTTTCTTCGGATTGCCTGCGCTCTTCAATTTCTTTTTTAAGCTGGATGTTTTGATCAGAAATGATATCCCCGGATTTTTTTAACTCCAGGTGTGTTCTGACCCTGGCCCGAAGCTCATGCTTATTAAACGGTTTGGTGATGTAGTCTACGGCCCCTGCATCAAAACCCTTGACCAGCTGGTCGGTGTTGTCAATGGATGTAATAAAAATGACCGGAATACTTTTCAGGGTACCATCGGATTTAAGCTTGCGGCATACCTCCAGTCCGTCGATCTCGGGCATCAATATATCCAGTAAAATAAGGTCAGGTTCAAACTCCCTGGCTTTAGATAAGGCATTATCGCCTGAGTGGGCCACGGCAATTTCGTAAGGGTACTTTTTGAAAAGGTGTTGTAAAAGAAAAATGCTTTGGTCGTCATCATCAACAACCAGTATTTTTCCGGCTTTTTCCTGAATCATAGGGATAAAAGACTCTTTTTTGGGTTTGCGGTAAAAAAGTTGCTGTAAAAGTAAATAAAATAAATAAACCTATTGTTTTTTTCTGTTAAAACAAAAAAAATCTTAACTTTAGGAGCCGATATTTTTTTGGCTTTGGTGGAATTAATAAACTAATTGGGAGAAAAAAATGACATTAAAATATAATGGAGCTCACATCTATTTTGAGAGCAAAGGAAAGGGAGATGCGCTGGTGTTGCTGCATGGTTTTACTGAGTCTTCTGCGATATGGCATGCTTTTACGGAAAATCTTTCAAAAAAATTTCGTGTAATCACCATTGATCTGCCAGGCCATGGTGAAAGTGAAAATATTGGCAGTGTGCATCCTATGGAAGTCATGGCCGACTTGGTTAAGGCTGTTATGGATGAAATAACAATAGAACAGGCTGTTTTGGTGGGACATTCTATGGGGGGCTATGTGGCCCTTGCCTTTGCCAAAAAATACCCCGGTCATACCAAAGGCCTGGGATTGTTTCATAGCAGCTCCCTGGCCGATAATGAAGAAGCCCGTGAAAACCGGGAAAAAGCCATAGAAGTTATTAAAAACGACCATAAAGACTTTCTTTTTAAGTTTATTCCCGACCTTTTTGCTCCAGAAAACCGGTCCAGATTTAAGGCAGATATTGAACAACTGGTGGAAACGGCAAAGAGCATGTCGCCCCGTGCACTCATTGCCGCCATGGAAGGAATGAAGATCCGCTCAAGTACCCTGGATGTGCTGATTAATGCCACCTTCCCCGTTATGTTTATCGCGGGTCAGAAAGACACCCGTGTTCCATTTGAAAACATATGGGTGCAAATGGCCTTAACCGAAGTGGCTTATTCCCTGATCCTTAAAAACGTAGGCCATATGGCCTACCTGGAGGCCAGGGATAAAACCCTTGGGTTTGTCAGATCTTTTGTTGCAGCCTGCTATGGAGAAGGCTGACTTGTTCTCTGTGGCTTTATTCTAAGTTGAGGGCTTACTTTTCTTTGACACAGGAAAAAGGTTTTTAAATAAAAAAGGGCTGAAACTCCCAGTTCAGCCCTTTTAAATTTTCTTATCAAACATCAAACAGGAATTATCTTTCAAAAATATAATAAGACCAGGGTTCCATCATTTTGATGTGGTCCCGGGTAATATCCACGGTCCTGTCTCCAAATACATCCTGGTATTGTCCTGCAAAGCGGGCTCCTTCAAAACTTATTTCAAGGGGTTCATCAGAGAGGTTCAGCACCACAAACACTTTGTCGTTGTCTTTTTCCCTTACAAAAGCAAATACCTTTTCATCCTGGTTTGTGTTGATCCTTTCAATGGGACCTCCGGCCGTACCATTCCACAGGGCCTGGTTGCGGGTCTTTAAATGCAGCAGGGTTTTATAGAAATCATGGTAAACAATATCATCCCAGTTTATTTCATCTTTTTCAAAGAACTCCAGCATGTGATCCAGGCCGGCTTCCTGCCCGCTGTAAATCAAAACGGTACCGGGAACCGTGGCCGATAATACCGCAAAAGCCTCCACCCCGTCTCCAAGACGGTCGAAAACAGTACCTGCCCAGGAATTCTCATCATGGTTGGTAATAAAATACATTTTATAGGTACCAATGGGGAATTCTCCTGCATCGTCCACAAAGAAGTATTCATCAATAGCATCTACGGTTTCTTGTCCATCGGCAATGTTGTTCATGATATGGTGAAGCCTCCAGCCGTAGCCAACTTCAAAAGCATGTTTGTGCAACTCCGGGTGTTCAGCTTCTGCCAGCATATATACCGGTTTGATCTGTTCCAGCTCCTGCCGTGCACGGTTCCAGAATTCTGTAGGTACCATATAGGCTACATCGCAGCGAAAACCATCCACACCGATTTCTTCCACCCAAAAACTCATTTCCCCGATCATGACATCCCATAACTCCTCATTTTCATAATCCAGCTGTATCACATCTTCCCAGTCTTCAATGGGTGGATGAAAGTTGCCGTCTTCATCGGTTGTATAAAACTCCGGGTTGGTTTCGGTCCAGTAATGATCCCATGCAGTGTGGTTGGCTACCCAGTCCAGCATTACATACATGCCGCGATCGTGGATTTCATCCACCAGGTTTTTGAAGTCCGCCATGGTGCCGAATTCCGGATTTACCGCCTTATAGTCCTTTACAGAATAATAGCTTCCCAGGGTCCCTTTGCGGTTTTTCTCTCCAATGGGAGTGATGGGCATAAACCACAGCACATCTACGCCCATTTCCTCAAGGCGGTCAAGGTGTTCGGCAAAGGCATTGAAAGTACCTTCCGGCGTGTATTGCCGGGTATTGACCTCGTAAATGTTGGCATTTACACTCCATTCCGGGGGAGTGACCGTACTCATTACCCGTCCGTCTTCATGCTCAGGGGCAGGGGCGCAGGATCCCATCAGCATCATTCCTCCCAGTAAAATTGGCAGGAAAGGGCTTCTCAAAATATTCGTCACGTTTTTTTTCATATGGTTTGGTTTTTCAGGGTTTGATTTTTTTTTGAAAAAAACTTTTATTTGGCAGTTTGCCGGTTTTTATAAGACAAGGGTTTGCCATTTTCAAGCAGAATAAAAAGCAGGTTGGAAGGACCGTGCAGGTTATATCCTTTAAGTCTTAGGACGTTGGTACCCTTCTTGTAAACATCACCCGGAAGGTGGATGTGGAAATGATCCCCGTGCCTGCTCACATTTTCCCGTGGTAAATGAAAGTTTTCCCATAGCACGATCAATTCCTCCAAATTGTTTTCTTTTCCAATGGTTAGGGAGTGGTTTCCGGCTTCCACAGGAAATAAAAACGGGTTCCTTTGCGGATCAACTTCTCCTGCATCAAAAAGGGAAGCCTTGCCGGTTAAATGGTTTTCAAAAACCTTTGGATTGGCCGGATCGGTAATTTGTTCTCCGTTCACCGACAAAAGATACTGATAACGTCCGGGAGCGATTTTAAGCCGGGTTTCCCATACCCCGTCCTGTTTTTCCAGGATGTTGGCAGTGGCATCCCAATTGTTCATGTCCCCAATCAAAGCCACATGGTCATGGTCTTCCTCTCCCGGTTCAAAAATAAAGCTGTATTCTTCAAGGGATTGGTTTTCCAGCAAAAGCGCATAGGGCAGCTCACTGATCCAGATTGTGGCTACCGATACTTTTGGGATGGCAGGCGAAAGAACAGTGATTTCCAGTTCTTTGTTGCCATCGGTTAATTGAAAACCCAGCAGTCCAGGGCCGGAAACTGAATCAATTAGCGGAAGGCTTTCTTCTTTGAAAAAATCCTGAAGAAAAACAAGGGTGGTATCCTCTTCAAGATATACAGGTGAGGCAAGTGCCGGCATGTCTTCCGCTTCCGAAAAGATAACGCGCGGGCCGGGCTGACAGGCTGAAAGACAAAAAACAACAACAAACAAGACCGGTAATGCATAAAAGTGTTTGGTGATGGTCATGATGGGTCCTCCAATTTTGTTATTTATGGTTGGGTTATTCTGCTTTTACCAGGAAAAAGTTCTTTTTCCCGCGTTGAACCAAAATGTATTTTCCGCTGATCAGATGCTCGCGTTGGGTAACGAAATCTCCATTCACTTTTTCCTTGTTAATGCTCACGCTGCCTTCCTTGAGCATGCGGCGGGCTTCGCCCCTGGATTTGGCAATATCGGTTTTTTCGGCCAGAAGATCCACGATGTCAATGCCCCTCTCAACTTCTGAGGCAGCCACAGGGTGCATGGGCACCCCTTCAAATACAGAAAGGAACACTTCTTCCGGGAGTTTTTTCAAGGTTTGGGTGGTGCCTTTGCCAAACAAAATACCTGAGGCTTCCACGGCCATTTCGAATTCTTCCTGCCCGTGTACCCTGACGGTTATGTCTTTGGCCAGGGTTTTCTGCAGTAATCTTTGATGGGGTGCTTTTTGGTGTTCCCGGGTCAGGGCTTCAATTTCCTCCCTGGAAAAAAGACTGAAAATTTTGATGTAGCGCCCGGTATCTTCATCCGAACAGTTGAGCCAGAACTGGTAAAAATGATAAGGGGAGGTATAGCGGGGATCCAGCCACACATTTCCTTTTTCGGTTTTGCCGAATTTGCCTCCATCGGCTTTGGTGATCAGCGGGCAGGTAAGGGCATAGGCCTCGCCTCCGGTTTTACGCCGGATAAGCTCGGTACCGGTAGTAATATTGCCCCACTGGTCGGAACCTCCCATTTGAAGCTTGCAGTTTTTGGTATGGAACAGGTGCAGGAAATCATATCCCTGCACCAGTTGATAAGTAAATTCAGTAAAGGAAATACCTGTTTCCAGCCTTTTCTTTACCGAGTCTTTGGCCATCATGTAGTTGATGCTCAAGTGCTTTCCCACTTCTCTTAAAAATCCCAGGAACGTGAAATCTCTCATCCAGTCGTAATTGTTTACGATCTCCGCCCGGTTTTCTCCCTTGTCAAAATCCAGGAATTTAAGAAGTTGCTTTTTCAGGGCTTGCTCGTTATGTCGCAGCACTTCTTCTGAAAGCAGGTTACGTTCCTCACTTTTTCCGCTGGGGTCACCAATCATGCCGGTGGCTCCGCCAACCAGGGCTATGGGCTTGTGTCCGGCCAGCTGAAGATGCTTGAGCATCATAATGGAAACCAAATGGCCGATATGCAGGGAGTCTGCCGTAGGGTCAATGCCCACATAGCCCGTAGTCATTTCTTTTTGCAATTGCTCTTCTGTTCCGGGCATCATGTCGTGGATCATGCCCCTCCATCTTAACTCTTCAACAAAATTCATTATGGGTTTTTTGAAAAATAACTAATCTACTTACAAAGATAATCTCCCTGGGCAAAAAATTACCATTTATAAGAGCACAAAGTTTCAAAAACCTGAACCGGCTTCAGGTGGCAAATTCCGCCCTGCGAAACGCCTTTCCAGAAAATTCCCTGACAGAGTGGAGTTTCCGGAAGAATTTAAGGTTTTTCCTTGAGGGATCCGGCCGGGTGGATTTCCTTGTTTTATGGGAAACAAAGGATTAAAAAAGCTGCTTAAAATAAAACATAAAACGGAATTTGTTGTTTTATCTTTGTTTTGAAAAAAACGCAAACTTCATTAAAAATTTTCTTATGATTTTGGTTACAGGCGGCACAGGTTTGATTGGTTCTCACCTGCTTTATGAACTGGTAAAAAGGGGACACAAAGTCAGGGCTCTTAAGCGCGAAGGCAGCCATATAGGGTTGGTGATGCGCTTGTTCTCCTGGTATGACCCTGCGCAGGGAGAAGCTTTGTTTCATACCATTGAATGGGTGAACGGCGACCTGCAGGATATTTTCAGCCTTGAAGAAGCCATGCATGGAGTGGATTATGTTTATCATTGTGCCGCCATGGTTTCTTTTCTTCCCGAAGACCGTCAGGCTATGATGAATGTGAATGTGGAGGGCACGGCCAACCTGGTAAATGCAGCCATGCGACAGGATATAAAAAAGCTCTGTCATTGCAGCAGCGTGGCAGCCATCGGTCGGCCCGAAAAAGGCAACCTTATCGACGAAACCCTTATCTGGAAAACCTCCGGAAAAAATACCTGGTATGCCATCAGCAAATATGGGGCAGAGCGGGAGGTATGGAGGGCTTCACAGGAAGGTTTGAAAACCGTTATTGTTAATCCTTCGGTGGTGATCGGACCTGGTGACCCCGGGCGATCCAGTGCCCAGCTTTACCAATCGGTAAAAAACGGGATGAAGTTTTATACCACCGGGGTCACTGGCTTTGTGGATGTGCGCGATGTGGCCGAAGTGATGGCCATTCTTATGGAAAGCGATATTGTGAACGAACGTTACATCGTAAACAGCGAAAACCTTTCCTATAAAGAACTTTTTGAATATTTCGCCCACTACTCCGATGCCCGCCCACCCCGTTATAAGGCCGGCAAGTTTTTAAGCGAAATGGCCTGGAGGCTGGAAAAGACCCGCAGCTTCATTACCGGGCAAAAGCCCCTGCTCTCAAGAGAAACCGCAAGAAATGCCAACACCAAAAGGTATTTTTCCAATGAAAAAATAAAAAAGGCCATTGACTATAAATTCAGGCCTGTTGAAGAAGCAGCCAAAAACACCTCTGAATTCTTTAAAAAATACCCCATTTTTCTTACTCCCGATTTTAGGATCTGAATTAAACCCGGTGCTGGATTTCTCTTTTTACCCCAGCTGTTTTCCCCGCATCAGTTTGCGGGAAACAATATAAAGGATTAGCAGAACCGAAAGGAAAAGCGAAAGTTGCCCAAGATAATTGCCATTGCGGGTAAAATAGGTGATCTTTTGGTTTTGATTGAGGGTGGCACGAATGGCATCGGGTTCCCACCAATTTGTTTGTTTGATGATGTTCCCTTTCTGGTCGATAAAAGAAGAGATGCCGGTATTGGCCGAGCGGGCAATGCTTCTTCGGGTTTCGATGGCACGCAACCGGGCATATTGATGATGCTGCCGGTAGCCGGGTGTATTGCGCCACCACCCATCATTGGTAATGATAAAGATAAGGCCTGCCCCGTCATTGATAAAATCACGGAGATAATCCCCGTAAATGGATTCGTAGCAAATGGGTGCAGCCACTTTTTCGTTTTCATTGGCCTTGAAGTTGCTCCGGTGATCCTGCCTTCCGAGGCTGCCTGAAATCCCTCCAAAGGATTCTACCAACTGTCCCAGGGGTTTGAGGATGGTAAAAAACGGCATGCGTTCTATGCCCGGTACCAGCATGGATTTGTGATAATACTGAACCGGTTGCCCATGACTGATCATCATAGATGAATTAAACACATCGTAAAACCGTCCGGTTTCCAGGTACTGCCTGGCTGTATTCGGAACAGGCTCACCGGGTGGATACATTTCGTAGGAAAAGCCTCCAATTACCCAGGCCAGCTGTGGGTATTCTTCCAAATGACGGCGAATGGCCTGCACGGTGGGATGATTTTCATCTTCATGTTTCCAGATGCCTCTTGGGCTGGCCCCTTCAGGAGCAACTACATAGCGGGTGGACGGCGTGACCTTTTTTTCTGCAAGTTCAATCATGTGGCTGAGCCTGCGCATCACCTCTTCATGGGTTTCAGCTTTATCATATGGATCCTGGTTGGGCTGGATCACCACCACTTCAACAGGGTCGGTGGGGTCAGTATACCTGGCTTCTATTGCAAAAGAAATAACGGAAGGAAAAACCAGGAAAGCGGCAAGCAGGCCGGCACGAAATGTCAGCAACCGGATGGCGGACCTGTTTTCTAAGATTTGCTTTAAAAGGATAAAGATCAGCAGGTTTATGATCAGGATCCATAATGTGCCTCCCGAAGCCCCTGTGTATTCATACCACTGAATCCATGAGGGAAATGCGGCAAATGCATTGCCCAGATCAAGCCAGCTCCAGCTCATATCCCAGCGGGCGTGTAAAAATTCAAATGACATCCATAGAATTACCAGGGAAACAGGCCCCTGCTTGCCTGGCAATACCCTTCGTGAATAGTGCATAAGGCCCCATGGAATAGCCATGAAAAAGGAGTTGAGCACCACTGCCATCACCATGCCCGGGAAGGAGGCATACATGATCCACCAGGTGGTCAGGGCATTCCATATAAAAAATGCCAGCCAGGCATAAAAAAACAACGAAAGGGGATGGAATTTATCACGGTTTTTAAAAACCTGATCTTCGGCTAAAAATAAAGGTACCATGGCCAGAAAAACCAGGAAAGGGAAACCGGATGGGGGCCAGCTCAGCCATAATAATATTCCGCTGCCAAGGCTGTATAGAAGCAGGCAGGTATTGCCAAAAAAATTGCGCATAAAAC
>SKVW01000110.1 GCA_007129255.1 Bacteroidales bacterium
AAAAAGACCAGCACCGGCACGATCCAGGCTAACCCCAATACCCCGATGAAATAAACCCCAAGAAAATAAACAGCTATGGCTGCATTCTTTGTCAGGACTTTCCACTGGTAAAGGAAAAAAGAACCAATGGCCGCAAACCCCAGTACACCGATCAACAAAGGAAGGTTGCTGTCATGGGCTTCCATGATCAAAAAAAACAATGCCGACCCCACAGGAATGGAAAAATTATCGGACCCCTTGTAGGAGATCACCTCAAAGTTGACAGCCAGAATCACCACCAAAATCACGTATGCGTGAATGCCAAAGCGGGATTCAGGAAGAAAAAAATACAAAATACCCAAAGTGGAACCAGCAAAACCCAGAACCCCGTAAAGGCTTTTTTCTTCTTTGAATGTATTAAACCGAATATTGCCCGGGCGGATCTGCCCGGCAAGGTAGGCTATGGTATCCGACAGGGTAAGGGTCATCAGGGAGATCTGAAAATAATAAAGCGGCAGGTTGTAAAGCAGCAAAAAAGAAGTTAACACACCCAGGGGATAAAACAGGGTACCAAGGCTTTGATCTGTAGTTTGGTGTAAAAAGCGGAACTTCCGGCTTTGGAAAGAAGCAAAAGCGAAAACCGTTCCGGCAGCTATGAGGATCAGCAGGGTTTGGCGGGAAACATAACAGCTCAGCAATAAAATGGCCACCCCCATCAGCAGGTGAATGGATTTTCTGACAACTTTATCTCTTTGCAGCATAAGCCAGGTGAAGTTTACAGCGCCCCTGTTCAACCAGTCCCCTTTTTTTTCAAGACTTCCATGTCCTGGGTTAAACAGGCCGGGAAAGTCAAATGATATAAATAACCAACATACAAAGGCCGGCATTTGTTTTTTTGTTTCAAAATTCCTTTCAATTTCACTTCCCAGCCAGATAATTTATTTACTTTTATGTAAACCCTGAATCCTTGAACTTGTTAGAAAAAGTAAATCAAAAATAGCAGTTAATGAAAAAACTCCTTTTCAAACCTTACTCTTTAGGACCCATTGCCTTAGCCAACCGCATTGTAATGGCCCCCATGACCCGGCGGCGGGCCAATCCCCCGGAACTTGCCGCCAATGATATGATCGCAAAATATTACCGTCAGCGCGCATCTGCAGGGCTGATCATTTCGGAAGGAAGCCAGGTATCACCCCGGGCTTATGGCTATACTGGTTCGCCCGGAATTTTCACAAAAAAACAAATTGAAGGCTGGAAAAAAGTCACCCGGGCCGTGCACCAGGAAAACGGGAAAATATTTCTGCAGCTATGGCATGTGGGCCCTTACTCACACCGGCTTTTGCAACCCGAAGCAAAAGCCCCGGTATCTGCTTCCCCGGTTCAACCGGAGGGAGAAGTACTTACCCCCACAGGCAAAAAGCCTTATGAAAAATCACGGGCCATGACCACTGATGAGATCCATCAAACCTTCAGGGATTTTGCACAGGCTGCCCAAAACGCTGTTAGTGCAGGGTTTGACGGAGTGGAGATCCATGGCGCCCATGCCTACCTTATTGATCAGTTCATTATGGATGGCACCAACAAACGAACCGATGCGTTTGGCGGATCCATTGAAAACCGTTCACGCTTTCTTTTCCAACTCATTGAGGAAATTCTGAAGCACCTGCCAAAAGAAAAAGTTGGTTTAAGGCTCTCTCCTCGATCCGTAAAACCGGGAATGGAAGACTCAAATCCGGAGAAAACCTACGGTTTTATTGTGGAAAAACTGAACGACTACGACCTGGCCTTTCTTCACCTGAGCGAAATGATGAAACCGGAAGAAAGGCTCAACTTTCCGGAAAAAAGTATCGTTTCCTTTTACCGTAAAATATACAAAGGCACCCTGATTTCCTGCGGAGGGCATACCCTTGAAAGCGCCAACCTGATGCTTGAAAAAAGCCAGGCCGACCTCATCGCTTTCGGAAAACCTTTTATTTCCAACCCCGACTTAGTGGAAAGGCTTAAAGCCAAGGCCCCCCTTGCCGAACCCGTAAAGGAAACATTCTACCATGGAGGGGAAAAGGGCTTTATTGATTATCCCGCCCTCACAGATTGATCCCGGAATATAAAAACGTTTGGTTTGTTTTATGAAAGGCTGTAAGAACTCCTTTCTCCTATTTTTCTTATTTTTGAAGACATAGGCCTGTCAAATGCTAACAGACTCATTTTTTAACCAAAACCCTAAAATAATGAATCGCTATCACCTGTTTTTCCTTGCATCTATTCTTTTTTTGTTCACAGCCGTTACATCCTGCGGCCCCCGCCCCGATCGCGAATATCAACGGGAGATCAGAAACCGCATCGCCCAGTATAAGGAGGTTACCCTAAGCACCAATCTGGACCACCTGAGTGAAAACGAAAGGAAAATGATCCCCATTCTCATTGAGGTGGCCGACATCATGGATGAGATATTCTGGATCCAATCATATGGAAATAAAGAGCAACTCATGAATTACATTGACGATGAGTATGCCCGGGCATATGCCCGGATCAATTATGGCCCATGGGGCCGCCTGGAAGGGCATTCCGGTTTTTACCCGGGATTTGATGATAAACCGCTAGGTGCCAATTTTTATCCTTTTGACATGGAGCGGCAAGAATTCCATGCGCTGGACCATCCTGAAAAAACCAGCAAGTATACCCTTATTCGCAGGGATACCGAGGGCAACCTGGTGGTTGTTCCTTACCGGGAAGCCTTTCGCGAACAAAATGAAAGGGCTGCATCCCTGCTCAAAGAAGCAGCTGAGCTGGCAGATAACCCCGGGTTCAGAGAATACCTCGAACTGCGTGCAGAAGCCTTTTTGACCGATAATTATCAACCCAGTGATTATGCCTGGATGCGCATGCGGGACAACAACATTGATTTTGTTGCAGGGCCCCTTGAAACCGGCGAAGACCGCAAGTTTGGCTACAAGGCCGCCCACAGTGCCTACATTTTGATCAAAGAACATGAGGAAAGCCAAAGACTGGATCGTTTTGCAGCCATGCTGCCCGAGCTTCAGGCCGCTCTCCCTGTTCCTGAAGAATATAAATCAGAGGTACCAGGGGTGGACTCAGACATCAATGTTTACGATGCCATTTATTATGCAGGCCATTGCAATGCGGGACCAAAAATGATCGCACTGAACCTCCCCCATGACGCTGAAGTTCAGCAGGAAGCAGGAACCCGCAGCATGCAGCTTCAAAACTCCATGGAGGCTAAATTTGACGAGATCCTCCTGCCCATTGCCGACATCGTTATGCATGAAAGTCAGCGGGAGTATGTAACTTTTGATGGCTTTTTTGAAAACACCACCTTTCATGAAATAGCCATTGGCATGGGTATACGAAACACCATCACCGGTAAAGGCACGGTAAGAGAAGCATTGCGGGAATATCACGGCATCATGGAGGCCTTTAAGGCCGATGTAATGGGCCTGTATCTCATTACTAAACTGTATGAAGACGGCCAACTCCCCGATACCGACCTGAAGGAGGTGTACGTTACCGGTTTTGCAAGCATTTTCCGCTCCAGCAGGTTTGGGACAGCCGGGGCACATGGCATTGCCAATATGATCCGCTTCAACTACCTGAAAGAAAGGGACGCTTTTACCCGTCATGAAGACACAGGAACCTACGAAATCGACTTCGAAAAAATGAAAGAAGTGGTGGAGGAGTTGGTGGAAACCGTGATTATCATTCAGGGAGACGGTAACTACGAAGCCGCCCGGCAGATTGCCAATACCATGGGCACCATGTCGGATACCCTTCAAAAAGACATTGACCGGGTAAGTGCACAAGACATCCCGGTAGATATTGTTTTCAGGCAGGGCCTAAATTACCTTGATCTTTAGACACCCGGCCCAGATCCCTTCCGGAAAAATCATGCCCCGCAGGCTTTTCCCGGGAGGCTTTTTTAAAAAGTCAGAAAAATATATCCTGAAAAAAGCCGAAAATACTTATCTTTGCCTCGCTTAAACAAAAACGTTCTTTTAAAACGGGGGGGTTCCAGAGCGGTCAAATGGGGCAGACTGTAAATCTGTTGGCTTTCGCCTTCGGAGGTTCGAATCCTTCCCCCCCCACTTTGCGGAAGTAGCTCATCCGGTAGAGCGACAGCCTTCCAAGCTGTAGGTGGCGGGTTCGAGTCCCGTCTTCCGCTCCAATCCAAAGCAGGCTTTACAGGCCTGCTTTTTTGTTTTCCTCCCAGCGCTTCCTGAGCATTCCCCCCACTTTTCGGTCAATGGGAAGGGTCAGCTCTTCTTCTGTAAGTTCATCCAGGGGTATCCAGCGCAGGGATAAAGCACCTTCTTTTTTTACGGGAAAATCATACTTTCTTTCAGAGGTTTTCAATTGCTCCGGATTCTCCAGAGAGATTAAGTAATAAATGCTGATCAGTTGTTTTTTGCCGGGCAAAAAACGTGTTGACTGGAAAAAATCCGTGGTATAAAAATGCGACAACACCTGGGCTTGCTGCCCGAGTTCCTCCATGCATTCCCGCTTCAGGCAATCAATGGTCCCTTCACCATATTCCAGTCCTCCTCCGGGAAACTTGGTCATCAGTGTATTAAACCAGTATTCATCGGCAACCAGCACCCGGTTTTTATGAATACAGATGCCATAAACGCGGATAATAAAATCAAAGTCTTTATTCAAAACAGGAAAGAGTTTATCAATTTATATAAATATTAAACTGTATTACAAAGCAATTATTTAAGCAGTTGAAGGTTTGATAGCCCTGCTGATCTCTCTTTTTCCCGGCGGCCCGGGAAGCCCCCCTACCCTGAATCCTGCGGCTTTCATACTCCTTTTTACCAGCCCTTTTGCACAATAAGTCAATAGCATTCCTCCTTTTTTCATGGAGAGGAAAATCTTATCAAATACAGGCTGTTCCCACATTTCAGGCTGAACATCCGGACCAAAGGCGTCAAAATAGACCAGGTGAAAAGCATCGGCAGGCAATACCGCTGACTGAACGGACTGCATTAAGCGCGTAAAAGAAAAACCGTTTACAAGTTGTGTATTCACACATTCCTTGCAGTTATGCATATCCTGAAATGCTTTTCCCAGGGCAGGATCTTTGAGCAATGCCGGGTAATTCAGAAATAAAACCTCCTCATCTGTCAGGGGGAAGGGCTCAAGGGCCAGATATTGAATATTTTTTTTGTTCAGGAGTACCTGCTCTACCGTGAGCAGTACATTCAAACCGGTACCCATCCCTACCTCCAGTATATTTACAGGATCCGTTTCTCTATCAAAGGCCAGCAGGCCTTTGTCAATGAAAACATGACGGGATTCCTGAATGGCCCCATGTGTGGAATGGTAGTGTTCATTGTTTCCCGTGAGGCCCAGGGTGTGAGAGCCATCTGCAGTTGTTACAATTTTTCTTTTGTAAAAGTCTTTCGGCAAAACTGTCTGGATTGGTTTATTCAGGTGTTGTCCTCTTCTGCATAAAGCCTGGCCATATAGCTGTGGTTTTCTCCCACATAAATCAATTCGGTATGGAGCCCGCACTCCCGGGCGGTTTCCTTCAGGCTGTCGTAGTCCACAAACAGCCATGGAAAAGGTTTTCCCTCCTGCCCTTTGTAAGAAAGTTGAAAAATTACCTCCCCATAATAACGGTCATGGAAAGGAATACGGTAGGATTTATCTTCTTCCTGGTACATGTATATCAGGTCAGTGGATTCCAGAAATATTTCTCCACCCGGGTTTAAGAGAGAGCGGGCGTGTTGGAGCATTTTTTTCAGGCCGGAAAGCTTGCCGGCTATCCCTGCTCCATTCATCAGGAATAAAATGGTATCAAAACCTTTTTCATGGTAATGAAAAAAGTCCTGACGCACAGCGTTGAGGCCTTTTAGCCGCATGATCTCAATAGCCCCGGGCGAGAGGTCCAGGGCAACAACTTCCAGCCCCCTTTCGGCAAGCACTTCTGCATGGGCTCCTGCCCCGGCACCCACATCCAAAACCCGTCCGTGGCAGGCATCCATTACCATCCTTTCTTTTTCAGGCATGCTTTCGTAATCCCTGAAAAAGTAAGCCACAGGAATCATGTCCTGCTCTCCCATGTCAATCTCCACCAGAATGGAAGCACCCAGGTCACCCTCAATAAAATCCTGAAAGGCCAGCCCAAAAATATCTCTGCTCATGATTCGTGTTTGCTGCGAATTTACACTTTTTTTGCGGTATTGTCCTTCGATGGCTTTGCCCGGGATGTCTGCATTAAAATGTTTTTTTGTTTTCTGTATTTTTGCAAACAATGAAGAAAAAAATTTTTGAGAAGATTCATCATATTGACCGGGAAAAGATGAACAGGGACTTCTTCAGGTACCTTGCCCTTTTTGCCATCATTTTTATTCCTCTTTACACCTACTTGTTTGGCACCCGGGAATCCCCTTTCGATTATACCCTGAGTATGATCGGCAACAAACTCGGGTATCGCCTGAACTTTATCATCTGGGGAACGGTAACCGGACTGCTGCTCACCTTTTTCATCATTCGGCTGTATGTATTAAAGTCTTTTAAAAACCGAAGGGCCAGAAAGCTGCTGATCTGGTCCCTGATCTTCCTGGTCCTGACGGTAGTAATTCCCGCTGTGGAAACCCTGCCGGTATTGAAGCGCCTGCATGCCATTTCTGCAGTGGCTTTCGCCCTTTCCCTTACCGCTTCCCTTTACCTTTTTATTCGCTACCTTTCGGAAATCAACCAAAGGGTGTCGGTTAAATCCATGTGGATGCTTTATATCGTTATCGGAGGATCCCTGGGCTTGTTTTTCCTTTTTGGAAACACCGGGGTGTTTGAGTTGTTCTTCTTTTTTTCCTTATCCATTTTCCTTTTGCTTTTAAACAAATGGCTCCTGGGAAAAGGCAGGGCCAGCCAGGAAGCAGGAAAAACCGCATAAGCTATTGGCGGAAAAACAGGCAGCTGTCGCCGTAGCTCAAAAACCTGAAGCCGTTCTCAAGGGCAAACCGGTAAGCCTTTCTCCAGTTTTCCCCGGCAAAAGCCGCAACCAACAGAAGCAGGGTACTTCCAGGCTGATGAAAATTGGTAACCAGCACATCCACCATTTTAAACCGGTATCCCGGAACAATGATCAGGGAGGTTTCCCCCCGGATAAAGTCCTGCCTGGTTTTTTCCATCCATTGCAGCAATGCGCCCAAAGCCTTCTTTACATCCGGTGATGGCTTTTCCCACTCATAGGGCAGCCACTGTCCAATTTTCAGGACGGGCTCATCTTCGGAGGGCTCTTGTTTAAGGATTTGTGCCCCGGCCCAGTAAAGGCTTTCCAAAGTCCGCATGCTGGTGGTTCCAACACTGATTAGCTTTCGATCAAGACGCAGAAGGGATTGCAAAAACTCCTTTTGAACCACAAACTGTTCGCTGTGCATCTGATGTTCACCGATGGTTTTGGCAGATACGGGTTTAAAGGTGCCTGCACCCACATGAAGGGTAACATACTCAGGCTTTATACCTTTTTTCTTCAGTTTTTCAAAAACCGCAGGGGTAAAGTGCAACCCGGCCGTTGGGGCAGCAACAGAGCCTTCATCCCGGGCAAAAACGGTTTGGTAACGCGTTTTATCACCTTCTTCGGCCTTGCGGGTAATGTATGGAGGCAGGGGCGTTTGCCCGGCCAGGGCAAGCACCTCTCCAAAACTTTTATGGGTTGGCTCCCATGAAAAAGTGATGGAAAAATCTTCATTGACCCTGGGACCCTTTTCTGCTTTTAAAACGATATTTGTGCCGGGCAGCCGAAGGGTCAGTTTTTCGTCTTTCCACTTTTTAGCATTGCCCACCAGGCATTGCCATGTTACAGGGGAACTTTTCCCTAAAGCGAGCTGCACATCTTTCTCCGGATGCAAGGGATGCAAACAAAAGACTTCGATGCGGGCACCGGTTTTTTTGAAAAACTCCAGGCGGGCCTGCACCACTTTGGTATTGTTGAGTACCATCATGCTTCCCGGCTCCAGGAATTCATCAATCCGTTCAAAAACCGAGGCCATGATCTTGTCATTACGGCAAACCAGTAATTTCGAACGGTCGCGCTCCCTGAGGGGATAAGCCGCTATACGATCAGCAGGAAGTTCGTATGTATAATTTGATGCAGATATTCTTGAAATGTCGGAAATGCGGGTCACTTTTTTCATTTTTTGCAAAATGCAAAATTACCCTTTTCTGTTGGACCCAAAAAATCTGTATGGTTGATCACTCATTGGCAAGTTTGGCAATGGTTTCCCTGTTGAGGTGATTGAAAAAATCCTTTCCTTCGGGCGTATAAAGAAACTCAAGGGTTTCTTCATAATGTTTATTGATGGCGGGACGCACTATTTTCATGGTACTGTTCATCAGCTTGTTTTCTTCAGAAAAGGGTTCATAAAGAAATGCAGCTGCTGCGGGCAGCCACCGGGCAGGAAAAGAGCCCCCGTAATCCCCCTCCGGCATAAATCTTTCAATCTCCAGTTTAAGCTTTTTTATGGCCGCTTCCTGTCCTTTTTCACTCCCGGGGTTCAAGTCGTGCTTCAGCAGGAAATCCTTTACCATGGAACGGTTAATTACGACCAGGGCAACGGTATAAGGACTTTGATTGTTGTAAAGCATTACCTGGTCAAAGAAATCCGACTTTTCCGTCATGGCTTCTTCAATGCCTTCGGGGCTGTATTTTTCCCCGTCACTGCCAATGAGCAGGCTTTTGTTCCTTCCAAGAACATAGAGGTACCCGTCCTCATCAAGGTAGCCGATATCGCCGGTATGCAACCACCCATCGCGGATGGTTTCTTCAGTAGCAGATTTATTGGCCCAGTAACCGGGCATTACATTTTCACCCCTGACCACAATTTCGCCTTTGCTGCCTATAGGCAACTCTTTCCCTTCCTCATTGGAGATTTTAAGATCCAGCCAGGGAACTACTTTTCCTGATGAGCCCAGTTTATGGTTATCAGGGGTATTGGAAGAAATAACCGGTGCTGCCTCGGTAAGGCCATAACCCTGGTACATGGGAAGTCCGATGGCATAGAAAAAACGTTGAAGTTCCATATCCAGCAAAGCCCCGCCCCCGACAAAAAACTGAAGGCGGCCTCCGAAACCCTGACGCACTTTTTTAAACAATATGGCATCGAACAGTTTATTCAGTGGTTTGAGCAAGCAGGTCGCCCCCTGCCCCCGGTTATATCCTTCGCGGTTGTAGGCGTAACCTACCTTTAACCCAAAACGGAATAAAAACCAGGCAATCTTTCCCTTGTCCTTCACCCCTTTTTCAATATTTTTCCGGAAGTTTTTTGCCAGGGCCGGGACACTCAGCAAAAAGTAAGGTTTAATTTCCTGAATACAAACAGGAATATTGCGCAGGGTTTCATTTAGTGTTTTGCCAATTTTCAGCGAAGCCAGGCTTGCCCCGTTGCGTATCAGGGAATAGATCCCTACCGTATGGGCGAAGGAATGATCCCAGGGAAGAATATGCAGGGAAGTGTAGTAAGAAGGCACATCAAAAATGGCCGAAGCCTGCTCCACATTACGCAAATAATTCAGGTGGGTGAGGATGATGCCTTTGGGATCCGCAGTAGTTCCCGAGGTATAACAAATATTGGCATAATCATCAGGAGCAATGGCATCTCTTACCTTTTCCAGCACCCCGGTATTTTTCTCCAGGAATTCTTTCCCCGATGCAATGACATCCTCAATAAAAAAAACCTTTTCATTGAGTGCTTCGGGAATGGATTCATTGGTTAAAGTATTTTCTTCCTTTGGATCATCCAAAAGCAATACAAATTCCAGATCGGGCAACTGACGGGCCAGGCCAAAAACCTTATGCTGGTGATTACGGGAAACCACGATCCCTTTGCAACCCGAATGCTGAAGTCGAAAACGAAGATCGGCAGGCTCTTCAATCTTAACGGAAAGGGGCACACTGATGGCTCCGCAAAACAACACGGCCAATTCGCTCACCACCCAGTCATTTCGCCCTTCAGATATCAATGCTACCCGGTCTCCTTTTTCAAAGCCTTTGCTTAACAAGCCTCCGCTTAAGTTTTTTACCCTTTCGGAGGTTTCTTTGTAGGATGCCCCTTTGTATGAATCATCCCTTTTTTCCCAAAGCAATACATTATCGGAGAAATTTTTAACGCTCTCTTCAAAAAGATGAGGCAGGTTTTTATATTCCATTTTAAAACAGTTGGTTACACAACATCAAACATCAAGAAGCTTTTGCCCAGGGAAAAAAACATGAAAATAAGGGACAAATAAACTAATTTTGCATCGGTTTTCCAATTTAATTTTTGGAATAACAACCTGTGGGACAAAACTCACCCAATCAGAGCCGAAACTGAATTTGTTAACAAAAAATGTTTGAGCCGAAGTTTTTTACCACCATAAAGGATTATGATAAAAAAACTTTTCTTTCAGATGCCACCTCAGGGCTGATCGTTGGGATCGTTGCACTCCCCCTGGCCATTGCTTTTGCCATTGCTTCCGGGGTTCCGCCCCAAATGGGTTTAATAACCGCCATCATTGGCGGGTTTTTCATTTCTTTTCTGGGAGGAAGCAGGGTACAAATCGGCGGTCCATCCGGTGCCCTGATAGTGGTCATATACGGTGTGGTGAACCAGCACGGCCTTGAAGCCGTGTTTGTGGTTTCCATCATGGCCGGCATCATGTTGCTGATCATGGGCTTACTCAGGGCAGGCACCCTTATACAGTTCATGCCCTATCCCATTGTGGTAGGCTTTACCAGCGGTATTGCGCTCATCATTTTCTCTTCCCAGATGAAAGAATTTTTTGGTTTACCTGATGGGGATATTCCTGCGGACCTGGTGAGCCGGTGGAGCTATTATTTTGATCATATTGACCAGATCAGCTTTCCTGCTTTTGGGATAGGGTTCCTTACGGTAATGATCACCCTTTCATGGCCTTACCTGACCCGAAAGATCCCCGGTTCGCTGGTGGCTATTGTCATTACCACCATCCTTGTAGGTTCTTTGGGATTGCCCGTTGCCACCATTGGCAGCCAGTTTGGTGTGATTGACACTTCTTTTCAAATGCCCATGCTGCCAGGCCTTAACCTACAGTTGATCCAGGAATTATTGGTGCCTGCTTTTACCATAGCCATGCTTGTATCCATTGAGTCCCTGCTTTCCGCCATTGTAGCCGACGGAGCCACCGGCTACCGGCATCGCCCCAACACCGAACTCATCTCCCATGGGATTGCCAATATGATCACCCCTTTATTCGGCGGCATGGCCGCTTCGGGAGCGCTTGCCAAAACCATGACCAATGTAAGAAACGGAGGAAAAACCCCCGTGGCAGGGATGATCCATGCACTGGTTCTGATGTTGGTGTTGCTTTATCTGGGAAAGCTGGCCCAATTGATACCCATGGCAGCTCTTGCCGGAGTTCTGGTAGTAGTGGCCTACAACATGAGCGAATGGCGTTCTTTTCGCAGCATACTGAGGAGCTCTAAAAGTGACATGTCGGTTCTGCTTTCCACTTTTCTGCTGACTGTTTTTGTGGGCCTGAATGTGGCATTGCCGTTCGGTATTATCCTGGCTTTGATCCTGTTTGTGAGAAGGGTGATGGAAACCAGTGAAATAGACGTATTAAAAGATGCCGTAGAAGACGAACTTTCACACATTTCTGACGAAACCGAATTGCTGGAAATCCCTAAGGGAGTAGAGGTCTTCCAGATCAAAGGGCCGTTTTTCTTCGGGCTGGCCAACAAGTTTGAAGAGGCTGAAAAAGAAATTCATGAAAAGCCTAAGGTAAGGATTATTCGCATGCGCAGGGTGCCGTTTATTGATTCCACCGGCTTGAAAAACCTGCGCAGTTTTTATGAGCGTTCTCTAAAGCACGATACCCATACCATCTTATCAGGAGTTACTGAAAAAACATTGGAGGCCCTCAAAAAGGACGGTTTATATTATATCATCGGCAGTGAAAACATCTGCGAAACCATCGAACACGCCATGATCAGGGCCAAAGAAGTTTTGTATGAGAAACAAAACGGTTCAGGGCGAAAGGATTAAAAAATGTATAACTCCCTCACAAGATCAGCCGTAAGGCAGGCATGTACAGGAACAATGCCAAGCAGATCCCCAGCTTTGATTTTTTCCATTTGCTCTTCGGTAACCTGCACAATACCGTGTTCCTGCGAAACTCTTCGAACCCATGCCTGCTGATCAGGAAAGATCCAGCTTCCGTCGGGGTGATAAAAAACCATCATCCCGTAATGGGGCTTTCCTTCTGGACAAAGCATGCTTTCCTTTGATAAATGCACTGCACCCCCATATATGACCACTTCGTTCCGCTCAGGATGCAAGGCTACAACCGGGGCAGCCATGGTCATGGCAATATCCTCCAGGTGGCAGGCTCCCTGTTGCCATTGCATCAGGTCGTAATACACAAAGTTCCCGGCCCGGATCTCATGAATGCCGGAAAAATGATCCGCAATGCTGCAGGTGGGGGTATCACCCCAGGAAACGATCAGATCCGGATAATCTGGCGTAAAAATAGCCTCCAGTACTTTTAATATTTGGATCCCTTCTCTGAATATTTTTTTTATTCCCGGCACATCTTTGGCCTGGTAACTATGCCCGGCATGGGCAATAAAGCCTTTAAACCTGATATTGGTATTGGGTTTGACGCCATCAAGGGCTTCCCGTATGCGATCAGTATGGGTGGGATCAAACCCGGTGCGATGAGATCCTACATCTATCTTCAAATAAAGGTCGACAGGTTTTTTTATAACGGCCTCAAGCAAAGGGGCTACCCCGGGAGAAGAAAGGGTAATCCCTAACTTAACCCTGGAGGCCAGGTGATTGATCTCGTCAATTTCCCTTAAATTCACCGGAAAAGCGATCATGATGTCTTTCCACCCATCCATGGCAAATTGCCAGGCCATGCTTACGGAAGAAACGGTAATGGCTTGTACACCCTCTTCCCTGAACCATTTGCCGACCACCTCCGACTGATGGGTCTTAAAATGGGGGCGCAAACGGCTGTTGCTTTTCACCGTTTTTTGCAGCATTTCCCGGATATTGCTGCGGCATTGGTACTGGTTGATCACCAGGGTGGGCGCGGTTATTTTTTCAATCATAACAAAAAGGGTTGTCTCAAAATTATGGATGAATTTTGAGACAACCCGGAAAAATTATAAAAAAATTGAATTTAGCTCTTGATTTTTTCTTCAATCATGGCCATGATCTCTTTTTCCTTTTTAATGGCAGCCTTTTCAATCTCCGTGCCTTTTTTGAACACTTTGTCCACATATGCTTTATCTTCAAGGTCACCGGCATTGATCTTCACATTGAGGAAGGCGCCCATTACTGCGGCTCTCGCACAGATGGCACCTACGGCTGCATCGCTGGCCGAACTTTCAAGCCCTTTTTCTGCCATCATTTCCATCACCTCCATGGATTCATAGGCTTTCTCCATAACCCGGAAGGGAATTTCTATGGCATAACGGGTGGCATCCTGAATGGCCTTTTTGCGGGCCTTTTTGTCTTCTTCTGTCTTTTTGGGAAGACCGAAAGATTCCATGATCTTGTTGAAGGCACGGGTATCTTCATCAACAAGGTAAAGCAACTCCTCTTTATAGGCCTGCCCTTTCTCTGCCACCTTGCTGAACTCTTCCCAGCGCTCGTCCCATCCCCTTTTATGGGAGGAAAGGTTGGCGACCATGGTACCCAGTGATACACCAAGGGCTCCGACATAAGCCGATACCGAACCACCTCCGGGGGCGGGAGATTCGCTGGCCGTTTCATCGGCAAAACCTTCCACGGTCATATCCACCAGCTTATCACCGGCATCTTCGGCTATCATGTATTCAATAATCTTTTCTTTGGGATTGAATGGCTTCAGCTCATCCAGTCCCATTGACTTAACGGCAATCTTGATGAGTTCCGACTCTGAAACTCCCAGGCTGCGGTTTTGTTTGGCAAGGAAATATTTTCCGGCATCCAGCATGGCTTTCAGGGGAACCAGCCCGACAAGCTCAGATCCTGTAACGCGTACTCCCCTGTCATCAGCTTTTTTACAAACTTCATCAAAAGCCACATGAACAGGAGTGACACTGATATTGGTCAGGTTCATGGAAATCTGGGCTATGCCGTATTCTTCAATAAACCAGCCGATCCCCTTCACGGCTTTCAAAGTACCAGGAATGTAAACCGGATCCCCTTTTTCATCTTTAATGATCTTTCCGGTCAGGGGGTGTCCTTCTCTTTTCACCCGGCCTTTTTCACGAACATCAAAGGCAATGGCATTGGCCCTGCGCGTAGAAGTGGTATTGAGGTTAATATTGTATGCAACTAAAAAATCTCTTGCCCCAACGGCGGTTACCCCGGCTTTCACATTCAGTTTGTCCGGACCGAAATCCGGCTTCCAATCCGGGGTGGACAGTTTGTCGGCCATGCCCTCATACTCTCCGCTGCGGCAGTTGGCCAGGTTTTTTCTTTCAGGCTTCAAAGCAGCATTTTCGTAACAGTAAACGGATATCCCCAGCTCTTCTCCGATGCGTTTGGCCAGTTTCCGGGCATATTCAACAACTTCCTCCATACTAATATTGGCAACCGGCACCAGGGGGCACACATCCGTAGCGCCCATGCGGGGATGCTCTCCTTTATGCTTACTCATGTCTATCAGTTCGGATGCTTTTTTTACCGCCTTAAAAGCCGCTTCAACGACCTCATCCGGTGTGCCGACAAAAGTAACCACCGTACGGTTGGTGGCTTTTCCGGGATCCACATCCAGCAACTTCACTCCTTCGGAGGTTTCAATCTCATGAGTGATCTGGCCGATGATCCCCATGTCTTTTCCTTCACTAAAATTCGGTACGCATTCGATCAGTTTTTTCATGTGTTTATGCTTTTGTAACTATTTGATTATCTATACTCTTTAAATTCATCCAAGGTTCCGAATTGAGGGCAGAAGTTAGAGGGTTGATGGTGGAGTTTCTCTACCCTCTACCCTCCATCCTCTTCCTTCAGGCTTTAATAATCATTCTCCTGTGTGTCAAACTGTTTGACATGGCTCGTTTCTATTTTCAGTTTTTAATTATTGGTCTGGTATTTCATGGCTCAAAACTATCATCACCAAATAAAACACACTGCGAAATTAAAAAATGCCGGGCAATGGCGGGCAATTTAAGCAAAAATAAATTTTCAGCCCTTTTGTTATTGCTGCCAAAAAGATACAAAAAAAGCCCTTTATAAAAAAGGGCCTGGAAATATTTACCAAACAAAGAAAATTAAATTCTTTTTTCTTTGATGCGTGCTCTTTTCCCGCGAAGCTTACGGAGATAGAAAATACGGGCTCTTCTTACTACCCCGCGACGGTTCAGGTCAATGCGCTCAATAAAAGGAGAATGCAGGGGAAAAACCCTTTCTACACCAGTATTCCCGGAAATTTTTCTAACGGTGAAAGTTTCTGTTGCTCCGCTGCCCCTTCTTTGCAAGACCACACCCTGGAATGGCTGAATACGCTCTTTGTTGCCTTCACGGATCTTATAGTGAACCGTAACGTTGTCTCCGGCTTTAAATGCAGGCCATTCTTTTTTCTCTACCAGGGTATCCTGCACAAAATTCATTATTTCGGTCTGGTTCATCGCTACAATATATTTAAAGATTTTTTTGTTCGCTCAAAATGGAGTGCAAAGTTAGGGAATAATTTCTAACAACAAAAAGACCAGCCGAATTAATTTTTAAAAAAACGCTCAATAGCTTTAACAAAATCTTTTCTTTTCATTTTTTTTGGGTTTTTTTAAAATTTTTTGCTCAAAAGTTGAAATTATTAAACAAATAATTAACTTTAACACATTAAACCAAAAACATGAGACATATGAAAAAAATTACCGGAATTTTTCTAGCCATTTTGCTGCTGGTGTCTGTTTCAGGACTGCAAGCACAATCCCTTGATTTTGGGGTAAAAGGCGGGCTTAACTTTGCAAATCTTGGAGGTGAGGATGTTGAAGACACCGACATGCGCATTGGATTTCACATTGGTGGATTTGCCAATTTCTCCATTCTGGGCCTTGTTCAGATTGAGCCGGGCATTTATTACTCAACCAAAGGTTACCAGGTTGAAGAATCATTTAATGGAGAAGGTACCCTGGAGTTCATAAACACTATTTCTTACCTGGACATTCCTTTGCTGGCGAAGTTTTCACCAGCTCCTATTTTTAATGTTTTCATCGGTCCCCAGCCCTCCATCCTTCTTGACAACAAGTACACCATGAAATTCAATGGTGAAGAAGAAACAGAGTCTGATACCGAAGGAATGCGCTCTTTTGACCTGGCCCTGGTGCTCGGTGCCGGCGTTGATCTTCCCATGGGGCTAACCGCCAGCCTTGGATATGACCTTGGACTGCTCTCCATTGATGAAGACGGAGACTTCAAGGGTTATAACCGTGTGATCAAATTTTCGGTAGGGTATAAATTTTAGGACTACCCTTAGCTTTTAAGCAGTGAGGTTGCCTGTAAAAACGGGCAACCTTTTTTTATTCATCCAGCAGACCGGGTCTTCTTTCACGGGTTCGCCTGAGGGCCTGTTCATAGCGCCATTCGGTGATCCTGCGGTCGTGGCCCGAAAGCAACACATCCGGGACTTTCCAGCCCTTATAATCGGCCGGACGGGTATAAACCGGGGGCGACAGCAAATTGTCCTGAAAAGAATCGGACAAAGCCGAAGTTTCGTCCCCAAGCACCCCGGGCAACAACCGCACAATGGCATCGGTGAGTACCATGGCCGGGATCTCTCCCCCTGAAAGCACATAATCCCCAATTGAAATCTCTTTGGTAACCAAATGATCTCGGATTCGCTGGTCAATCCCCTTGTAATGGCCACATAAAAGAATCAAATTTTTATGGGTGGACAAATGGTTGCAAAGGGGTTGCCCAAGGGGCTCCCCATCCGGGGTCATAAATATGATCTCCTGGTAATCCCTTTCTTTGGTAAGGCTGTTGATGCACCTTTCAATGGGCTCTATCATCATTACCATGCCTGCCCCGCCTCCAAAAGGGTAATCATCCACCCGGCGGTGCTTGTCGGTGGCATGATCCCTGATGTCATGCAGGTGGATTTCCACCAGTTTCTTCTCCAGAGCCCTTTTGATGATAGAGTGGGAGAAAGGCCCCCGGAACATTTCAGGAAAAATGGTCAATATGTCAATGCGCATGGCCGGTGGTTTTTTTGCAAAAATAGGGTTTTTAACCGATCAGGCCCCGGGGCTCAGAATTTTTCAAACACCCCCATCCCGAAAAGGGCAAAATCGTATTTTACCGGATCGGCAGGGTCAAAGCTGCGCAACCTGTCTGTAAGTTCCTCTGCGGCCTTCCAGTCGTTTTGTTTCCTTTGCAGCAGCCCCAGCTTTCGGGCTACCTTCCCGGAATGAACATCCAGGGGGCAAAACAGCCGGGCAGGAGAAAACTTTTTCCAGATCCCAAAGTCCACTCCCTGGCAGTCGTTGCGGATCATCCAGCGCAGAAACATGTTGAGGCGTTTCGCGGCCGACCCGGCAGATGGGTCGCTCACGTGCTTGCGGGTGCGCTCAGGATGCGGAATTTCAAAGAAAACCTTCCTGAAAAAAATGAGGCCGTCATAAAGACTCTGCCTCCTTTTATAACCCTCAAAAAAAACCTGTTCCAGCCCTCCATGCAGCTGGTAGATATTTTTCAGGGAATAGAAAAAGAATTCCAGGTCGGTTTTATTAAAGGTGCGGTGAACAAAGCCCGTGAAAGGGGCAAGGTCTTTCTGGGAGAAGTTCCTGATGAAATCCGCCGGCTTGTGGTCCATCCAATGCATCAACCGCATCCCGCTGCTGATTATGCTTTTGCGCTGCCCCCAGGCAATGGTGGCAACAAGAAATGCTGCAATCTCGATGTCCTCTTTTTCCGAAAAGCAATGGGGAACATAAACGGGATCGGTTTCCACAAAGCTTTTTCGGTTGTAAAAAGCCGATTTTTCTTCCAGGAAATCATGCAGGTTGACTATATCCATGGGTTGTTTTTCCAAAGGCCAAAGGTATAAGGGATTTTTATTTTACCCGGCTTAAAAAGTTCAAAAAAAAACAGGTGGTTTCTTTTATAATTTTTTTGGAAAAGGCTTCGGGTTTTGCTATTGTGTTTTTGTAAAAAATCACGTAGGTTTGTTTTTTATTCACCTGTGGATTTTATGAAAGATCACAAAGATTATTTGAAAGAAGCCATTGAGATGGCTGCTGAAAATGTCAGAAAAAATCTTGGAGGCCCTTTTGGGGCCTTAATTGTGCTGGACGGGAAAATAATCGGCCGGGGGGTAAACCGGGTCACCTACCATAACGACCCCACAGCGCATGCCGAGATTGTTGCCATACGTGAAGCCTGCAAAAATTTGCAAAACTTCCGCCTGGATAACGCCATCATTTACACCAGTTGTGAGCCCTGCCCCATGTGTCTTGGCGCCCTTTACTGGGCAAGGATCAGCAAAATCATTTTTGCCGCTTCTAACCAGGATGCCGCCGAAGCAGGTTTTGACGACTCCTTCATTTATGAAGAAATTCCTTTGCCCCTGGAGAAAAGGTCAATTCCTATTTCAAAGCTTGAAATCCCCGATTATTTCAAGCCGTTTGAAACCTGGACAGAAATGGAAGGGAAAATTGAATATTAACAGCAGCAATTACCTTCCTTTTTTTTAAAATTTTATTACAACATTTAATCACTACCCTTTATTTGGTTTCAGAAACAAAGGTTTATGGCCTGATTTTTTCTTTCATCTTATTATAAGTACGAAGTTTTTAACGGGGTTGAAACCTGTTGACCCGCAGTATAAAAATCATTAAATTTGTTACAGACCAGATTTATTCAATCTTTTTGAGTGAGGTTTTTTTATGCATACCATTGAACCATTTTACACCTGGAGAAACTATTACATCGCTTCCGAAGATGAGCGTTCTCCTTTTTACGGAAGAGACTACAGCGAATTTGAGTTTACCCATGCCATTTATAACCACCTGATCCACCCCCAATGGGATGAGATCGGCTCACCCACCCTTTTCATTAAAATATTGTTTGCCGATTATGAGGAAGGTTTTTGTGTAATTGAAATGATCGGTGAGTGGAATGACTGCCTGCACAACGACATCATGTACCTGAAACGAAACATTATTGAACCCCTGATTGAAAACGGCATCAGAAAGTTTATCCTGATCGGGGAAAATGTACTGAATTTCCATTCATCCGATGATTGTTATTATGAAGAATGGTTTGATGAAATAGAAGATGGATGGATCGTGGCACTTAACTTCAGAGACTTTGTGATCAGGGAGTTTGAAGGAGCCAATATTGATTACTATATCGCTTTCGGAAGGCACTTTAACGACCTCAACTGGAGAAAATTCAGCCCGGCACAGCTTTGCAAAAACGTAGAGATGCACATGATGAAGCGCCTCACCCCTTAGCCTTACAACCTCTTCAGATTAAGGGTCAACAGGCTTGGGCTCTTTCCGGCAATTTCACGGGCAATGGCCTCCACCTTTTCAAACAGTTTCTCCTCGTTCATGGTAAGCATTTTTCGCTGCCGCATCACCGGCTTCCCTTCAATGATCACCGTATCCACATCCGATCCTTTCAGGCTGTATATGATCAGTGAATAAATATTGTATAGCGGATGGGCATGGGGTTGATCCAGGTCGAGGATGATCAGGTCGGCTTTTTTCCCGGTTTCCAGCGAACCTATTTGGTGTTCCATTCCCAGCAACCTGGCACCGCCCATGGTACCGGCTTCCAGCACCGTACGGGCATCCATCACGGTGGGGTCATTGCTGTTGAGCTTATGCACAAAAGCAGCCGTACGCATTTCTTCAAACAGGTCAAGGTCGTTGTTACTGGCTACCCCGTCGGTGCCAATGCCTACCTTAACACCGGCCCGGAGCAGCTCCGGAACCGGGGCTACCCCGCTGGCCAGCTTCATGTTGCACTGGGGATTATGGGCCACACCCACCCCTTTGTCAGCCAGAATGTGAATGTCCTCTTTGGTGATATGCACACAGTGGGCAGCAATAACATTCGGTCCCAGCACCCCGATATTTTCAAGGTGTTGCACCGGGCTGGCACCGTATTCTTTCATAATGCTGTCAAACTCTCTGCGGGTCTCTGAAACATGGATGTTAAAAGGAACCCGGTAATTGTCGGCCAGTGCCTTCGCCTTTTTTAAGGTGGCAGGGGATGTGGAGTAAGGCGCATGGGCAGCCACACCTATGGTAACCAGCGGATGACCTTTCCATTTGCTGATCAGGGATTCGGCCAGTGAAAGTCCATCGTCCGGGGTTGGGCTTCCGGGAGCAGGAAAATCTATCACACTTTCATTAAGCACGGAACGGATCCCTGCTTTCTCTGCCACAGCGGCCACCTCGTCAACATAATAATACATATCGTTAAAAGTGGTAGTGCCGCTTCTCAACATTTCCGCAATGCCTAACTTGGCACCGATACGAACGTTTTCAGCAGAAGTGAACTCCGACTCCACCGGAAAAACATGATCGTAAAGCCATTCATGCAGGGGAAGGTCATCGGCAAACCCCCTGAAAATGGTCATGGGTGTATGGGTATGGGTATTGATCAACCCGGGCATCAGCAGCTTTTTCTGTCCGTCAATAACTTCCGGGGCATGAAAGTTTGTGGTGATCTCATGGCTTTCGCCAATCCCTGCTATCAAACCGTCCTTAATGGCAAGGCCGCCGTTTTCAATTACCCGGAAACCGGCATCCATGGTCACCACCATGGCACCTTCAATAATAATATCTGCATTAAAAACATTGCGGCGATGATCGTTGCCCGGGGCCGGGTTTTCTTTTGATGCCATGGGTGGTTCTTTTAGTTCCTTCAGGTTTTTTCCTGAAGGAGTGGTTTTTTGTTATGTACAAATTAACAAAACGCTGAATACAAGGTTTGAAAACAGCCGGTGAAAAATCCTGCTAATTTAAAATTTTATCCCCGAATGATAAAACTTCTCCCGCCAAAAGCCTTGTTTAAACATATAGTGTCAGGAATAAAGAGTTTTTTGTTACTTTAGCATAAAGGCAAAAAAGAAGAAATTATAAGTTAAAAGCTATGATGGAAAAGATAAAAGAAACGGCAGGATTCCTGAAGGGAAAAACCAATTTTGAACCGGAAGTGGGCATCATTTTAGGATCCGGCCTGGGTGGCCTGGTAAAGGCCATTGACGTGAAGCACACCATAGAGTACGGAAACATTCCCAACTTTCTTTCTTCCACGGTGGAAGGCCATGCCGGCAAACTTATTTTCGGTATCCTGGAAGGGAAAAAAATAATGGCCATGCAGGGCCGCTTTCATTACTACGAAGGCTACAGCATGCAGCAGGTCACCTTTCCGGTAAGGGTCATGAAAATGATGGGGGTAAAAAACCTGTTTGTTTCCAATGCTGCCGGGGGGCTGAACAAAGCTTTTGAAGTGGGTGACCTGATGATCATACGCGATCACATTAACCATTTCCCGGAAAATCCTTTGCGTGGTGAAAACCTGGAAGAGCTTGGGCCACGATTCCCGGAAATGAGCGAAACCTATGACTCCAAACTGATCGGGAAAGCCAAAAGAATTGCTTCGCAGCACAAGATCAAATTCCAGTCGGGAGTTTACATCGGCAGTCCGGGACCTACCCTGGAAACTCCTGCCGAATACAAAATGTTCAGGATTTTTGGTGCCGATGCAACCGGCATGTCCACCGTTCCGGAAGTGATTGTGGCCCGGCATATGGATATTGCCTGTTTTGGCATTTCCATCATTACCAACCTTGCTGAACCCTCTGAGGTCGACAAACCTACCAGCCATGAGGAAGTACAAAATGTGGCTGAAACGGCCGAACCTCATATGACCCTGATCTTTAAAGAGTTGATCAAAGACCTTTAAAGGCAGTCCGGGCAAATTAGGGGCTACTCTTCTTCAAAAAGCTTTCCGGTAGTTCCTTTACCGGACGGAGGGCTGATTTTACTTTTCAGGGCTTCCACATCCTTTTTCAGCTCGTTGAACTGATTGACAAGCCGGGTATCCTGCATATTGCCCTCAGGCATTTCGCTGCTGATGTAGTTCACAAACTTCCATACTTCCCGGATGTCGTTCACATGCACCTTGTAAGGCTCATAAATGGGATTGAGGGAGTACAGTTTCAGCTTGCCTTCAGTTTTGATAAGGTTTTCCACTACCTTGAATACCACTCCGTCGTCCAGGGTATGGATCACGTAAGCATGACGGTTTTGTATCAGGTTCCAGTTTTGCACAAACTCACAGGTTACCCATGAGCCTTCGGCAATGGGCAGCATGCTGTCGCCTGAAACCTGGAAGGTGCGGTATTTTTTTTGTTTTGACAAAAACGGCATCTGGAAGGTGGGCAGCACCTTGATAAATTCAGGATCGGCAAAACCGCTGCGGTAGCCGGCTTTGGCCTTTTCCGAAACCAGCTCGATGTTTTCTTCATTCTTATTGTCAACCGTGGTGGCCAGCACCCTCAGCTTGCTGCCTTTAAGGTACACATCGTACCCCCGCTCCAGCTGTGAGAGCTGGCTTTCCGAAAGGGCGGAAAGATCCGTCTTTACCAGGGTATCGATAGAAACATTAAAATACCCGGAAAAAGTAACCAGTGACTCCAGCCCGGGCTGAGCTACCCCGTTCTCGTAGCCGCTCAGGGTAGAACGCTTCATATTCAGGGCAAAGGCCGCCTCATCCTGGGTGCGGCCGCGGCGCTTGCGCAGCAATTTAATGTTGGATCCGAAAAAACTCATGGCAATACGTTTTGAAGGGCCGGAGCCCTTTTTTATCTTTTTACAATTTGATTAATATGGTCAGATGCCTGCCCCGCCCAATCGGGGAAACCTGCCATAACACAATCATTCTCCTCTATGGCGAGCTCATTGCATGGCTCATTGCATTTAGCTTACTTCTGCAGGTCAAAAACCGGATTTTTTAAAAAAATTTAGTACCCGGAATCAGGAACGATTTTGTTTTTTGGTTATATTATAATCAGAATTTTGACCAATTTTTAATCAAAAATAACATTTTTTTCTGATATACAAATAACTAAAGAAAAAAATTATGCCCGATTCTGCCCGTACCATTGTTCACCTGGACCAGGACACTTTTTTTGTGTCGGTGGAGCGGCTGCAAAACAGCAGTCTCAAGGGCAAGCCTGTGATTATAGGAGGCATGGGTGAGCGCGGGGTGGTGGCAGGATGCAGCTACGAGGCGAGGCAGTTTGGGGTGCATTCGGCCATGCCCATGAAGCTGGCCCGCAATCTTTGCAGCGATGCCGTATTCATTCGCGGGGACATGCAGCAGTACAGCAAATATTCCAATATGGTAACCCAGATCATTGCCGAAAGTGCACCCCTGTTTGAAAAAGCTTCCATTGATGAGCACTACCTGGACATAACGGGGATGGATCGTTTTTTTGGTTGCCGGAAATGGGCTTCAGAACTGCGGCAAACCATTATCAGGGAAACCGGCCTGCCCATTTCCATGGGGCTTTCACTCAACAAAACCGTTTCGAAAATTGCTACGGGGGAAGCAAAGCCCAACGGGCAGCTGCAGGTGGAGCCTTCCATGATACGTCCGTTTTTGAATCCCTTGTCCATACGAAAAATACCCATGATTGGCTCAAAGACCTATCATACCCTGCGCACCATGGGCATTGCCACCATCAAAACCCTGAGCGCCATCCCGCCCGAGATCATGGAACGCATGATGGGAAAAAACGGGCGGGTGATCTGGCAACGTGCCAATGGCATTGACAACACCCCGGTGCAAACCTGGAGCGAACGCAAATCCATCAGCAACGAAACCACTTTTGAAACCGACACCATCGACATTCATCACATCAACAACCTGCTGGTTGCCATGTGCGAGCAGCTGGCCTTCAGGCTGCGCAAAAAGCAGCAACTCACCGGCTGCGTCACCGTAAAGATCCGGTATACCAACTTTGACACCCATACCCTGCAACAAACCGTGCCCTATACCTCTTTTGACCATATCCTCATTCCCGTATGCAAAGAACTTTTTCGCAGGCTTTATATCCGCCGCATGCTCATTCGCCTGGTGGGCATACAATTCAGCCGGCTGGTAAACGGGGTGCAACAGCTCAACATGTTTGAAGAAACCCCGGAACTCATAAACCTCTACCAGGCCATTGACCGCATGCGCCGCAAGCACGGAGGGAATATCCTGCAGCGGGGCGTGGGAATATTTTCTTCATAAACACAACCGGCCTGCCATGTACCTGAATAACCACACATACTACAGCCTGCGCTACGGCACTCTTTCGCCCGAAAAGCTTGTAATGCTGGCCGGCAGATACGGCTTAAGGCAGCTTGCCCTGACCGATATCTGCAATACCACGGCCATGCCGGAATTCGTGAGACTGTGCCTCCAAAAAGGCATTCGCCCGGTGGCAGGCATTGAGTTCCGCAAAGCACACCGGCTGTTGTATATTGTCCTGGCCCGCAACCCTGAGGGTTTTCGGCGTATCAACCGTTTTCTCAGCAATCACAACATCAGCCGTACCTCCCTGCCCGAACGTTTCCCGGTTTGTGAACATACTTTTGCCATTTATCCTTTCACCGGGAAGCTGCCGGCCGTACTTCACCCCCATGAGTTTGCCGGCATCCGCATCCGGGACCTTTCCCGCCTGCCCACTTCGCCCATGCGGCATCAGCAGGAAAAACTGGTGGCGCTGCATCCCGTATCTTTTCTTAACGAAAAAGAACATGAACTGCACCGCCACTTGCGGGCAATAGATCACAACATTGTACTGAGCCGGCTTCAGCCGCATCAGGCAGCACTTCCGGAAGAAATGATGCTGCCTCCGGATGTGCTCAAAAAGCATTATGAAGCCTTTCCCTCCATCATCCGCAACACAGAAGCCCTGATGAACCAGTGCTCCATGCATTTTGACTTCAACACCCTGAAAAACAAAAAAACCTTTACCGGCCATGCGGCCGATGACCGTGCCCTGCTGCAAAAACTGGCCATGGACGGGTTGGAATACCGATACGGCAAAAACCATAAAGAAGCCCTGAGGCGCGTAAAACATGAGCTGGAGATCATCGACAAGCTGGGGTTCTCTTCCTACTTTCTCATCACCTGGGACATCATACGCTACTCCATGTCAAGGGGCTTTTATCATGTAGGCCGGGGGAGCGGAGCCAACAGCATTGTGGCTTACTGCCTGCGCATCACCGATGTGGACCCCATTGAGCTGGACCTGTATTTTGAGCGTTTCATCAATCCCAAACGCTCTACCCCTCCCGATTTTGACATCGATTACTCCTGGAAGGAGCGCGACCAGGTACTGGACTATATCTTCAAGCGATACGGACATGAGCATACCGCTTTGCTGGGCACCACCACCACTTTTCGCGACCGGTCCATGGTAAGGGAGCTGGGCAAGGTTTTCGGCCTGCCCAAAGCCGAAATCGATGAGCTGGTTGCCCGGCGCAAGGCTCCGGGGCTGCCGGATAAGGTAAGTGCCCGCATCTTTGAAATGGCCGGACAGCTGGCCGATTTCCCCAATATGCGCAGCATCCATGCCGGAGGAGTGCTCATTTCCGAAAAACCCATCTGCTGCTATTCGGCCCTGGACCTGCCCCCAAAAGGCCTGCCCACCGTGCAGTGGGATATGTATGTGGCCGAAGACCTGGGTTTTGAAAAAATCGACATCCTGAGCCAGCGTGGCATCGGGCACATCAACGAATCGGTGCAGATCATCCGCCAAAACCATGGGGTAAGCCTGGATATCCACCAGGTAGAAAAGTTCAAAAGCGACCCGAAGGTAAAGGAGCTTTTGCGCTCAGGGGAAACCACCGGCTGTTTTTATGTGGAAAGCCCTGCCATGCGCGGGCTCCTGAAAAAGCTGCGCTGCGACAACTACATCAGCCTGGTGGCGGCCAGTTCCATCATTCGTCCCGGGGTATCGCGCTCGGGCATGATGCGCGAATACATTCAGCGGTTTCACAACCCCAGCGGCTTCAAATACCTGCACCCGGTTATGGAGCAGCAGCTAAAGGAAACCTACGGCGTGATGGTTTACCAGGAAGATGTGATCAAGGTGTGCCACCATTTTGCCGGGCTTGACCTGGGCGAATCCGACGTGCTGCGCCGGGCCATGAGCGGGAAATACCGCTCAAAAAAAGAGATGCAGCGCATTGTAGACCGCTTTTTCGTAAACAGCCGCGCCAAAGGGCATCCCGAAAGCCTCATCCGGGAGGTATGGCGGCAGATAGAGTCTTTTGCCGGCTATTCCTTTTCCAAAGCCCACTCTGCATCCTTTGCCGTGGAAAGCTACCAGAGCCTTTACCTGAAAGCCCATTACCCCCTGGAATTCATGACAGCCGTGATCAACAACTTCGGCGGATTTTACCAAAGCCCCGTCTATTTTAATGAAGCCCGGCGCTACGGGGCAAATATCCGGCTGCCCTGCGTCAATCAAAGCCACCGTTTTACCTGCATAAGAGGCAGGGATATTTACATTGGTTTTGTTCACATACAGCACCTGGAAAACAAAGCCGCAATGCAAATCTGCGAAGAGCGACGGCAAAACGGGCCTTTTGAATCCCTGGAGGATTTTGCCCAAAGAACAGGGGCCTGCCTGGAACAACTGATATTGCTAATACGGGTGGATGGCTTCCGGTTTACCGGCATTCCCAAAGCACAACTTTTGTGGAAAGCACACCTTTTGGCCGGCAAAAAAAACAAAACGGTACAGGGGCTTTTCCCGGTACCGGCAAAAAGCTTTAACCTGCCTGCCCCCGAAACCGACCCTGTACAGAATGCCTATGATGAAATGGAGCTGCTGGGTTTTACGGTTTCCTTGAGCCCTTTTGAACTGCTGAAAACTGCATACCGGGGAGAAGTCATGGGCGGGGAAATGATGCAGCATGTCGGAAAACGCAAACGGATGGTGGGTTGGCTGGTAACCATCAAATACGTGCGGACCGTCAAAAACGAAATGATGCATTTTGGCTGCTTCCTGGACGTACAGGGCAATTTTTTTGATACCGTCCATTTTCCCGGAACTTCCAAAGCATGGCCTTTTCGCGGAAATGGCATATACCTTTTGCAGGGCCTTATTACCGAAGAGTTTGGCTTCCCTTCCCTTACCGTAGAAAAAATGGCCCGGCTACCCATGAAGCCCGACCCAAGAAGTCAATGAAAAATAATTAATATAAAAGGGGTTTTCAGGAATCCTATTAAAAATCAACTACTTCCCTTAAAATCTTTTCATTACCTGTTAAAATTTCCAAAAAATAATTTTGGATACTCTCAAAAAAAGTATAAATTGCAGGTAATTAATCGAGTTCCGGCAACCATCTGTTGAATGTATATGCATATCAGTATAATTTGCTTCGGATTTCTAAGCTTAACGATGCTTTTCCTTACACTAACCATTAATCAAATCATTAACTAAATTCCAACCCTCATGAAAAAAGCTACTTTACTACTCGGTTTTTGTTTAATGTTTGTTTGCACGGGTTTGTTTGCACAACCCGGCCCCAATCTGATCCAAACGGATCAGGAAATAGACTGGGCTTATTACGAAGAAAAAGGAGTTGATCCTTTGGCGGCCGAACGCCTGGTTAACAGGCAGGGGCAGTCTATTCTGGAAGTAATTCCGCCAACCGGGCTGTTGCTTATGCCCGAAAGCGGGGATGAAAAAGTCGTAGCCTTCGACCCTCAGGACGGGGCTTTGATTGATGAATTCTTTTTCCCTGGTGATGAAGTTAACCTCACCACCCCCATCCATTTGCTGTGGAATTTTAACGGCACCAGCTTCCTGATCTCCGATCAAAGCATGGGCGTGGTGCAGCAATTCGATACCGATGGGCAGTTTGAGCAAACCTTTGCCCCACAGGGTGGAGGAGATACCGACATCCTGCAAAACATCAGGGGCATGTTCACAATGGCCGATGGCAAACTCCTGGTTACCGTTTCATCCGGCGGGAATGCAAATGCCGTTGCTATGTTTGATACTGACGGATCCTACCTGGGGAATTTTATTGATAACAATGCCGGAGGTTTGAACGGCCCATGGGGAATCGTTTACCGATCCGATACCGACGACTACCTGGTGAGTGCCAGCGGATCAAGCGGAGTGCACCGTTATGATGCTGACGGTGACTTTATTGAAATGTTTGCCACCGGCCTTGGCTTCCCCCAGCAAATGCAATTGCTGGACAACGGCAATGTGCTGGTGACCAATTTTTCTTCTCCTGCAGGTGTATATGAATACGACAGTGCCGGAAACCAGATCGGCTACTATGGTGTAGTAACCAGCCTGAGGGGAGTTCGAGAGCTTGGTAATGGAAACATTATGGTAACCAACAGCAGTGGTGCACACATCATCAACCGCGACAATGAGCTGGTGCAGAATCAGGTGATCTCCGGACAGGCCCGCCACATCTCCTTTATTAAACCCCTGGATATTGACTTCTATACCCTTACCCTGGAAGTTGAACCCGAAGGAGCCGGTACCGTTCAGGGTGGCGGAAGTTATCCTGAAGATCACATGGTAACCCTCACGGCAATACCCGATATTTTTTATGAATTCGTCAACTGGACCGATGCCGACAATAATGAGGTGAGCGATGAAGCAAGTTTTGTTTTTCAAATGCCCGCGGAGGACGTAACCCTTACGGCGAACTTTTCACCGCTGGACAGCTATTTTGCCCATTTCACCGTATTGGAAGATTCAGATGATGAGGATCCCATCGAAGGGGCAACCATTTCCATTGAAGGCTTCGACCCCGTTGACACAGACCAGGATGGGGAAGCAAGCATACAACTGCCCGAAGGCACGTTCACGGCCACCGTCAGCGCCCCGGGTTATGTGGGTGAGGAAGTAACGGTGAACATTGTTGATGCCGATGTAGATATTGAAGTACATATGATGGATGTGATCCTGGCTCCTGCAAACCTGGAAGTTACCACAGAAGATCTTGACGCGGGTGAAGCCCTGCTGACATGGGCCGATCCGACAGTTCTTGGCGAATTCCGGTATGATGATGGAGTAGTTGACGCTCAGCTGGGCTTCCAGGGCAACTGGAACAGCGTGATGGGAGCGGTACATCATCGCAACGCCATTCTCAATGAAATCACCTGGCAGCTCACCAGTGAGGGCGGACCCCACAATACCGTTAAAGTATGGGTTTTAGGGCTTGATGCCAACGGATTGCCCGACAGAAACAATATCATCTATACTGCAGAGAACGTCCCCAATACCGACAACCAATGGAACACATATGAGTTTGACAATCCAATCGAGTTACCCGAAGGATTCTTTATCGGGCTGAGCTACAATGGTTTCCTTGGACTGGCTGTTGATGACGGCGTGGGCGAACCATGGGACTTTGTGCCTGGTACACAGTTTGGTGTGTTTGACATTACCGATCCCTCCTCTGCATTTACCGATATTGAAGTATGGGGCTTCGAGGTCAACTATCTGCTTAGAGGATATGGTTTTGACTTTGGTGAGGTGAGTTATAAGAGTGGACAGGTGGCAGAAGGCACCGGTCCGGCTCCGGAGTTTATCCCGGTTGACGACCCATACTTTGCAGGACACCCTCCTGTTAATGCTTCCAGCAAGGCCTTTACCGGCTTTAACGTTTTCCTTAATGATATGGAAAATCCCGTTGCCGAAGAAATTACCGAGACAGAATACCTGTTTACCGAACTGCCTGCTGGTAATCATACTGCCGGAGTACAAACTGTTTATACTACCGGTATGTCGGAAATCGTTACCATTGACTTCTTTATTGAAGGAGAGCCCGAAGTGTTTGAGGTAACCTTTAATGTGGAAGATGAGGACGGGAACCCCATCACTGATGCTGTAATCACCTTTGATGGTGTTGAGTATGATGCAGGAATATACACCTTTGGAGACCTTGATCCTGGCACTTACGAATACACTGTTAGCAAAGAAGGTTATGAAGATGCAATGGGAGACGTGACCGTGGTTGACGATGATGTAGTGGTAGATATAGTGCTGGTTGAAGAAACCGAACCTACTGTTTATCCCCTGCCGTTCTATGACGACTTTGAAGGATATGCCGACCATGATGACTTTATCATGAACAGCGACTGGACCATTATTGATGCCAATGAAGACGGCTTCAACTGGTTCCTGCATTATGATGAAACAGACGACATCAATGTGATGGCGTCCCGTTCATGGGATCCTGACGGACAAGTACCAATTGAGCCCCACAACTTCCTGATCACTCCTGCCCTGGAGATCCCGACCCTTGGCGAGAATGAATACATCGAACTCAATTACCATGTGGCAGCTTCCGGCAGCAACTTCTTTGAAGAGCATTACAAAGTGGTGGTTTCTACCACAGGAAACAGTGTGGAAGACTTTATTGACGACAACATTGTTTTTGAAGAAACCCTGACAGAAGAAGAGTCTGGATGGAACTTTGCGCTGCGCAGCATTGACATCAGCCAGTTCGAAGACCAGACCATTTACATCGCTATCGTTCACTACGATTGCGAAGACATGGACAGACTGCTGATCAACAGTGTTGAGGTGAAAGTGGAAACAGAAGTTTCTGTTCCTGATGCCCAGACCCTTGAGCTGGCAGTTTTCCCGAATCCTGCCCGGTCAGTGGTTCATATCCAGGCTGATGAAACCATCAAGGAAGTGCGCATGATTGACATGCTGGGACAGGTGGTTTATTCAGAGCAGTTACTGAGCGACCGTTATGAAATGAATGTCTCCGGAT
>SKVW01000061.1 GCA_007129255.1 Bacteroidales bacterium
CACATTTTTCAGGCGGAAATCGGTGGCCACATCGCCCACTTCATACCCCTGGGCAAATGCACCTGCCCCGATAAACATAATTAGTAAAGCAAGGATCGTTTTTTTCATCGTTTTGTTTTTTATTGGGTTAAGGGTTTGACAATTTCTTCCAGTTCTTCAAATTTAAACTCTCTTTCGTAAAAACCATAAAAGTTCTGTGAGTAAATAACCGTGGCGGGGATGGCCCCACTCCATGCATCATCTACCATGGGAATCCAGCGGTTTGCATCCGGGTCGTTGAGCAGGATCACCCGGCTTTTCATCTCCATGCGCTCCACAAAAGGAATAACCCTGCTTTCCAACTGATTGGGAAAATCAAGGCTGACAAGCAACACTTTTACCTTGCGGTCCCGGTATTGCTCATTGAGTTTTTCAAAAGCGGGAATCTCCCGCACACAAGGAGCACACCAGGTAGCCCAGAAATTGATCACATATACGGAATCATTTTCCTTTTCCAGCCAGTGTTCAAATTCTTCAAAACTCAGCATGGGAATTTCTTCCTGCTGATCCCCATAAACGAAAGACCCTGATAACACGATCAAGGCGCTAAAAACAAGAATATGCAAAAACCGGGAATATTCCATTTTATTGATTCGATAATTAAATTTAGCAATAAAAACCAAAGGCTCAAAGAAATTTCAACTATTTAACAAAATAATTAAATAGATAAGATAACATATTAAGGAACAATTTAATCATTCCTTTTGTTTAAAAAAAACGGGAGGCAATTGCTCACCTCCCGTTTTTTAGGATTCCTTTCGTAAATTTTTAAACCCTCTTATTTGGCATATGCCACGGCCCTGGTTTCCCGGATCACCGTAATTTTGATCTGGCCGGGATAGGTCATTTCGGTCTGTATCTTCTTACTTAAATCGTAAGAGATCTGCTCGGCTTCTTTATCGGTGATCTTTTCGCTACCCACAATCACCCTGAGCTCCCTGCCGGCCTGAATGGCGTATGTTTTTACCACACCCGGATAGGATAGGGCCAGTTCTTCAAGGTCGTTGAGCCTTTTGATATAGGACTCCACAACTTCCCTGCGGGCACCGGGTCTTGCTCCTGAAATGGCATCGCAAACCTGTATGATGGGAGAGATCAGGCTGTCCATTTCCACCTCATCGTGGTGCGATCCAATGGCATTGCAAATTTCGGGCTTTTCCTTGTAGCGTTCGGCAAGCTTCATACCCAGAACGGCGTGGGGCAGTTCCGGCTCATTATCCGGTACTTTGCCGATATCATGCAGCAGGGCGGCCCGTTTGGCAATTTTCGGGTTCAGCCCAAGTTCTGCTGCCATGGTAGCTGCCAGGTTGGCAACTTCCCTTGAGTGCTGCAGCAGGTTTTGCCCATATGAAGAACGGTATTTCATGCGCCCAATCAGGCGGATCAACTCATGATGCATTCCGTGTATGCCCAGATCAATGGTAGTCCGCTTTCCGATTTCCATGATCTCCTGCTCAATTTGCTTCTGTATTTTGGCCACCACCTCTTCGATACGTGCAGGGTGAATGCGCCCATCGGTCACCAGTTTGTGCAGCGAAAGGCGGGCAATTTCCCTCCTTACCGGATCAAAGCCACTTAAGATTATGGCCTCCGGGGTATCGTCCACAATGATCTCTACGCCGGTTGCCGCCTCTAATGCACGGATATTGCGTCCTTCACGACCGATCACCCGCCCTTTGATTTCATCATTATCAATGGGAAATACGGAAACGGAATTTTCGATGGCCACTTCGGTTGCCGTGCGCTGAATGGTTTGCACCACCAGCTTTTTGGCTTCCATACCGGCCGACAGTTTTGCCTCTTCCATAATCTCCTTTATATAGGACTGTGCGTCGGCTTGTGCCTCGGATTTGAGTGTCTCGACCAACTGAAGCTTGGCTTCGCTGGCAGACATTCCACTGATGGATTCCAGTTGTTCCAGTTGAAGTTTGTAGGTTTTTTCAAGATCGGCCTTCTTTTTGTCAACCACTTCAAGTTGCGTGGTAAGGTTTTGCTTGATCAGGTTCACTTCATTCTGCTTTCGCTGGATCTCCTCCATCTTCTGGGAAAAGGTGCTTTCTTTTTGCTTCAGGCGGCTCTCCGCCTGGTTTATGGCCTGGCTTTTTTCGGAAACAAATTTTTCGTGCTCCGCTTTCAGTTGCAGAAATTTTTCCCGGGCCTGGAGAATTTTCTCCTTTTTGATGACTTCAGCATCTGAAACGGCTTCTTTCAAAATACGCTGGCTCTTACGAACGATGCCTTTGCGCATAATGGTGGCGGCAATCAGTATGCCTATCCCCAGCGAAACAGCCGCTATTACAATGATCGTTATGATATTATCCATTTTGTTTATACTTGATTTTATGTAGGTTATATAAAAAAACCCGCATATAATTCAAAGAGGTTTATAGAAACCCCAAAATACAGGATTAGGGGGTTGGAATTCCTCGAACGTCCACTGTCCCAGAGGGACTACCATTGGCGAACCAATGGTAGTGAGGCCTGTTCTAAAAACTCCAAAACTTACCCTAAAGTTTAATAATGTTGAGTTTCAAAAACGTACATTGAATTAATGCGGGTTATATCGAAATATTTTTCAAAGAACGTTAGCTTTTATCCAGCAGGCTTTCATCTAATAAACGGTCAATTCCTGTGAGTTGTTGTTTCAGGACTTCATGATTTTGAGCTATTGTTTCCAGTTTCAGGATTTCCACTGCAAACTGCAGGGTAACCATGGCCAGCAGATCCTGCTTGTCTCTGAAAGCAAAATTACTGGCATACTCCTTTATTCTCTCTTCAATGAGCTTTCCTGATTCACGAAACAATTGCTCTTCCTCCTCACTGCTTATACTCAGCCTGTAAGGCCGTTCTGCAATAATAACCGATATTAGTTGTTCCTTTTTCAAAGTTTATTGTAACTATCTGTTTAAAAGCGAATAACACTTTTCGATTTCCCGCAAAAGTTCATTAACCTTTTGCCTGGCATTCAACGAATCATCAGCATTCAGGGCTTTGGCAACTTGCACTTCTGCCAGCCGGTTTTCCAATTGTTTAATGAGGGTTTGCTCTTCACGGAGCCGGGCCTGCAATTCCAGTTTTTCAGTTTCCAAATGAAAAACCTTTTCTTTTAATTGCTTATTGCGAACCAGCAACTTTTTAACTTTGTTGCTTATCCCCTCGACAATCAGCGATAATTCGTCCATAATAATTTATGGCATTTTGTTCTGCCACAAATGTATAATTTTTCGGTTAATTTAAGAATAATTTTTGATATTAAAAAGCTTTTCAGACAACTTTTTACCCGGTAATAATTGTTTTTCGTGTTTTGTTTGCAATATTTAATCTTAAAATGTAACTTGTAAAAAGTTAGTTTCCTCCCCCTTTTTTTAATTTTAACCAGATGAAGGAAAACTTTATTGTTTACCTGTGGAAGAACCGCCTTTTGCACCCGGGTAAACTGCAGACCACAAAAGGAGAAAGGGTGGAAATTATCCATCCAGGCCAGGAAAACCATGATGCCGGCCCGGACTTTTTTGCGGCGAAGATCCGCATTGACGGTACCCTTTGGGTTGGAAACGTTGAAATCCATACCCTTTCGTCTAATTGGGAAAAGCACGGCCATCAGCACAACCCGGCTTACGACAATACCATTTTGCATGTGGTGTTTGAGCATGACCGGGAAACAGCGATCCCAACCCGGCAAATGATCCCCATCATGGAGGTCAAAAATTGTTTCGAAAAACATATTCTGGACAACTACCAGAACCTGCTCCTTTCCAAAACATGGGTACCCTGCCAAAACAACCTGGAAATGGTGGATAACTTTATCATTCAAAACTGGCTCAACCGCCTGCTGGTGGAAAGGCTGGAAAGAAAGACCGGAGAGATTTCCCATTTTCTGGAATATTTTTCCAATGACTGGGAAAGTACCTTTTATTACCTGCTGGCACGCAACTTTGGATTTAAAGTCAATGCCAGCCCGTTTGGTTTGCTGGCACAACATACGCCCTATAATCTGCTGGCTAAAAACAAAAACCAGCTAACCACCATTGAGGCCTTGCTTTTTGGGCAGGCAGGTCTTCTGGAAAAACCTTTTAAAGATGTTTACCCGAGAACCTTAAAGGATGAATACCGCTACCTTCAGAAAAAATATAAGTTGCAGCCCCTGAAAAAAGAACTGTGGAAGTTTTCAAGGCTCAGGCCGGTAAACTTTCCCACCCTGCGCATTGCGCAATTTGCCATGCTGGTGCATACTTCCGGAAGGCTTTTCCGGCGCATCATCCAGGCAGTTTCTCCGGCAGAGATCATCGAACTGTTTCAAATAAAGGCCTCCCCTTACTGGGGCAACCATTATGTTTTTGATAAGGCTTCTGCCGGCAAACCCAAGAATATTGGAAAAGATGCCCTTCGGAATATCATCATCAATACCATAGCCCCGGTAATGTTTGTTTACGGGAAGGAATCTGAGAAACCGCAGGTAAGCGAAAAGGCCCTGTCATTGCTGCAGGAGGTGCCTGCCGAAAACAATAACATCATCAGAAACTGGAAAACTCTTGGGGTAAAGCCTCAAAATGCAGCAGACAGCCAGGCCCTGCTGGAATTGAAAAAGTATTATTGCGTTCCCGGAAAATGCCTGAGTTGTGCCATCGGTCATGTTATCCTGAAAAACACCACCCATGCTCAGGAATGAATCTGAATGTCATGGGTTATTTTTATGGCTTTCTGCAGGGTAGCGGTTACCCCGCAATATTTTTCCTGGGAAAGGTTAACTGCTTTTTCCAGTTTGTCTTTGGGAAGATTTTTTCCTGTAAAATGATAAGTAATATGCATGGAAAGGAAGTCTTTTGGAAAATCGTCCCGCATTTCCCCTTCCACCTCAATATTAAAATCTGAAAGTTCGATGCGCATTTTTTTCAGCATCCCCACCACATCCATCCCGGTACAACCAGCCAGGGCAACCAGCATCAATGGTTTGGGTCGGGGTCCGGATCCCTGCCCACCGTGATCCGGGCCGGCATCAATGTTGATTCTGAATTTGTCAATCTCTGCTTCAAAGCTCATCTGCTCCTGCCAGTTCAGTTTAATGGAAGTTTTCATAAAAATGTATTTTAAAATTTAATTTGAAGGAAACGAGATTGTTATCCTGGTACCCTCCCCATCGGACAAAACTTCCATTTGACCGTTTATCTGATCTTTAACAAGAATATCCGAAAGGGGCAACCCATTGGTTTGAAGTTTTTGTATATCGAATTTTTTTGGCAGGCCTTTCCCGTTGTCGGTAATCACCACCTCGCAGTAATCATCTAAATGCCGGTATTCAACCGAAAGCACTGCCGGGTTTGCCAGGGTGTGATTTTTCAGGTAATGGCTGGAAAAGCCATGATTTAATGCATTACTTAACAGTTCGTTCACAACAATGCCCAGGGGAATTGCATAATCGATATCCAGGAATACATCGGAAGGAAGCTGCAAATCGACCTTTACCTTGCCATGTCGTTTGTAAAAACGTACAAGATCATCTACCAGTTTCTTTAAAAACCCGGAAAAATCAACATCTGAATAGTTTATGGACAAATACATGCTCTCATGGATCATCAATATAGCCCTGACTCTTTGTGAAAGCTCCCGGAATTTGCGGGAGACCTTTGGGGTAAATGAATGGCCCTTATGGGTATCGATCAGGGATATGATCAGATTCATATTATTCTTAACCCTGTTGTGGATCTCATTGATAAGCACTTCTTTTTCAAAAATATCTGTTTTGATCTGCTCTTCTACCTGGAGGCGTTCCGTCATTTTTAACTGCAACTCCTTGTATGAAGCGGCAAGCTCTTCATTCCGCTCTTTAACCCTTGCATCCAGCACCTCACTGATGCTGCGCAGTTTTTTCTCTATTTGCTGACGAATGACGATCTCGTTGCGCAATTTAATGGCTTCGCGGTTATCCTGCCCGTATATCATTAACCCCCGGGTATCATTAAAAGAATCCTTAACCACAGCAAAAGACAAATTTGCAGGGATCATTTCTCCGTGAAAAGAGCGGAGGTTTATTTCTGCCGGCCCTGAAAACCCATTTTTATAAGCATAGGAAATGAAGTTTTCCAGGTCGGCATCCTCAGAAAAAAGCTCATTTATATTTCGGCCAATAATTCTGCTGGTTTTAACCCTGAGTAATAACTCGGTAAATGAGTTGGTTTTTAATAAGCGATTGTCCAGGTCACAGAAAAACAAAACCTGTTTGATCTCCCCTACTACTTTGTCAGCTGCCCGCGATGGGGTGAGGGTGAAAAATCTAAGCCGCAGGATGCCATATGCCAGACCACCAACCCATATAATTGAAAAAATATGGGCCATACGGGGTATTGCAGGCATATGAAGGGCAGGCAATACCAGGTCGCTGAAACTGGCTATGATCAGGAAAATCAGTAAAGGATAAAAAATGAGGTTAAATTGAACGATCTCCCTTTGCAAAACCAGGTTCCGGCGCCAGCTTATAAGGATAATAAAAGTTACAATAGAGGTCAGGCCCAGGTATATGTAATAAAAGATATTTAAAAAAGCTCCTGCATGGGTTACCAGGTAATAACTACCCTGGTGCAGGATCATTTCCCGTGAATCGCCCGTTTGAAAAATAAAAAAATACAACAATACCAGGCCATAAACAAAAAATATCCTGAACAACCAGTTTTTCAGTGTGTTGGTTTTGGGAATGTTCGTGAGTAAACTATTGAACCGGATAAGCAAGGCCGGGAAAAGGCACCAGCCAATGGATGCCACATTATGCCAGAGCCTGGCATTTTCCTCGTCGGTAGCAGAAAAGAAAAAAGCATTTCCAAAGGACCATATGCTAAAACACAAGGCAAGCAGAAAGAACCAACGGTTTAGGGAAGAAGAGGGATTTTTAAAATACAAATACAATCCCAACTCAAGGTATAATACAAAAACCGCAATAGATAATATGGAAACCAGATCCATTTTTATTTTTTTTATCAGCCGGGTAAACCCATGCCCTTATCTTGAAAATTTCAGGATGACCAGGGTTCCAAAAGAGTTCCTGGTCATTATTTTTCCTTTCAAATGCTGTTTAACAAGTATTTCAATTAATTGCAAACCCGTTGATTGCGGATTACCCAGCCCCCCTTCCTTGGGCAAACCCACCCCGTTGTCGCTTACAATAAGCGTATAATCGTTTTGCTTCCTGTAAAATTCCACATTAATGGTGGAAAATGCCGGAAAAGAAGATTCGTTATTTTTTTCTTTTGGAAATGCATACTTCAACGAGTTGGTGATCAATTCAGTAAAAATGATCCCGCAGGGGATGGCCTGATCAATATCCAGGTATTCATCGGCAACATTCAAGCGAAAAATCACATTCTGTGAACCCCGGTAATTCCTGTAAATCTCTCCGGTGGCTTTTTTAAGGAAACTGCTGAAATTGATCCTGGACAGATTGGGCGAAGAATAAAAATCTTCATGAATGGCTGAGATGTTGCGTACCCTCTCGGCAATCTGCCGGAGCTTGTCCCTTGCCTGTTCGGTAATTTCCTTATGAGCGCTCAACATGTTGATCAGGGAAATGATCATCTGAATATTGTTTTTAACCCGGTGGTGAATTTCTTTGACCAGTTCAACCTTTTCTTCAAGATCGGCCTTGATCTGCTGTTCGGCTCTTCTTCTTTCAGTAATTTCGTTGCGCAACCGCTCATTGGCCCTGGAAAGTTCTTCCGTGCGTTTTTCCACGATGGTCTCGAGTTCCCGCCTGATAAGCGATAAAGTTTTTTCATTGCGCATGCGGTCAGCTACTTCTGCTTGTAGCTTCATTTTCTGGCGGTAATCCACTCCAATGAGTACCAGCCCGAGAAAATTGTTAAATGCATCATCAATGCGCACCAAAGACATTAACACCGGGATTATTTCCCCGTTTTTTGTGGTGAGATCCATCCTTATTTCCGGGGATTGGGAAGTATGCCGAACTTGCCGGATGTATTGCCGTATCCGGTCAAAATCACTGAACAGCTTCTCAGGATTCATCCTAAGCAGTTCATAGTTATTGTACCTCAGGTTTTCAAGGCAATAACGGTTGGCCGCATATATCTCCCCGTTCTGGTCTAAAAAGAAAATGTATTCCCGTATGCGGTTAATGATCAAATTAGACATGACCTCCCGGGAAAAAGTCATGGGCTGTAACATTACCAGGCAAAAAAACAAACCCACACCCAGTGGCAGGGAGTTAATGTGCGCCAATGAAGGTATGGTACTCTCTCCAAAATATGGCAGGACAAGGTTGGTGATGGTGCTGAAAAATACCATCAGGATAACCGATACCAGTAAAATGTCGGCCTGAAGTTTTACCCGGTTCTGATAAGCGGTTTGCTTCCATTTGTACAAAATATATAAACTGAGAATGCCTGAAAGCTGAACATAACCCACAAAAAGAAAAAACCACAAAGACCGGGTATTGACGGAAAAATACCAGACATCACCTTCCCGGTAAAATATTTTAATGGTCTCCGGATCCAGGTTATACCTTACAATGGACAAAAGAGAAGCCGGGATCAGGACAAAAAAAATAATGTTGAGAATGCCTTTGCTCTTTATATTGCCCATCAGGTAGAAAATACCAACGGCAAAAGCAGGAAAACTGGCCCATCCAAAGGAGGCTACCCTGTCAATAATATATATATTTGCCCTTGAATCACTTATCTGGATCAGGAAATAGCCGAGAGAAAAAATGGAAAATGCCAGGGAAAAGAAAATAAAAAGGGTTTTTACTATTGACCTGGGCAGGGCAAAAAAAACAAAAAAGGCCGCCTGAAAATAAAGTAAAAAAACAACGAATGACAAAAAGGCAAAAACATTCATTTTTCAGTATTTTGATAAGCCTGGCAACCCTGAGGCTTTGCCATATCAAATATCATATATTTTTTTGAGTTTAGGAAATAAAGATTGGCAAATGAATTTCAGGCAAAAAAAACTCCGGAAAGAAAATTTCCCGGAGTTTACAACAGGCCTTTACATCATTATTCAATGTCAGTTAAAAACCTTTCGGCTTCAATGGCCGCCATGCAACCTGTACCGGCAGCAGTTACTGCCTGCCGGTAAACATGATCCTGCACGTCACCCGCTGCAAAAACCCCATCCACATTGGTTTTGGTAGAGTCGGGTTTGGTTTTGATGTAGCCGTTTTCGTCCATATCAAGCTTTCCTTTAAATATGCCGGTGTTGGGCACATGCCCGATGGCTACAAAAAAACCCTGGATATCCAGCTTTTTCTCCTTTTTGGTTTTTACGTTCTCAAGGATCACCCCATTAACGGTTTTGTCTCCAACCACTTCCCTCGGAATGTGATCCCATACTATTTCTATGTTGGGAGCTTTCATCACGCGGTGCTGCATGGCTTTTGAAGCCCTGAGTTCATTGCGCCGGTGCACCAGGTACACTTTGTTGCACAGCTTGGATAAGTAAGAAGCCTCTTCACAGGCTGTATCTCCACCGCCAACGACCACCACATCCTGGCCTTTATAAAAAAAGCCATCGCAGGTAGCGCAAGCCGAAACACCAAAACCGTTATATTTTTTCTCCGACTCCAGACCAAGCCATCTTGCAGAAGCACCCGTGGCAATGATCAGCGTTTCCGCTTCCACTACGTTCTGCTCATCAATTTCAACCTTAAAAGGCCTTTTCGATAAATCCACCGCAGTGGCCAATCCCCAGCGAACATCCGTCCCAAAACGCTCGGCCTGCTTTTGAAAATCAACCATCATTTCCGGCCCCTTAATGCCTTCCGGATAACCGGGGTAGTTTTCCACATCTGTTGTGATGGTCAATTGTCCGCCAGGTTGAAGCCCCTGGTAAATAACCGGTTTTAAATCAGCTCTGGCAGCATAGATTGCAGCAGTATAGCCTGCCGGTCCACTGCCAAGGATCAAACATTTGATCTTTTCCTTTTTTTCACTCATTGGTATTGGGTATTTTTTTGTTGGGTTATTTTTTTGCAAAAATAACAAACTAAATTATATATATATAAAAATGTTTGTTAAAAAGCGCCACCTGCCTCTGCTGCCCAGAAACTTCCCGGGTTTATCTTGATAATAGTAAACTTACCTTCAGGGCATTGAAAAGGTAAGAATCATATCTTGTATCCGGGATCTCCACCCCATCCAGGGAGTTGAGTACGGTATAACGATATCCCAGCTCATAACCGATTTTTACCCGGTTTCCCACCAGCCCGGATATACCAATCCCAAAGGGTATTGCGGGTTGAATCTGACTGTAACTGGCTTCAACGGCTACGCTGGTTCCGGTCTGATCAAACAAATCAGGGTTGGTATAAAACAAGGAAATCCCTCCAAAGCCATAAATATCGAAAATGGTGGCCGAACGCATCGGGATAAAAAATTCCATTTTACCCGAAGCTTCAAAAACATCATTCTCAAATCGATGAAAGGCATGGTTTTCCAGCAGGCCTTCGGTATCCTCTCCTGAAAACCTTGCATAATCCAATCCTACATTTAATCCAAACCAGTTGTTAACCCGAAAACGGGCAAACAAGCCGGCTGCCAGGTCGATATTGCTGAACTGGTAATCGAGATTGTCGCCAAACCCCATAGATTTGGTACCGGTAAGATCCACAAAAGAGTGTGCAGTGCCCAGGCTAATGCCAATTTCCCTTGAACCAACCCCATAATATTCTTCCCGAAGGGACGGACCCAGGGGTTCGCGTCTTTGGCTGGTGGTTGGGGGAGAGCTGGAAGTGCTCACCCGCCGGCCCCTGTCATCACCGACTTCTCCGGGATCCACGCTCCGGCTGTCAGGCGTTGCATCCTTTTTTTTGGGCTCATTGGAATGGGGCTCAGAGCGGCTGGAAGCTGCAGAAGGTGAACGGCGCTCTCCAAAAAGCCACCGAAACAGGAAAAACCTGCGGCGATCTGCCTGCGATTGCAAACTGAAGCTTTGCTGACTGCTAACCGCCATGGTGCCGGAATGCA
>SKVW01000093.1 GCA_007129255.1 Bacteroidales bacterium
AGCCTTATAAACCGGGTCTTTTAATTTAAAAGGGGAGTGCCTGCATTAATTCTTTGCAAGGGGTTCACTTTCTTCTTTTTCTTCTCGGAAATCAAAATTGATGGTGTGGAGCGCGGCATCAACCTGCCGCAGATAATCCCTTTTGTCGTATTTGGGTGCAAACACCCATCCATCTAAAATAAACAGCCGATTGGTGTTTTCGTCTACCATGGTATAATTTACAAACGGGCCGCCCATAAAATCGCCCTGCACTCTCCACAAACCGCGGGCCTGTATGGCATAGCGGCCGTTAAAGTCAACCTCCCTGAATTCGGGAGCTAACTCCGGATACGTGGTCATGAAGCTTCCCGGAAGGGCTCCCGGCACATGGGCCCGGGTAATGGAATCCCTTCTTGCCCAGATCACATCCGGATCAAAATCCTTTTCCGGATCGGTATAATCCAGGGTGGTGATCAGGATGCCCTGGTCAAAGTCTTCCCGGGTGGCGGACTTCCTGAGGTAAAGGAAATTCTCTTCTTCATAAACCACCAGGTAACCTTCAGGAACGTGCATGTCCACATCAAACAGCTGGCGCACCTTATTTCTTGCATCAAAATTGGACATCCTCCGGTAGGCATTGATTAGCCTTCTTCTTTCTGTGGCCAGATAAAGGTCGTAAAAAGCCTGGGTGTTGTTTTCCATCACCTCTTCAAAAACAGCTAAGCTGGGAGCATTTACCGTGATCACTTTCTGGGGTTGCGACCACACATCTCTTCGTATCTCAATGGAATACCTTTCATGCTCGGAACCAATGTTTACCCGGAAAATGTGGCGGTGGGTTTCGTAAAGGCTGCCAAAGTTATCGGGCCGGATATATACAATGTCAAACATTGGTTCGGCCTGTGGCAGCATGGGGGTGTATGCGTTGAAAACCTCACGTACAGCTTCCCCGGCATAACCCTCCCAGGAGGTTTTATCCATTATTACCAGCAACTCTCCGGAGCGGCCGCTTGCCGAGGGTTTTGCAGGGCGCTCTATCGGTCCGCATGATGAAAAAACCAGTAACAAAGTAATAAAAAAAGGAAACACGCCCTTTCTCAGGCTTGGTTTGTTAGCCCGGAAAACGGTGAAAGCGATATTTTGGAAATGGTTGATGGAAATTCTTGTTTTTTCTTTCATGATGATATGAATTTCATGATGTTTTATCAAAACTTTCACAAATAATGGGCCACAATCTTAAAAACAATAAAAACACCGCGGCTTGTTGTTTAGTCAGCTTCTACGGCAATTTTTAGCTGCTGTCCGGGCAAAAGGATGGTTCTTGCCGTAAGGTTGTTAAGGTTTTGGATTTCATCAATGGTCACTCCCTCATACTTATTGGCAATATCCCAGATGGTATCGCCCTGCTCAACGATGTGATAAAGATATTTCGGGGGAGTATCCTGTGTGTCGCCCCTGGTAAGGGAAGGGGGCTCGGGTTCTGCCTCCTTTTTGGCCCGGGCGGTTTCGGGGGGTCTGATAATGAGTTGCTGACCGGGATGGATCGTGGAACCTCTCAGGTTGTTCCACGCCATGATGTTGTTAACCGAAATGCGGTAACGGCTGGCAATGATTCCGAGGCTTTCTCCGCTTCGTACAACGTGCATGTTGGGTCCGGCGGCCGAAGGAGTGGGTGGCGGGGCCGGTGCCCTGACAATCAGGCGCTGACCCGGGCGGATCAGGGTGCCTCTCAGGTTGTTCAGACGTTGGATTTCCCGGACCGAAGTACCGTATCGCCTGGCGATGCTCCCCAGCACATCGCCCCTTTGTACCAAATGAACGGTGGTTTCGGCCAGCTGTGCGGCCAGTTCCTCCTGCCGGATCTCTTCAGGGGTGCGGTAATTGTAAATCTCTTCCTCGTTGGCCAAAAACTTGCCTGCATATTCTTTGGGCAGTCTTAGCACGTAAGGGTTGTTTTTATTGTAGGGGATGATGTTGCGACGAAAGGAAGGGTTGAGAAAACGCAGATGATCCAGGGGGATATCCAATAGCTTGCTTACATTGCGCAATCCCAGTTCCTGTCGCACGTGAATGGTATCCACATCATAATGGGTATAAAGCGGGGGGACGGGATAAAGGTTGTGGTCTTCGGCATGTTCCATCACATAGGTCACAGCAATAAATGCTGGCACGTAATTTTGGGTTTCCCTGGGAAGGAAATGGCGGATGCGCCAGAAATCCTTTACACCGCCGGCACGGCGGATGGCGCGGTTTACATTGCCGGGGCCGGCATTATATGCAGAAAGCACCAGCCACCAATCACCGTATATGTGGTAAAGGTCTCTTAAATGCTCGCTGGCGGCAATCGTTGAGCGGTGCACATCGCTGCGGTGATCCACATAGCTGTTTACTTCCAGGCCATACATTCTCCCGGTATGATACATGAACTGCCAGATGCCTGTTGCTCCCATGCGTGAACGGGCCGAAGGGTTCAGGGCAGACTCGATCACGGCCAGATATTTCATTTTCAGGGGAACATCGTGCAGGTCGAGCTGTTCCTCAAAATAAGGGAAGTACAGTTCGGCAAGCCCCAGCATGCGTTCGGTAAGGTCTCTGCGGCGGGAAGCATACAGATCGATAAAGGCCTTTACACTGGCATTGTAAACCATGTCAAAAGGCGTGTAGGCATTGATTCGTTCCAGGCGCTCCTGATATACCGAATCGGAATAGGACGGAACAAAACCCGGGGGGAAGTCAGGGTTGCGCCTTTGTGTGGTATCTCTGCGGGATTCCAGGTTTTGAAATATGCTTAGCCCGGCAAGGCTGTCAAGCATGACCACAATGGGGTCGTCGGGTGAGATGGTAAAGCCTTCGGTGGGATCTTCTTTTTCAGGATCACTTTCCGAAGCCTGGAGGTTAAACGGTTGAAATTGAAATATCATGCCCGTTAAAAGGGCTGCTGCAAAAAATAATTGTCTGGTCATAAGTAATTTAATGAATGATCCTGATTAAACGCCCGGGGTGTTAAATGCCCCTCCAACAAGGGGAAGGACAGGCTCCCAATCAAACAACTATGCAAGGTGAAAAAAATTGCACAGTTGTACAACAAAAAAACACGGATTTTTCCGGGTAATAACTCCTGTCAGGAAAAGAATCAAATGCCCGGGCTGAAAAGGAATTTTGCTTATTCCTTTTTGTCCCCGCCCTGGTCTTCTTCCTTGTTCTCTTTGGAGTCACCTTTCTGGGCGTCTTTAAATTCCCGCATCCCTTTGCCCAATCCGCGCATAAGCTCAGGAATCTTCCTTCCGCCAAAAAGTAAAAGCACCACCAGCAGGATAATAATGATTTCCGTCGGGCCGGGTGAAAATAAAAGGATATGGTTCATGATCTTTTTGTTTTTAATTGGAATACAAACCTACTTGAATTTTTCTGAATTGCCACCAATGCTGGGTAAAATATCCCCTGGTTTTTTTGCTTTGCAAAACAGGCAAATCTTAACCATTTATATTATACGCAAAACAGGAATTTTAGTTTTGCCTGGCGATCCACTGGGCAGGATCAAGTTTTTCATTGCCTTTCCAGATTTCCAGGTGAAGGTTGGTTTTTGCTTCCCTGGATTCGGTGGCAATGATGCCTACTTCCTGGCGGGTAGTTACCCGCTGACCGTTTCGCACCGAAACCTCTTTAAGGTTGGAGTAAACGCTGAGATATTCTCCATGGCGGATGATCACGGCATAATAGGCCCCGGGAATGGTGACCACCCTGGAGACTACGCCCTCGAATATGGCCCTGGCCCTGGCGCCTTCTGAGGTGGTGATGTCGATGCCGTTGTTGGAGATTTTAATGCCCGGCAGCACCGGGTGGGGCTGCTCCCCGAAGCGGCCGGTGATCACCCCTCTTTCCAGGGGCCAGGGCAGCTTCCCCTTGTTTTCGGCAAAATTGTCCGAAATGAGCTGCTCTTCCGGGGTAAGGGTAAACATGTCGGGGGCAGGTTTGCCTTCGCGCCTGGCCTGTTCCTGTGCCCGCCGGCGTTCTTCAGCAATCACTTCCTCAATGGCCTTTTGCAGTTCCCGGGCAGCTTTCTCCTGTTCACGCAGCTGGCTCATCAACTCCCTTTCTTTTTGTTTTAATTGGTTGACAGTTCGATCCTGCCGGGCTTTCTCGCCGGAAAGGTTTTCAATTTCCCTCCTCTGGCGAGCCAGCAGTTGCTGCTGTTCTGCTTTTTCCCGTTCCAGGGTAGCCACCTGCTCGTCCAGCTTTTCCCGGGTTTCCATGATCTTTTCGGCCTGCATTTGCCGATGCCGTGCATATTGCTGGAGATAGCGCATACGCAGGTAAGCCTGGTTAAAATCCCGGGAGGAAAAAATAAACATCAGCCGCTGGTAGCTGTCACGGTTGCGGTATGCGTGCCGCACCATACTGGCATAAGCCTCTCTGAGTTCCTCCAGCTCAGCGGTAAGAGTTTCAATGGACTGGTTGTGGCTGGCAATGCGGCGGTTCAGCAGGCTGATTTCATTGTTGATGTTACGGATCAGGCTTTCCCGCCGGCTGATCTGGTTGTTGAGCATCAGCAACTGATTCATTCCCACCTCTGCCGTTTTCTGGGTTTCCTGGATCATGCGGCTGATCATCTGAATCTCCCTTTCAATACGTTCTTTATTTCGCTCCAGTTCTTCACGGGTTTGGCCGGAGGCCGGCAGTGCCAAAAGCAGCAACAAAAAGGGAAAAGTCCAGAAAAGCCCTTTCAGGAAAGAACAAAGACGTTTGGAGAATTTTTTGTTCATCGGTAGTTCCATAGTGGCAAGCTCAGGGCTTTTTAACGGTTAAAAGTCCAAAGGGCTGTATCTTGGAGGGATGGAAAATGTCATTTGCCTAGGATTGTTTAGAGAGGTTCTGCTGTATTTCATGGACAATTCGGCCCGGGAAACCGGGTCGGAGAACTCCAGGGAAACCTCCGCAGGAAATTCCTGTCCGTCAACATTTTGAAAATTCTGGTAATTGGTTCGGATCACCCGCTTTTCGTCGGGCTGAAAAAGCAGGGCCTGCTGTATGCGCCATGTTTTATAGTCAAGCCACAGGTTATGCTGGTAGGTTTGTGAGCTTTTTCCCTCCCTTTTTCTTGCCGAAGCGTGTAAAAGCATCATGCCGCGATCCTTGCGTACCTGGAAATTGTCGGTGGTAAAGTGATTAAAATCACTGCCCACCAGGATAGACTGCAGCATATAAAAATCCAGGTCGGTGCCCAGCATGTTGTTGATAAAACGCATGTCGCCGACAAAGTAAGTGTTTTCAAGCCGGTTGATAAACTTCACGGTATCAGGCGTGATCATGGCCCTTGCAATCTCAATACCCAGAAAGGGAGCCACCGAAACGTAGATGGCCGAATCTTTACGGATGCGTATGTTGCCGCTGACGCTATAGTTGCGGTCGTCGAGGGTGGCGGTTCCGGAAAAACGGGTAGAGAAAAAATCGAAAGAAGCCTGATGGGCATGTACGGCCATAAGCACCTTCTGGGGTGCCATTACCAGGGGGTCTATATCCGGGGTAACTTCCCTTGCCGGACGACAGCCCTCAAAAAGCACAATGGCCGGCAATAGAAAAGCAAGGATTTTTATGTTGCGCAAAAAAAGTTTATTCATACAAAGTACGGTCTTTAATTTTCTTTTCAAGAAGATCGGAGCCATCACCCCTGGATTCGGCTTTTTTCCAGTACCTGATGGCCTCATCGTGTTCCCCCAGCTTGTATAATACATCTCCGTAGTGTTCAAAAACCACGCCACTGGGTTCGTCTTCGCCTTCAATGGCCTTGCCGATCCAGTATTCTGCCTCTTCATACCGTCCCTTCTGGTACATGATCCATCCATAGGTGTCCTGGAAGGCGGCATTGCCGGGCTGCAACTCCAGAGACTTTTCCGACATTTGTTCTGCCTCATCCAGACGTTCCCTGCGCACGGACAGGTGGTAACTGTAATTGTTCAGGGTGGTGGCATTTTCGGGGTTCAATGCAAGGGCCTTTTCATAAAATTCGTTGGAACGCTCGAATTCATCAAGATAGTGGTAAACATCACCCAGTGTGGATAGAAAATCTTCTTTCAAATCGGGGTCATATTCGGCCATTACCAGTCCATATTCCAGGGCGGAGGCAGCCTCCTCATAATTTTTTAGCTGGAAGTGGGCAATACCATTAAAGAAAAACAAAATGGGCTGCTCAAAGAAATACTCCAGGGCCATTTCCGAATGCCCGAGCATGGCCTCAAAGTCCTGCAGCCATCCGTCAAGGCTCAAGATCTGCTTCCATACGGTTAGTTCGGAAGGATCCAGTTTGGCTCCTTTCAGATACATATCCCTGGCTTTTTCCATCTCATTTTCCCTTTGCAGGAAGTCACCGTAGATCAGATAGGATTCCGGGTCTTCCGGGTGTATCTCTACCAGCAGGCGGCAAAGCTTCAATGCCTGCTCCAGGCGCTCAGGATCTCCCTCGGAAATGGCATAATAGGTATACATGATTCTGGCCTTGCCTTCGGCGTCCATGCGGGGGCTGCGAAAGGCTGCTTCAAGGTATTCAAAAGAACGGTCAGGTTTCCCTTCCTCGTGGTAATAATCTGCCATCAGCAGGTTGGCCATGGGGTCATCGGGCTCTCTTTCGAGCATCCTGAGGTAAACATCCCTTGCCTTTTCATGCTGCCCGGTTTCCCGGTAAAGGTCGCCAAGCAATTCGTAATATACCAACTCATCAGGGAAAAGCGCTACCAGCTTCCGGGCTTCCTCAATGGCCTTTTCGTGCTGCCCCAGATCAACCCATATTTTTTGCTTTTGTATGGAGATTTCCTCGGTAAAACCCACAATGGCCTCAATCCGGGCTAAAGCGTCCAAAGCCTCCTGCTGCTGATCGTTGTAAAGATAAGCGCTGGCAAGGTTGTAAAGGTATTCCGGGTTTTGGGGATACCTGCCGGCCAGTTCTTCATAAATTTCAATGGATTTGGGAAGCTGATCCTTTAAAATATAAACATCTGCAAGCAGAATCTGGTAATGGGGGTTGTCCGGGTCAAGTCTTGCGGCCATAAGTGCCAGCTCCAGGGCCTCGTCAAATTCGCCCTGCATGGCGTGTATTTTCGACAACTCGTAATAAGCCGCATCATTGCGGGGATTTTTCTGTAAGGCATCATCATAAAGCACAGTAGCCTGCGACCAGTTTCCCAATATCTTTTGGCGGGTTGCTTCAACCAGAAGGCGGGTGCTTTCCAGTTCTTTTGCCGCGGAAACTTCGGCCGGTAACTCTTTTGGCGGCTCCGGCTTTTTGGTAACCTGCTCCCGGCTAATGCTGCATGCCGAAAACAACAGCATGATAAACAACAGCGGTAAAGCCAAACGGAATATTTTTTTTGCGTTCATGTGTTTGTTTTTTTAAGAAACTGGCAACCTGCACTCAGTTTCCCGGAATCAGGCAACAGGATCAAGTCCGTTTTTTTATAACGACTGCTGGGGGTTTTGATTGTGGGTGCCTCAATTGGTGAATATACAAAAATTCTTAAAAAATGTTCTTCCCTTTTCCGGGGGTTAAACGTTTCCGGAATAATCCCCCAGGTTCAGGGTGTGTTCTTTTCCCTCCAACTGCACATGGTTGCCAATCATGGAATTGGAGGCAACCAGCCGGCTGATGCGGGTGTTTTCCTGGACAATGCTGTTTTTTATCACCGAATCCTCAATACGGGTATGGTTGCCCAGGCTTACGTGCGGACCGATCACTGAGTTTTTGATCACTACGTTTTCCCCTACGAAGCAGGGGGGAATGATGATGCTGTTGTATTTATCAATGTTTTCCAGGAAAAGGGTTTCCTCTTTTGTGGTTTCCAGGATGCGCCGGTTGGTATAAAGGGTGGCATCCTTGTTGCCGCAATCCAGCCATTCGTTTACCGAACCGGTGGTAAAACGGGTGCCCTTGTTCTTCATGTTTTCCAGGGCGTCGGTAAGCTGATACTCCCCGTTTCCTTTGATGTCATTGTCAACAAGGTACTGAAGCTCATTTTTCAGGACTTGTCCTTCCCGGAAATAATAAATACCGATGATGGCCTTATCGGAAACAAAAGAGGGGGATTTTTCCACAAAATCGGTGATGTAGCTGTTTTCATCGGTTTTTACCACCCCAAATGCAGAGGGGTCTTCCACCTGGTGCACCCATATGGTGCCGTCGGCAGAGGCATCCAGTTTAAAGCCGGCCCGGAAGAGGGTGTCGGCAAATGCGACCACTACTTTGCCGGAGAGGGCTTCTCCTGCGCACAACACGGCATGGGCGGTGCCCAGGGCCTCATGCTGATAGTGGATGCTGCCTCTGGCACCGGCCGCTGAAGCAATGTCAAGCAGGCGGTTTTCCACTTCTTTTCCAAAGTCGCCCACCACAAAGGCAATTTCATCCACGGGTTCATCACAAACCTTTACGATGTCTTCCACCAACCGCTTTACGATAGGCTTTCCGGCAACTGGTATCAGGGGTTTGGGAACGGTAAAGGTATGGGGGCGCATGCGCTTGCCCATGCCGGCCATTGGGATAATGATCTTCATTTTGCTTATTTTCTTTTATTCGTATGTTGATAACGTTTGGTTGATGTCAAAAAACGTTTTCCGGGGATAAAAACCGACCAAAAACCATTCCCGGATCATTTGGTGCCGGTATGCCCAAAGCCTCCTTCTCCGCGGTGGGTTTGGTTGAGCTTTTCTGCAGGAACGAGCCTTGCCCGCTCGTGGCGCGAAATGATCATCTGGGCAATGCGCTCTCCCGGGTTTATTTCAAAGTTTTCTGAGGAAAGGTTTACCAGAATTACTTTAATTTCTCCCCGGTAGTCGGCATCAATGGTTCCCGGAGTGTTGAGCACGGTGATGCCTTTTTTTACAGCCAATCCGCTGCGCGGCCTTACCTGGGCTTCATATCCCGGGGGGAGTTCAATGTAAAGGCCGGTGCCGACAAGGCAACGCTCCAGGGGTTTTAACATCAGCGGCTGCTCCATGTCCGCGCGCAGATCCATGCCGGCAGAAAAAGGGGTTTCGTATTCCGGCAGGGGGTTTCGTGAACGATTCACAATTCTTACTTCCATCTGAAACAAAAATAATTGCCGTTAAGTTTTGAATATTAGCTGCAAAATTAATCAAATGCCTGGTTTTTCTGCTTTCATTTTCATAAAATCAATATTTGCCCTGCTTTTATTCAATCCAGTTTCCCGGGTGGATTTTTCCGGGCAGGGTTACCATCGGAAAATAAACATGACTGCAAAGGAATGCCGGATGCAAACCCGAATTATTATCACCGCAGGAAGGAAAGCAAAGGGAAGAAGAATAATCGCAAGGAAAATAACCGCTAATTAATGCTGAACCCCGGTACTGAGCATGCCGTCACGGTATTCTTCGGGGTCTTCCTGATGGGTTTCCACGGTCATTTGGAGGTCTTTGTGAAAGAGGATCTCCTGAAGCTCTTCCACCAGGTGGGTAATGTTCCGGTTGTTGTTGTTGAGCAAAATGAGGGTGGCATGGTCTTCGGGGAATCTTTTCAGGGAGGTGCGAAAACCGTTCCAGCGGCCGGGATGGTGCACCACGGGACGGTCCATAAAGGTTTGCAGTCTCCAGCCGTGACCGTAATTCACCGGGCGGTTGCTGTTGAGGCGCGCATGCTCAAAGGCTTCCTGCCATACTTCGTTGGGCAGGAGTTTGTTCTGGTAAATGGACTGGTCCCAGGTATAAAGATCATTAATGGTGGAATAGATTCCTTTGTCGCCCATCACCCCGTCATGGTCTACATCGGGAATGACCAGGAAAGTCCTTCTCCAGGGGCGGAACCCATAGGCGCGCTCCCGGGTTGGCTGGGAGTGATGCAGGTCGTAAACGAAGGAGTGCTCCATGCCCAGAGGTTCAAAGATCCTTTCACGGACAAAATCAGGGAAGCGGTCTCCGGAGGTGCGCTCCACCAAAAGGGCCAGAAATGCATAGCCGGTGTTGGAGTAACCGAACAGGTTGCCCGGGGTAAAATTGAGCGGACGCGGGTATTCCAGAAACAGGTCCAGCACATCTTCGTTGCTGGGTGGGCGCCGGTGGTTCCAGTAACGCTCCACCAGCCACATGTAATTCTGTATGCCCGAAGTATGGTTGAGTAGTTGCCGGATGGTGATGGTGGGATAAGGAAACTCCGGGATGTGCTCAACCACATGGTCGTCGATTTGCAGCTTGCCGTCCTGCTGCAGCATCAATACCGCAGTGGCGGTAAAGGTTTTGCTGATGCTGGCCAGCTGAAATGGGGTCTCTTCCGAAAGAGGGGTGCGGTTGCGGAAGTCGGCATATCCGAAAGAACGCTTGTAAAGCACCGTGCCATTGCGGGCCACCAGCACGTTGCCGTTAAACCTTCTGCGCTTGAGCAGGTCGGTGATCTCCTCATCAAAAAAATCCAGCTCCTCCTGCGAAAAAAGGAAGTCGAAGGTTTTGTTTTCAAACACTTCATTGGGGATGCTTTCGGCCTTGCCAGTATATCCTGATTGGAAAAGGTTGGTGGCAAAACCCATCATGCTGAGGAAAATCAGTATCTTAAGCGAAACCCCGGAAAATATAAATCGTAAAAAAACCATATTAAAACCACACCAAATTACAAAAGTATATACGTAAAAACCCATAAGTTGTTGCCAACAGTCACAAAATTATACAATAAAGCCATGCCCCTTCTAGGGGGAATCACGTAAATTAACCCATCAATTTGCCTAAACCTGTCCGGATAAAAAATACTTTTGAAAAAAATTTTTGGACTGTTGAAATTTTTTTAATTTTGCAACGCCAAAAGGGCATAAGCTTTTGGCATACGCTCTGAAAAATATTCCTCCTTAGCTCAGTTGGTTAGAGCATCTGACTGTTAATCAGAGGGTCCCTGGTTCGAGTCCAGGAGGGGGAGCTTTATTTAAAACCCACTGACAGGCACAATGTTGGTGGGTTTTTTTGTAT
>SKVW01000087.1 GCA_007129255.1 Bacteroidales bacterium
GCCCTTATGGAGCATTGGATAGATACCTGGGTGATTCTTGCAGTGGTGCTTATTAATGCCGTGATCGGTTTTATCCAGGAGGGAAAAGCTGAGAAGGCCCTGGAAAGCATTAAGCAGATGCTTTCATTGGAAGCGCGCGTCTTGCGCGACGGAAAGCAGCAAACTATTGAAGCGGAAAAACTGGTGCCGGGAGATATCGTAACCCTTAAATCGGGAGAAAAGATATCCGCCGACGTCAGGTTGATAAAAACCAAAGATTTCCGTGTGGAAGAATCCCCGCTTACCGGAGAATCGGAAGCCGTTGACAAAAGCACCGAGCCGGCCGAAGAGGATGCTATTATAGGAGACCAGACTTCCATGGCTTTTTCGGGCACGATAGTGGTATACGGAAAAGCCACCGGGGTAGTGGTGGCTACGGGCAAAGATTCCGAAATTGGGAAGATCAGCAAAATGATGTCCGAGGTAAAGGAGATCACTACTCCATTATTGCAAAAGATCAGGAATTTCGCAAAATGGCTTGCAGTGGTTATTCTGGGAATTGCCGCGGTTTTCTTTGTATTTGGTTATTTTGTTCAGGGTTATGATCTCGTTGATATTTTTCTGGCTGTCATTGGTTTGGCTGTTGCAGCAATCCCTCAGGGTTTGCCTGCCATTATTACAATTACCCTGGCCATCGGGGTGCAACGTATGGCTGACCGCAATGCCATTATCCGCAGACTTCCGTCTGTTGAAACCCTCGGATCGGTGGATGTTATTTGTTCGGATAAAACCGGTACCCTTACCCGCAATGAAATGACGGTAAGAACTATCATGACCGCAGATAAAGAATACCAGGTCGAAGGTACCGGGTATAAGCCGGAAGGGAATATCATGGTTGACGATGAAAAAGTTGACCCTGACGATGATAAAGTTTTACAACGCTTTCTGCAAACTGCCCGCATCAGTAACAATGCTGAAATTAAAAAAGATGATGATGGTAACTGGAAACTAAACGGCCCACCAACCGAAGGAGCTTTGCTTACGCTGGCCTATAAAGCAGGGCTTCAAGATTTTAAACCCGAACAGATTGATCAGATTCCTTTTGAGTCTGATCATAAATACAATGCCTCGCTGAATGAACTGGATGGAGAAAGGTATGTCTTTATGGCAGGAGCTCCGGAAAAAATCCTTGAAATGAGCAGCAAGCAGCTTACTTCAGATGGGGAAAAAGATGTAGATGAAGATTTCTGGGAAGAGAAAATGGAAGAAGTGGCCGCAAAAGGACAACGCTTGCTTGGATTGGCTTTCAATAAAACAGACAAAAACAGGAAAGAAATTGATAAGGATGATCTGGAGAAAAACAAAGTTTTCCTTGGTTTTGTAGGTATCATTGACCCTCCCCGTGATGAAGTAATAGATTCCATTAAGGAATGTAAAGAGGCCGGTATCAATGTAAAAATGATCACCGGCGATCACAGCATCACTGCAAAGGCCATTGGTAAAGAAATCGGCATAGGAGACGGGGGAAAAGCCCTGAGCGGAAAAGAGCTGGAAGAAATGAGTGACGAAGATCTTAAGAAAGCTTCCGAAGAATACGATGTTTATGCCCGCACCAGTCCGGAGCATAAATTACGGCTCGTTGAAGCGCTCCAGGCCAAAAATCACCTTTGCGCCATGACCGGAGACGGTGTAAATGATGCCCCTGCCCTTAAAAAGGCCAATATTGGCATTGCCATGGGCATCAAAGGAACCGAAGTATCCAAAGACGCCTCTGAAATGGTTCTGGCCGATGACAACTTTGCTTCCATTGTCAATGCCGTGGAAGAAGGTCGTACGGTCTACGAGAATATCCGCAAAGCCATTTTGTTCATACTTCCTACCAACGGTGCGGAATCCCTGGTGTTAATGGCAGCCATTTTGCTTGGCATTATTATGCCCATTACACCTGTGCAGGTGCTTTGGGTCAATATGGTTACAGGGGTAACCCTGGCATTGGCCATTTCATTTGAGCCCATGGAGGAGCAATTAATGGAGCGTCCCCCAAGAGATCCCGATGAACCCATCCTTGGAAAGCTATTTATATGGCGCATTGTCTTTGTGTCTTTCCTGATCGGCGGCCTTACCTTTTATTTGTTTGATCTTATGCAAGGTCGTGGAATGGATGACGCAATTTCCCGCACTGTAGCAGTAAACACCCTGGTTGCGGGACAATTGTTTTACCTTTTCAATGTAAGAAAAATAAAGCAGCCCAGTTTAGGCAAAGGTTTTTTCAGCAGTAAAGCTGCATTTATTGCCGTGGGTGTATTGATCCTTCTTCAAATTTTCTTTGTTTATACCCCATTTATGAACGAGGCATTTGATACTGCTCCCATTGAAGCGTCCTTCTGGCTTTATCCTCTGGCTGCAGGGTTAGTAGTGTTTATAGTGGTAGAACTTGAAAAATGGCTCATTGCCAGAATAACCGGACGGAAAGAATAACCTGACCTTCAATTTCGAGGCAAAATTCTTGTTGATCTCAGGGTTACCGGTGAACCTGAGATCAACAAGGATTGGCATTGACCATGCAGATTTTTTTAGAAAAAACCGCCTCCCCGATTGTTATATAACATTTTTTCATTCTCCGGCCAAATGCCGGACTGTACTTCTCCTATATGGGTTTTTTGGAGTAATAACATGCATACCCTCGACTGACCAATTCCCCCTCCAATGCTTTGCGGTAGGCTTCCTTTTAGCAGCATCTGGTGAAAAGGGTAAGAGGCTTTTTCCGGGCAGTCAAGCATGTCCAGCTGCCGACCAAGGGCTTTAGGGGTAACCCTTATTCCCATTGAAGACAGTTCTAAGGCATCATTCAACTTTGGATGCCAGCACAAAAGATCTCCGTTAAGGCCTGTAAAACCTTCTTCATTTTCAGAACTCCAGTCGTCGTAGTCGGGAGCACGTCCGTCATGGGGTTTTCCGTCTGACAAGGGAGCCCCGATCCCGGTAATAAAAACAGCCCCCCATTCCTTGCAAATCATTTTTTCCCTTTGCTTAGGGGGCATTCCCGGAAATTTCCGCAGCAACTCTTCAGCATGAATAAAATGGATCTGGTTGGGAAGGAAGGGGCGGAGGTCCGATTGGGAGGTGCAAATGTTTTCTTCAGCCGTTTTAATGGATTCAAAAATCCGGGATACGGCGTTTTTCAGATATACCAGGTTGCGGTCTTTGTGATCCATCGTTTTTTCCCAATCCCATTGGTCGACGAATACGGAGTGAATGGGAGACAAGTCTTCATCGGGGCGCAATGCTTTCATGTCGGTCAGAATTCCTTTTCCGGGTTGTATCTCCAGCTCTTTCAGTCTCATTCTTTTCCATTTGGCCAAAGAATGGACGATCACAGCATGGGCATTATTCAAAGCTTTTATGGTGAAGGAAACCGGCTTTTCTACCCCGTTTAATTCATCATTTAAACCGGTGTGTTCAAGCACTGCAATGGGAGCAGAAATCTTATCAAGACTCAGGCGGGCACATAATTCCTGCGCAAAGCGTTCTTTGACCTGCTCGATGGCTTTTTCTGTTTTTAGGATTTTTCGGGGGTCATGCATTCTTAATCGGGTTTGTCGGATTGGTAAAAAAAAGCCCGCCATTTGGCGGGCTGTAAAATATCTTTTATAATAACAAAGCAACCGCCTGTTGTTAAGGTGGAAAGTTATTGTTATCGAAAAATTGTGTCATGGCAATTGTTTTTATCTTGTCATAAGTGACCGAATATGTAAAGTTGCATTTTTTACCGACCTGAAATCCTTTTTTGTTTAAAACCATTTACCCATTATTTCTTTAACCGGTAAATTCAATGGCAGAATCGGCTTTCCATTTCCGCTGCTTCCTTGTGTCCTGAAACTGCTGCGAGCCTCAGGTCCTCGCATGCTCCGGCGGTATCGTTAAGGCTGGCCTTGATTTTTGCCCGTACAAAGTATGCTTCAGCACAGGGGTTCATTCGAATGGATTCATTGAGGTCTTCCAGGGCCAGTTGCGGCTTATCAGCCTCCAGGTGCAAATAGCCTCGTAAATGATAAGCATCAGGGTCTGCAATTTTAAGGTCAATTATTTTATTCAGGTCGGCCATGGCCGCTTCAATATTCTCTTTTTCAAGATGGGCTTTGGCACGGAAAAAATAGGCTTTTTCACACTCCCTGTCGTAGGTGATAGCCCTTGTGAGATCACTGATGGCATTATCTGTTTCACCTGCAAATAAGTATGACTGACCACGGTAAAGAAAAGTTCCTTCGTTACGCCAGCGATAGGTGTTGATCAGCATGGTAAAATCTTCAATGGCTTCATGGTAGCGCTCCAAATATATTAAAGCCCTGCCGCGAAAGTGGAAAACATCTGCTTTGTCTTCTCCTGCTAGAATTGCTGCTGTGAAATTTTCCACGGCTTCCTCATACGCTTCCATTTCAAAAAGCAGCAAACCCTTTTCCATTCTTAATTCGACAAGTTGCGGATCAAGCTCCACAGCTAGCGAAAAGTCACTCAAAGCGTCTTCTTTTTCACCTTCCTCCAGCCTTAACCTTCCGCGCAAAAAAAATACGTTGGCATTCCTGTGACCAAGCTCAATGGCTTTGTCAAGGTTGGAAAGAACTTCATTTTTCCTGCCATTCTGCAGCAACATTTCCGCTTTTTTTAAATATGCCTGCACGTAAGTAGAATCCAGCCCGATAACCTGTGAAAAATCATCATATGCTGGTTCCCGCTCTCCTTCGGACATATAAATTAATCCGCGTTCAAACCAGGCCTCTTTGAATGTGGAATCCCGAAGGATCACCTCAGCAAAATCCCCAAGTGCTTTTTCTTTTTCTGAAATGGCAACATAACTGCGGCCCCTTTCAAAATAAGCATCCAAAAAATCAGGCAATCGCTCAATAGCAGAAGAAAAAGAATTAATGGCTTGTTGATGATCATCGGCAACGACAAACTGAAGCCCCCGGTTGTAATGCTCCCGGGCGGTTTGCGAAAAAACGGAAGAAGAGAGTATGCTGAGTGTTAATAAAACTATTAACAGGATGACAAAGCGCATTTAAAGACCTGACTTAAAGGAGTGGATATTTGTATTATACGTGGTGCAAAATTAATTGTTTCCCGGATTACAAAAAAAGTTTTGCGGCATTTTTCAATGGCCTTTTTTTGCTATTGGTCTACTTTTTTAAAACGTTTAATAAACCGGTTCATTGCTTTTAAGTGATAAAAAAAGAATATCTGCGGGGTGGAGCGCTTTTCGGCCTGTGCCATCATATATCTGCTGCCTGCAACTGGTACCCGTTGCAGAGATAATTGTATCTTTTGCAGCTTCCCTAACAGCAGGCAGCAGTTTCATCTCCCCGATTTCCATGCTGAGTTTATAATGGTCTTTTTCAAAACCAAAAGATCCCGCCATGCCGCAGCAACCGCAATCTATGGTCTGAACTTTGAAATGTTTTGGAATGGAAAGCATCCTGGAGGAATAATCCATCGATGATAAAGCTTTCTGATGACAATGCCCATGCAGGAGAATGGATTTTTCCGCATCCGAAAAAAGCGCAGGGTCAATATTTCCGTGAGCATACTCCCGGCAAATAAACTCTTCTATGGTGAAGGTGTTTTCGGCCAGGCCCAGGGCCTTTTCCCTCATCTCTTCTTCGGCAAGATCGGGGTATTCATCCCGGAAAGTAAGAATGGCCGAGGGCTCAATTCCGATCAGGGGATTTTCCTTGCTTACCTTTTCTGAGAATAGTGTGATGTTTTTTGCTGCGATGGATTTCGCTCTTTTTAAAAGACCTTTGGAAAGATAAGTGCGTCCGCTTTCCTCATGGTTGAGGATGGCCACCTTATATCCTATCCGGTTAAGCAGCAGGATGGTCCGTATGCCCGTGATCGTATCGTTGTAGTTAATAAACTCATCACAGAATAAATAGACCATGGAGTTTTTACCTGCAGGGTTATCTGGAGTTTGGCGGTTTTTGTTGTACCACCTCCTGAGGGTTTGTTTTTGTAAAAGGGGGAGTTTTCTTTCACTGGCAAAACCCATGCTTTTTTTGATGAGTTTTGAAATAACCGGATTCCCTGCCATAAAATTAAACAAGGCAGGGGTGAGGCTTCCGATACGGTTGAGTTGACCAAATGCTCCAATTAACCGGGCCCGGATCGGGGTACCATTTTCCAGGTAATATTGCTGAAGGGCTTCTGCCTTGTATTTTCCCATGTCCACGTTGGAAGGACATTCGGCTTTACATCCTTTACAGGATAGACACAGGTCAAGTACCTGCAGGATCTCGGGGTGGTTAAAAGGGTTTTTTTTGTCCGAATGAGTGACAAACTCCCTTAGTATGTTGGCTCTGCCCCGGGTGGTATCACTTTCGTTGAGGGTGGCATGATAGGAAGGGCACATCACCCCGCCTATGGAAACCGGCTTGCGGCAATCGCCCGAACCGTTGCATTTTTCCACTCCCCTTAAAAAACCGGAAGACTCCGGGTAATAGAAAAAAGTTTTCAGCTTGCGGGGGCCTTTTTCAGGGGGATACCTTAAAAAGGTTTTCATAGAGGGCGTGGAAATGATTTTTCCAGGATTCATCAGGTTATCAGGATCCCAGGTTTCTTTTATCTTCCGGAGGAGTTCATAATTATTTTCACCAAGCATCAGGGGGATGAACTCTCCCCGCAATCTTCCGTCGCCATGCTCCCCGCTTAACGAACCCCTGTATTGCTTAACCAGAAAAGCCATTTCCCTGGCTACCTGGTAAAATTTTTCCACATCGGCAGGATTTTTTAGGTTTAGTAAAGGCCGCAGGTGCAGCTCACCCGTGCCGATGTGGGCATAATATACGCATTCCAGACCCAGGTTGACCAGCATTTGTTTTACTTCCCGGATAAATTCCGGAAGCTGCTCTACATGCACCGCTGCATCTTCAATTACGGCAATGGGTTTGGCATCACCCGGCACATTGGATAAAAGACCCAGTCCTGCTTTGCGCAATGCCCATACCTTGTTTACATCCTCTTTAAAAAGTAAAGGGAAATGAAAGCCCAGGTTTTTGTTGCGCATTTGAGACTCCATTCCGGCTGCGGCTTTGGAAATTTCTTCCCTGGTTTCGAATGCAAACTCTACCACCAGAATGGCCCCGGGTTCGCCTTTAATAAAAAAACGGTTTTTACGCTGGTGAATATTGGTTTTTGTACAATCCAGCACCACTTTGTCGATAAGTTCCACGGCAACCGGCCCATGTTTCAGAGCGATGAGGTTTGCCTGAAGCGCCTCTTCAATAGAATGCAGATGAACGCATACCAAAGCGGTTTCCGGTGGGGGCAATGGCACCAGGTTTAGTTTGATCCCGGTAAACATAGCCAGGGATCCTTCGGAGCCGGCCAGCATCTTGCAAAAATTAAACTTACTGGAGGTTTCAGAGAACACGGCTGAGTCCAGCAAAAGGTCAAGTGCATAACCTGTGTTGCGCCGATGAAGGCGGGGGTCGGGATATTCCCGTATAATTTCTTCCTGATTCTGGCTGCCGGAAAGCAGTTCAAAGATTTGCCGGTAAAGTTGGTTTTCCAGACGGTTGCCAATGCACTTTCCCCGGAACGCGGTGTTATCAAGATTTTTAAAAACCACTTCTGAACCGTCTGTCAGCAGTGCCTCAATTTCCAGGGTGTGATCTCGGGTACTGCCATAAACAAGGGAATGCGCACCACAAGCGTTGTTGGCCACCATGCCCCCGATCATACATCGGTTGGATGTGGAGGTTTCCGGGCCAAAAAACAATCCATGGGGCTTCAGAAAAGCATTGAGCTCGTCCAGAATGACCCCAGGTTGTACCCGTATCCAATTTTCTTCCGGATTGAACTCCAGGATCTGGTTCATGTACCTGGAAAAATCAACCACCAGGCCATGTCCGACCACCTGCCCTGCCAAGGAGGTCCCGGCAGTGCGCGGTATTATGGGCAGTTTGTGTTCACGACAAAAAGCCAGTACCTTTTTCATATCCCTGGTATCCGCAGGACGGCATACTCCCGAAGGCACCTCCCTATAAACCGAAGCATCGGTAGCATACATCAAACACCAGCTCTTGTCATAAAACAGATCGCCCTTAATTTCTGATGCCAGGGATTCAAAAGGGATTAAAGTAACGGGTTTTTGCATGGATCCGCGAAAAAACTGAAATTATAAACAGGAGAACGGCATTGGCTACTTGGCGTCGTGTTTGCGATAATAATTGGTGCTTTCAAAAATTTTATCGGCATTGGCAGCCTTAAATCCGCTATACAATTTTCCGTCTTTATCCGCATAACGGCGCGTAAACTCATAAAAGCAGGATGGGATTTCAAAATCCCCGTCAGAAAAACCGAAAGGAATGATTTCTGCCTTAGTGGCCGATTGTTCCAGCAGCTCTTCGGATGCCCCGTATATTTCACTTCCTGAGGCATTGTTCATGAGGTATCCGTGCTTTTTCACAAAAGCATTGACTTCCTGCAGGCTTTCAAAATTTTTCAATTCGTTTACCTTAATGGCAAAGTGGTTGGCCCGGTATCCGTATACAAGGGTCCAGGCTGCGTACTCACTTTCCTGCCGGAGTTTTTCATAAACCCCAAAGGGGATTTTGCCCCAAAGGCTGCCACTATAAACCATCTCGGGACTTTTGTAAGTTTCATCGGGAAGACTGTCCAGTTTTTCCCTGACTATTTTTTGCAGGTCATCACTGAACTGCTCAAGCAGTAACTCACTGATGAAAGCCTTGGGTGCGTTGGGATCGGTTTTGTGTTCAAAATGCCGGCCGAAAACTTTTTTGGCTTTGAAATCATATTCCCCTTTGGCTTCATAACCATTGTCGGTAAATATCCTTGCCACCACATCAATGTTAACCCTTGGATCGTTGAAAGTGCGCAAGGCAATGTGATCATGCACCACCTTTTCGCCTTCTTCTTCAAAAAGATCATGGATCCGTTTTGCAGACGGATTTTGCGTGGAATAGGGAAGCCAGAAGCGGTTAAAAATGTCTTCCGTTTTCATATTTAAGTATTTTAATTTTTGAATTGTTTTGACAAAATTCGGGAAAATCCTGATTAAAAGCCAATATTTGTAAAAAGAAATTTTGACCGGATGAGGAACCGATTTTTTAAGCCATCCTCTCTGAACAAAACTTCCTTTTAAGTAAAATCAATTCCGCAAATTATACCCGATGACTTTTCATTCCCCGGAATCTTTTTCCTTCTCTGCCGGGGTAAATAAAAAAATATTACGAAGCATGGCCAGTGTAAGCAGGGGAAAAGCCATGGTAAATACCACTTTGATCCAAACCGGGTTATACAAGCCCGAAAGGATAACATACCAGATAAAAGTCAGAAAAAAGATATCAATAAAAATAACCAGTGCATTGCCGGGATCCTTTTTCATCCACCTTGGAAATGGAATACTCTCATTTTCTAAAGATTTAATTTTTAGAAGCCGGTAGGTACATATAACCCATATAATGGGAAGTATATACCCGATGATGAGCCCAACCAACCAAAAGTCGAAATACCCGAAAGAATAAAGGAAACCTATAATGGCCTGACCCCAGAAGGCAGTCCTGAAGTTTTTGCTGTTTCCAACGGATGCGTTGATCAAACTTGAAATAAATGGGCCGGGTTTTGTACTTTGTTCAGGCATGTTGTAATCTAATTTTCAGGTTTATCTTCCAATATACTCGGTTGGTTTTATGGTGCGATCGCCCAGCAATTGAAATCTTGCCAGTACCGGGTTATGGTCGCTGTGTTTGAAATCCAGATGTTCTCCCCTGACCTCCAGGGTTTTGATATTGGGAGAGATCAGGAAAAAGTCGATCAGTGTGGTTAATGTGGTTGCCGGGTCATAAGGGGTTTGTAAACGGCGATTGGTGGGGACCGTGGCATCATAAACCCATTGCCATTCCGGTAAAAAGTCTTTGGGAATATGCATCAGGTCCATTGTGTCGAAGCGGTTGAAAAAGAATTCCGGTTCGAAATCCGGGGGGCACATATTCCAGTCACCCCCGGCAATTACGTAATTGCCTTTTTCGTACTCCTTTTCAAGAATATTTCCCAGGTAATTCAATTGTTTTATCCGCAGGTTGCCATCATCAAAAGCTGAATTGTGGGTGTTGATCACTACCAGCTCCCTGCCGTTATCTACCGGGTAACGGTTCAGCAAAAAGCAGCGCTGCAGGTTAAAGAGGTTGGAGGGCCAGGGGTAACTTCCCGGAAAACTGAAACGTTCCGAGGTAATGGGCGCTGCATGGCTGCTGCTGACAATGCCAGAATTCACCTTGCCCATGGGGGCATAAAAAGGCACCGGTACAAAACGCACATCATAATTTTTTCCGTAAGCATGCCAGGTATCCGGCATTAGTTGCTGCAAACTGTCAAGGGTATTTATCCGGTAAGACCTTTTGGATTCCTTATCCACTTCCTGCAGGAAAAGAAAATTCTTATGGCCGTTTTTCCTGATAAAATCTAAAATGGCCCGGTGATTTTCAAGGGTTCGCTCCCGGGAAGTGCGCATGCTTTTTCCCCCATCATAAAAAAAGTCCATGTCATCGCCAAGGCCAGCGTAGCCAATATTCCAGGTCAAAACGCTTATTTGGGCTGTGTCGCTGAAAACCGTGGGTTGGTCAATGTGAAGGATCAGGGTTTTTTCCTCAGGACTGTACCGGGTTAAGGTGGCAAACAGGATCAACCCCCCAATTACCAATATTAAAAAGATTATCAGCCCCATCAGAAATTTAAGGATTTTTTTGGCCATGGGTTCATTTTGATTTTTATTGCTTCTTTCCAGGAAAAAATTGCAGAATGACCGACCGGCTCCTTGCAATGATAAAACTATTTCTCCTGAAAGTGAAAAGATAATCAAAAATAAGGTTATTTTGCAAAAGAAAACGAGGTGATTCATACAATCCCGGCAAACGAATTCAAAAATTTTATTTCATGGGAAATTGGTTTAATTTGAGATCTCTTTTTTCGCTGATAATTATCCTCAATATATTTCCAACAGACGGAAACCTTTTTGCTGAAACCCGGGACGCCGATACCCTGAGAGTTGACAGCCAGGTAAAAACAGGATGGACTTTTGGTGCATTGCCTGCTGTGGCCTATAATACTGACGAAGGATTCCGGTATGGAGGACTGGCAAACTTTTTTTATTACGGGGATGGGAAAACCTATCCTTATTATCACCATTCTGTTTACCTGGAATGGTCACGTACCACCAAAGGAAACGGATTGAACAACCTTTTTTTCGATTCCCGCACCCTTATTCCCAATACCCGGACCACCATCGACCTGATGTACCTTACCGAGCAGGCCCTTGATTTTTATGGCTTCAACGGGTATGAAGCTCCTTATTATCAGTATTTCGAAGATACTGATCATCCCGATTATGTTTCCAGGATGTATTACCGGCATGAACGCAAGCTTTTGCGCATTACTGCGGATGTTCAAAGGCGGTTTTATCATGACCACTGGAAATGGATCGGAGGCATTGGCTTTTTTGGAGTGCAAACCGGCCCTGTAAATGTTGAACAACTAAATGAAGGGTTAAGGGAAGATGATCAGCTTCCAGATGTGCCGGGCATTTATGAAGAATACGTGGAAATGGGTTTGATACCCGGGGATTTGAGCGAAGGCGGACAAACAACTTTTTTCAAAGCAGGCCTGATCCATGATACCCGTGATAATGAACCCAACCCCATGCGGGGCACCTGGAATGAAGCTTTCCTTAGCATTGCCCCGGGTTTTTTGGGCAACGGTGATTATGCCTATACCCAGCTGGTGGCCATTCACCGGCATTATTTTACCCTGGTGCCCGAAGTGCTCTCGCTGGCCAACCGGCTTGGCTACCAGGGTAAGCTTTCTGGTGAAATGCCGTTCTATATGCTTCCTTTTATTTACAACTCTTTCAAGACCTACGATGGCTTTGGAGGCAATAAAACCGTCAGGGGGGTCAGGCGTAATCGCATCCAGGGCGATGGCATTGCTTACGGAAATTTTGAACTACGTTATAAATTCTTCAGAAGGGAAATTGCCCGCCAGGATGTCTACCTTTCTTTGAATGGCTTTGTTGATGGGGCCAGGGTATTGCAAAGACATCCTGTGGAGCATGAAAACCTTCCGTTTGATCCAAAGGATGAATCTGTTCACTGGGCCATGGGTGCCGGATTGCGCGTGGTGTTGAACAAAAATTTCGTGGTAGCCCTTGATTACGGGCAGGCTTTGCGCAAACAGGACGGAGACAGCGGGCTATATATCGGACTGAATTTTCTGTATTAAGGTTTTACCGGATAGTTTTATCTTTGCAAAACCTAAATAAGATCGGCTGTTTTTAGCCCTGAAGAAAAATACCATTTATGATTATTGCCGAGAATATCCACAAGTCCTATGGTTCGCTGAAAGTACTGAAGGGTATCAGCCTGGAAATCAAAAAGGGAGAGATCGTATCCATTGTGGGTGCCTCAGGTGCTGGCAAAACCACCCTGCTGCATATCCTCGGAACCCTCGACCGTTTCGATCAGGGGCAGGTGACCATCAACAATGAAAAGATTTCCGGGTTAAAAGACAAGCAACTTTCCGAATTTCGCAACCGCAATATTGGCTTTGTGTTTCAATTTCACCATCTGTTGCCGGAGTTCACTGCCCTGGAAAATGTTTGCATTCCTGCATTTATTGCCAAAATAGGGCGCAATGAGGCATTTGATAAAGGTAAAGAGTTACTGGACCTGCTCAACCTGGGCGACCGCCTGGAGCATAAGCCTTCGGAACTCAGCGGAGGGGAGCAGCAAAGGGTGGCCGTTGCAAGGGCTTTGGTCAACGATCCTGCCGTGGTGCTGGCCGATGAGCCCAGCGGAAACCTGGACTCTAAAACCTCAGAGGAGTTGCACAAACTTTTTTTCTCCCTCAGAGACAAAATTGGTCAGACCTTTGTGATCGTTACCCACAACAATGAACTGGCCGATATGGCCGATCGTAAGCTCACCATCGTGGACGGGGTCATCCAGCGAGCATCTTTTCCAGATCTTCCTCTGAAATGATCGTTACGTTCAAATCCTCCGCCTGCTTTCTTTTTTTGGGGCCCATGTTTTCTCCTGCCACAAGGTAATCGGTATTGGACGAAACGGATCCCGTAACTTTTCCACCATGGGATTCAATCAACCCTTTGATCTCATCCCGGGAATATTTGGTGAAAACACCCGATACCACCAGAGTCTTGTCTTGTAGTTCCTGACTTTTGGATTCTTCTTCCGTTTTTTCTTTGGCGAAATTTAACCCGGCCTTTTTCAGACGTTCCAGTATCTCCCGGTTTTTGGGGTTCTCGAAATAATCCAGGATGCTTTGGGCCATTTTTTCACCCACATCATTCACTGCAATGAGGTCTTCAAAGCTTGCATTGGCGAGGTTGTCAATATTTTCAAAATGCGCGGCCAGCTTTTTGGCTGTGGTTTCCCCCAGGTGGCGGATGCCTATGGCATATAACACACGCTCAAAAGGTACTTTACGTGAGTTTTCAATCGCCTCAAGAATGTTTTGGACCGTTTTTTCACGGAAGCTCACCTTGCGGGTTTTCTGGGTCAGGGGGTCTGTAAAGGTTTTCTCCAGGCCGATAAGGTCGTCAAACTTAAGATCATAAAGATCTGCAATGTTTTCGATGCGGTGGTTGTCAATCAATAACCGGATCCTTCCTTCTCCGAGGCTTTCAATATTCATGGCCCTGCGGCTGATAAAGTGTTCTATTTTGCCCTGCAGCTGGGGAGGGCAGTGGTCGGTATTGGTACAATAATGCACTGCTTCTCCTTCTTTACGCTCCAGCCCGGAGCCACATTCGGGGCATTCCCGGGCAAATCCGACCTTTTTTGCTCCCTCCTTGCGCTGGTCTTCATCCACTCCAACAATTTTTGGAATAATATCTCCTCCCTTTTCCACGAATACCAGGTCCTGGTAGTGCAGGTTCAGCTCGTTCATTTTGTCTGCATTATAGAGAGAAGCCCTTTTTACGGTGCTGCCTGCGACATGCACCGGTTTTAAAACGGCAACCGGAGTAACCGCACCGGTGCGACCAACCTGGTAAACCACATCCTCCAGGTAAGTGGCGGCCCGCTCGGCTTTGAATTTATAAGAGATGGCCCATCGGGGAAACTTGCTGGTGTAGCCAAGCTTTTCCTGCTGGCGGTAACTGTTTACCTTGATCACCACCCCGTCAATATCGAATGGCAGTTCTTTCCTTTTTTTGTCGCAGGATTCAATAAATGCAAAAACTTCATCCATGTTTTTACACTTCCTGGTCATTGAATTTACTTTAAATCCCCATTTTTTAGCTGCTTCCAGGCTTTCCCAGTGCGAGGCAAAAAAAATCTCTTCACTTAACAGTCCAAAAACGAAGCAATCCAGGTTCCTTTTGGCCACCAGGGCCGAATCCTGCAGCTTCAGGCTGCCGGCTGCCGCATTCCGGGGATTGGCAAAAGGGGATTCTTCTTTTTTCTGCTTTTCTTCGTTTAAATTCAGAAAACTGCGGTGGGGCATGTAAATTTCTCCCCGGACTTCAAACTGCAATGGCAGTTGGTTGTTTTCAACTTTCAAAGGCAGGCTGCGAATGGTTTTAACATTGGTGGTCACCTCGTCTCCCTGCACCCCATCACCCCGTGTCACGGCCCGCGAAAGCTCGCCATTTTCATAGGTTATGCCAATAGCTACCCCATCGAACTTCAATTCGCAAATATATTCATAATCCTCCTGAAGGCCTTTGCTTACCCGCTTGTCAAAATCCGCCAGCTCCTCTTTGCTGTAGGTATTGTCAAGAGAGAGCATGGGATATTTATGCTTTACCGAAGGAAACCTTTTGGTTACCTGCCCGCCTACACGCTGAGTGGGAGAGGAAGGCGCTTTAAGCTCAGGGAATTCCTTTTCCAGGCTGAACAATTCTTTCATCAGCATGTCGTAATCGTAATCGCTGATCTCGGGCTGTGCTCTGACGTAATAAAGATAATCGTGATGATTGATCTTTTGGGTCAGCTCGTTTATTCTTTCCCGGGCTTGTTTCAGGTCCATAAATTGTCTTTTTCAGGGATGAGCATTCAATGCATTGCAGGCCCGTAAAATTATAAAAAAAGCCGGTAGAAACCGGCTTTTAAAGGTATGAATAAAATATTTCCGCCAGGGATTTACGGCCCGCCGATCACACGGTTAAGGTCTTTGACATTGATGCACATGACCGGGATTTTTTCCTTGTTGTAGATCACCATTTCATCTATGGTGCCAAATGGATTCCAGATAAGGTTTTCGGGATCGGTGGATATCATCATGGCATCGGCATTCTTTTCTTTGGCATAATTGATAATCTGTCGGCCAAAGTTGCCTTTGGGTTCAGCGTAAGTGATGGTGTATTTTACTTTGTGGTGATCCATGATTTGGGTCACCTGCCTGAGGTCGGCCTTTAGTTTGTTGCGGGTATCCTTGTCATTGGGATTATAAACAAAAATGTGAAAGGCTGTTCCGACCCCTTCATTCATATTGATGGCCCACTTCACTTTTTGTTTTGAGCCCAGCTCATCGTCCAGGGGATAAATAATGTTTTTAAAATCGACGTTGTCGGCAGGTTTTTGCACCACAAAAACAGGGGCGGGAGATCTCTTTATCACCTTCAGGGCATAACTGCCTATCAGATATTGGATGCCTTTTTTCCCATGGGTACCAAAAAACAGGTATAAAGCATCTGTTTCCTTTGCAGCTTTGGCAATGCCCGAGAAAATATTGCCGGGTTCAGAAACACAATCGGTTTCAATGGCATGTTTTCTTTTCAGATGATCGGTAATTTCTTTGAGCTTTGCATCAACGTAATCCGGGCTTTTGTTATTTTTTTTAAGTGACTTCCGTGTTTTGTTGTTGATAACGTGAAGTAAAACCAGTTTGCCGTTTATGGCCCGGGTCAATACAGCTGCGTTGTCGATGGCATTGTCCCCGGCATGGGTAAAATCGGTGGCAACCAGGATAACGTTCTTTTTTTCGGGTTCCATGAGCAGAAAAGTTTGTTAAAAATTACGTTAAGGGGCGGTAAATAATGATAGGACCAAATTACAAAAATATGTTGTTAAAATCCAAGTTTACATTGAATATATTGGCTTTTTTTTGTTGTTTACAGAAGTTTCCAATAAATTAAGCAACTCGCGGATTTGTGCGAGATTCTTTTTCTTTCGAATATTCCGGAGGCTTTTGGCCGAAAAGGTAAAATATTCATGCTGTTTTACGAAATTCAACTGGTTGAGATACCATTCCTTAAAGGTAATTTTCCTGGCGCTGTTTTCACTCCACTCACGGTGTAACCTCAGGGCAGTAATGAAAAAATCTTCCCGTCCGATGTAATCCAGGTCGGCATCACAAATAATTTGTGAGAGCAGTGATGTTGGATGCTGGGGCACCTTGGTTTCTAAAATCAGACGGGTTACCTTTTCAATGCTCGATTTATCGTATCCGAAACCCGGAAGGGTAACCCGGGCAAAATCACAGGCAATGGCTTCGTTATTATCATATTGCCACAAAAAACCCGTGTCGTGATATAAGGCAGCCGTACGCAGTATCATTAACTCTTCTCCATTGACCCGCTCCATGGTGGCAAGGGTTGCCACAGAATTAACCACATCCAGGGTATGCTGAAAATTATGATAGTAGAGGGTGGGCTTAAGCTCTTTCTCAAGCTTGTTGATGACGAATTCTTTTGCTCCGGGAAAATCCATATCCTTTGAGGGTTTTCTTAATAATCAGTTAAGAAAGTAAGTTATTTAAATAGAAAGATGTAAAGATAAAAAATTTTCCATCCGCTGATCGATTCGTCCAAAAATACGATATTCCTCAAATTAATTGGTAGGTGGAAACACCCAATGGGTTTGTACATAAAAAACGTGAAACCTATGGGCTTATTGTACGGGGGAGATCTGCTTTTCCTTAAAACCCAAACCGGTAGTAAAGAGAATAATGGATCATGACCGAAAAGTTCCCATCCCTGTTTTTTCCAAAACCGCTGATGAAGTATGGATCCATTGCCGGATCACTGGTTTGAGAAACCAGCAAACGGGTACGAAGAGACCAACCGAGGAAAAAGTTCCTCCAGATTTGTGTTTTCACTCCCCCGCCAACTTCCAGCCAATGGGCGTTAAATGTTTCCTCGGGGAAAGCAGTTTCGTAATCTCCCCAATAAGGGTCGGTAATGATCGCCCTGGAGGCATAATGATCCAGTGTACCGTAACCGTACCTGGCCGAAAGCAAAACCAGGTCGAGATGATCCGGACCATGCTGCCCGAGAATATTAAAATCGACACCAATGCGGAAAAAATACCCACTGGATTGATAATCATGAGTAGGCTGGTCTACTTCTATGGAAGCTCCTCCGGCTTCGATGGCCGCAAACCAGTTTTTTCTCCATTCATAATCTACCGACACTTCCCCGGTGCGGGTTTCCGGTTCGATTAAATTTCGGGGTACCCCCGAAAAATCCACACCGATCCTTGCCGAAGGCCGGAAGACAGTGTCGTTTTCGCCGGCAAAAGCAGCACTACTCAATATCAGGAGGAGGAGGTGCAGGAACAAGTATCTGTATGTGTTCATCAAAGGTGTTGGTTACTTCACTAATGGATATAGTGGTCGAGGTTATAAAGTTTTCAGTGTTTTGGATCTCTTCCAGTTCAAAAAACATGGCAAAGCCGCACTCAACGGAGATCAGGTTCAGCTCGCGTTGATAAACTACCATCAGGGTGTCGGTTTGCAAAGGAAATTCCAGAACAAACGCCGTGGTATCGCGGTTGGGATTCAATGGCAATTCGGCCAGGAAAACCGAGTAGGCATTGTCGTAGATCATGGAGTCCGGCCGCCCCACACCGAAAACGGTGAGGCTGTCGATGGGCCTTTGCACAGGTTCTAATTCCCCCGGAGCGTAAAACCCAATGCGCAGCGGATTGGCCGTGGCTTCTTCGCATATCTCATCGTCAACGCAAGCAGAAAAGCAAACCAAAAAAAACAGGGGCAGAAACCATTTATAGCTTCTCATAGAATTTTTTTTAAACAACGCAAAATTAACAAAAAACCTAAGGAAGCCAATAACCCTGTTTCAATAGGGCCGCAAAGACCTAGTAAAAAATAAAATCTCCGGGGATGATCATTGCTTCCATATGGTCGATGAGTGAGCCTTCAGGGGTATAGCGCATCACTTTGCCCTTTTGCACAAAATCCACCGCATCCGACACGAAGATCTCTCCGGTATGGGGGTCCGCTTTCAACCCGTAAAAAACCTGCCCTTCAGGGGAAATAAGGATTTCGGGTTCGGGTGAACTCCCGTTAATAGAAAAAGCATAAATTCCCTGCCCTGAAAAATACAGGGTTTTTCCATCCGGGCTGACGCTCAGGCGGGAATAAAGCGTTTGGTCTCCAGGCAGGGCGATGGTTTGCAACACTTCCAGAGATTCCACATCCAGTTGCAGCAAAAGGGGTTCTTCCTCGACATCGTACATCCCGCCACAAAGAACCCACACATGCCCGTTTTTGTCTTTGACCATGGCGGAGGGACCTGGACCCGCATGGATGCTATCGGTAAGGGAATGGTTGGCAGGGTCAATCACATAAACGTACCCGGACTCCATGCCGGTTGCCAGCACCTTGTTTCCTGCCAACAGCAAAGCCTCTGACCATCCGTTTATGGGGATTTCACCGCTAACTTCCTGCTTTTCCAAATCTACTATAGCCAGGTGATTGCCGTAAAGATCACTTACATATGCTTCCTGATCATTGACAGGTAAAAAATAACGCGGGGAAACAAGTCCGCTGATGGTTCCTGTTCGCAAACAGCTTTCAGGGTCAATCACTTCGATTTTTCCTGAATTGTTCAATACCAGGTATGCATGATCCTGGTGAATGTGCATCGATTGAAATATATCTCCAAGGTCTTCTCCGTTGGCTTTTTTGAACAAGCCGTTATACATAGTGTTGCTTTCACGGTGGTAAAAACTTAAAGAGGAATTCCCCCATTGAAAGTTGCCTTCATTAACAATGAAAACCCCTTCTCCTTTTTTTATTTCTGGAAAATCGTTTTCGGGTTCGGCTTCATCTTTTGCACAGGAAAAAAGCAAAAACAGGCTCGCTATCAAAACCGGCAGGCTGAAACTGTGCATTAATCGCCCGGGGAATTCTGTGGTGTATTTTTTCATGTTTTGGATAGATTTTATGGATTTATAGAATTGAATTCAAAATTGATTCCGGCCTGGAAAAAGCGCAGGGGCATGGGCCTGCCTGCCATTTCCTGGTATTGACGGTTCCAAATGTTTACCACATTGGCAAACAGGTTCAGCCCGTGGCGGTTGTGAAATCCGGTGTTCCAGTTAATTCCTGCATCCCCTGTGAAATAAGGTTCCAGCCAGTTGCTGTTGTCCGAGGAAGTATAGCGCTTGCCGGTATGCTGATGATGGTAATAAAGAGAAAACCGGTTGAGTGTTATGCGCAGGTTTATCCCGGCCTTGTTGCGGGGAACATAGATCAGTTGTTTCCCTTCCGATGCATCGTTGGGGCTTTTGGCTTTTGTGTTTTTTGAAATGATATGGTCCCACCACAGGCTGTATTGCAGGCTGAAGTCATCCATGCTCCAGCTACCTTCCACCATGGATTCCAAACCGTAACTTCTGACCTGCATCACGTTTTCCGGGGTCCACACCATTCCGCCGTTGCGGGGCAGCCAGATGATCCAGTCAGAGATTTGGCGGTGGAAAGCCGTTATGCTAGCCGATTTTACAGGTAAAAACCGGTTGTCGTGATTTTGGGTAGCAGCGGATGTCTTTTGTCGGGGATGTTCATAATTAAAAGAAAAGTCCTGGCTCCAACCGTCTTCAGGTTTAAGTTCGGGGTTACCGCCGGGTACCCAGTAAAGGTCGTTAAGGGAAGGCAGGCGGTAGTTCCTTCCTGTATTGGCTTTAAGAATGATGCTCGACAGGGCTTTCCATGATACCCCGATAGAGGGGGCGAAAGGGATGTCCTGATTTTCCTGGAAGGCCTGTCTGCCGTTCAGCTTCAGCTGCAGCTTCCCGGGCAGGGGTTCCCATCTGGCAGAAGCAAATAATGCCAGGGTATTGCGGGATTGGCTTTGGGCATATTCATCGGACCGGGCCCTGACTCCTTCAAAGTTTGCACCTGCTGTGAACAGCAAAGAGGCCGGTAACTGCCATCTTGCTTCCACTTCCTGTATGATGCTGCCGGAGCGGCTGCGGCTGTCCTGGTTCAGGCTGTCCTGGTTCAGGCTGTACCGGTATAATAATTTTTCTTCCAGTAAAGCGCCCCTCCAGAAAAAAACCGTTCGGTTGAAATTGGATTGCCATTGTGCCGAAATGCGCAGGGCTTCGTCTTCCTGCCGGGCTCCGGTATGGGTTTGCTGCAGGGCAGGAGGGATGTTGCGGGCATTTTCCTGGTACCACCAGCGTAAATCCAGCAGGTGACGGTTGCCAAAACGGAAAAACATTTCATGCAGCAACCCCCATTGGTCAAGGGCGGCATGCTCCTGGGTCATTTCCGGCCGGCCCTCAAGAGAAGTATTGATAAACCGGTAGCGGTTTTCAGAATCCCGGTGAAGCAACCTTAGCCGGGTAGAAAAGTTTTCCCCTGCCCACTGAGCCCGCAAGGTTTGTGTAAATTCCCCAATACCGGAAGTGATGAGTCCGGCCTGCATCTGCAAACCCTCATCAATAAGCCGCTCATTGTTAAAAGATACCGTACCGCCCATGGCCCCGCTGCCCCAGAGGGCACTGCCACCTCCATATTGTATACTTACCTCATCGGCAAAAAATACCGGCAGCAACGCCAGGTCGCTCTGGTTATGCATGGGATTTTGCAGGCTGATGCCGTTCCAAAGTATGGCTGTTTGCCCGGCCGAACCGCCTCTCATGGAAGTGGTAGCCAATACCCCGGGACCGTAGCTTTTGATGAACATTCCCGAATGGCGGTTGAGCAAAAAGGAAAGGTCGTGGTGAGAAAGTTCCTTCAGGGCCATTGTGTCTATTCTGCGCGTGGAAAAGCCCGTGCTTAGCTCCCGGTAACGGGGAGCGCTGATATCGAATTCCTCAAGGGTGATAAGGGTGTCTGCAGGGGCATGGGCAAAAACATTTCCGCCAAAGAATAAAACAAACCCCATCATGACCAAACAGTTGCGCATCATATTGGTTTTTCCCGGCATTTTTTGCCAGGACAGGTTTTACAAACGATTCATTCAATCACTTGTAACGAAGGGAGAAAAACCAGAAAGAGAAAAAGAAATGCATCCGTTTTTCTTCGCTTTTTTCCCGAAAGCTACAAATCAGCTGGAAATGGCAGGTCTTCTGACTTACTCCTTGTTTATCGCCTTCCCACCCGGAATTCCGGGCAGTGGCATTGCAGTGATAAACAAACCTTTAAAGGAGCTTACAGCAGCGGGAACTGTCCAGGATTCTCACCTGATTCCCTTTTCATCTGTTGCATCCGGAAGGATACAATCAGAACCATAACCAAAAGCAAAATTATAAAATCCCCGGAAAGGAATCCGCTCGTTTGAAAAAAGTTTTTAGCGTTTTGTTGATAAAATTTTTAGGAAGCAGAAATTTGGGTTGTAATTACCAACACCCTGATAAGATAAGTTGTTTTTTCGTGGAACTGGAAACCTGCAGATCAGTTTACCAGCTTCCTTAAGATATGGCCCCATGGAAGCTTCCAGTTACTTCGGGAGCTGGAAGTTCCTCTAAACGGAAATCTGGGAATCAGTTTTCAGCTTCCTGAAAAGAAGCTTGAAGTTTCCGGTTTGCTATTCTGATATATACAGGTCCATGCCCATTTCCAGCAGTTCTTTCACGGGCCGGCAATCGGGAGAGAAGAGGTTGTTGTGGTTGCGGTTTTTGGCCACCGAACCGCAACCTCCCCCGCAGGCCAGTTGCAGATTGCAGGACAGGCACTCAGGAATGGTGGTCAGGTTTCGTTTTTGCCATTGGGCAATGGCCTCGCGGTTCAGGTCAATATCAGGATAAAAAGTGCCAAGGGCTTCACCTGGCTTGCCTACCGTGGCCGTGCAGGAATAGACCTTTCCTGTGAAATCCAGGGCCCATTCGGATTTGCATGCTGGGCAGGCATCAAACAATGGGTCGGGCAGGCGGCCGTTTTCGGCCAGAAAACGGCTAACTGAGAAAGCGGGTTTGTGAAACTCCATCAGTTCAGGATGGGCTTTCAGCAATTCGTAAAGAGCCTGGTGCATTTCGAGCCGGGAATAAAGCCTGCTGCGTCCGCTTTGGCATTGGTGTAATTCGTAGTTCCTGCCCAGCTGGGTTTTAAAGTGGGGCTGGGTGGTCCATCCTTTTTCGATGGCAAAGCGGGCCAGCTCCGGCAAATCCTTCAGGTTTTCCTTGTCCACCACCATCCTTAAATTTACCGGGATGTTCAGGGCCAGGCAGGCATCGATGTTATTAACGATCCTGTTAAAGGTTGGCTTTCCGCTTTTATGCGGGCGGCGTTGGTTGTGCAGACCTTCCGTACCATCAAGGGTAATCTGGATCTCCCTTACATTGGCCCGGGAGAGGACTTCCAGGTATTCGTCCAGGTGGTAGCCGTTGGTTACGGCCGCCAGATCCAATCCCCGCCTGTGTGTTTCTTCAATGAACAGCGCCATGGATTCGAGATGGGCTGAGCCCCCTAAAAAGGGTTCTCCCCCGAAAAGGGTCACATACTTTTTTCTGTGGCCCAACTCTGTTTCCAGAAAACGGAAAAAAGCCGCAATAGTATCTGCACCCCATTTTTTTTCTTCGGCCGGGTATTCGGCCTGGTAGCAATAGCTGCAGTTGAAATTGCACTGGTAGGTGGGGGCAAAGAACACCTGCACCTCTTCAGTCTCCATGCTTTCCAGGAAGTCAATGTACCTGAGCTGAAACTCCTGTTTTTCGCGTTCGGGATCGGAAAGGTAGCCTTTTTCGGCAAAAGTCCCGCGTAAGCTGCCCCCGCCGGCATGCAGCATTTTCAACTCATTGCGGGAAAGCAGGTCGGCCCCACCCGAAAGCAGATTGACAATGTAAAAGACATCCTTGCCTTTCACTTCCGAAATAATATTGAAAGCGGAAAATTGCATGGTTCAATAATAAAAAAGGATGAAAGCGGCCAGCAGAAGTCTCGGTTTGCCCTACCTTAATCGTGGCAACCAACCTGATTGACGGAGATTTTTGCACAGCACTGTGCCTGTTTGGTCTTATGATTCTTTTCCTGTTTTTTGTCTTTTTTGGTCAGGGTTTTCATATCGCTATTTTTTTATTCCTTTAATGGTAAAACTTGCTACTTCTATTTTTCCTTTTTGATAAGGCCTGGATTCTTCCAGGATCTCTATCTTTTCAAATCCTGCATCTATGAGGTTTTGCAAATATTTTTCCTTTACTTCTGCCCCCGCCCAGCACTCGGCCACCATGTCGGGGTTGCTTCGGTATTGGGCCGGCACAGGTTTAATGGAGTAAATATCACTTACCACAAAATGTCCTCCTTTTTTGAGGATGCGTCCCACTTCCTGCCACACTTTTGCCTGATCCAAAGAATGGTTGATGGTGCAGTTGGAGATCACCACATTGGCCAGGTCGTCTTCCAGTTGAATGTTTTCCAGCTCGCTACGGACAAAATCCACGTTTTCCAGGTTGAGTTTTTTTGCATTTTGCCAGGCGGTTTCCATCATGCCGGTGGAAATGTCCACACCGTAAGCGAAGCCTTTGGGACCGGCCAGGGTGGCCATGCGCAGTAGGTCGAGGCCTTTGCCGCAGCCAAGGTCAACACAAACATCACCGGAGCGGATTTCGGCCAGGGGAAAGGCCCCTCCGCATGAAAGACAACAATCGGCCTTTGAAAGACCGTCATACCTTTTGGCAATGCTGTCGGATAATGTGCCCATGCTTAATTAACCAATATTGTTATTTAGATAGTTGTTGTATTGCAAAAGTAAAGAATATTTTTTACCCGGTGAAATGCATTAAAGAAAAGAAATTTGTTATTATGTGGGGTGAATGTTTTTGGAGTTGGTGACCTGCAACGCAGTTTACAACTTCCGGAAAAAGATCGATTAACCCCAAAGGTTCCGAAAAAGGCCAACCAATCCGTAAGCTTCCCGTTGCTCCGCGAGTTGGAAGTTCCTTGAACCTGCCCAGCCATTTCCAGCTTACCGGAAAATTAAAACAACAATCCATATAATTATAAAAATATCCCATTAAAAATATTCATATAAAAAACATAGTATGTTTAAATAATTTTTTATGTTTGGCAAAAAAACAGGATTGGTCGCAGTTGTTTTTAGATAGAATGTCAATTTGCGGGTGGAAACATTAAACCAAATCTTTAAAATGCCTCCTGAATGATGGGGATTCAAACATCCCACAAAATAAAGTTAGCGATTACCCAAAACAAATGTTCCATTCAAAAACCAATTAAAGGAGATTAAACTGTGAAAAAACAACTGAGGTTAACTTTTTCAGCCCTTGTTATGGGCATTTTACTGGTATTTAGCGGATGCGGTGTAACCGTAAAGGTGGATGATCCTGTGGGGGCGGCAAGAGCAGCAAGAGATGCAGCAGAAAGAAACAGGCAGACAGAAACAGCAACAACAGAGCAAGCAGCTACCGATGGACGTGACTTCAGTGAGATACTGCCGGTTTTTGCTGACCGTGATGCTGTTTTTGATGATCAAATAGGGTTTGAAGAATACTATTTAGTAGAAAATGATTCTACCGTCAGGACCATCGCAGGTTCAATATGGCGTCAGTTTTACAGTGCTCCTGAAGGCCGCTCTCCCCTGGAAATTATGCGGTATTACCAGAAAACCATTAATGATAATGGGGGTACCATTATTTTTCAAACAAGAGACCCGCTTTCCATTGAAATCGATGGCAAAGGTTTTATCAGTTATTATAACAAAGAGAAACTGGATCACATTGGCCACAGAGGGGGTTGGGATTATAATGCATTTAACCGGAATTTGAGTGAATATTTGCTTGCTAAAATATCTCAGGACGATTCCGACATTTATTTTGCAATTACGGCAGGCAGAGGAGGTTCTTTGGAACATCTGGATGTCGTTTTTGAAATAGTAAGTGTAGAAACTGAAATTCTGGACTGATAAAAAAATTTATCATTCTTTCTGCCAGGTATAACTGGTTGAATTTTTTTCCTGACAGGACTGTGTGCCGGTGTGTTATACCCCATGCATTCCTGTTTTTTTCCAGAGAGGACTATCCTCAGCAAAAACTGCTTTGGAAGCTTCCTGTTCCTTTAGGAGCTGAAAGTTCCTGGTAATGGAAACTGTATAGCAGTTTTCAGTTTTCGGGGTCGAAATAGCTAAAATGGAAGCTTCCAGTTTCTGCGCAAGCCGGTGATTCGTGCATTGTGGTTAGCAGTTTCACCTTCTGGATGGGATCCCTTTTTTATCTGCATCCGTCCTGCCGGGGATGCTTAGATTGCCGGATACTTGACAGCTTCTCCAATCCATATGTTTCAATATTGATTTAGATCAGTTGTTAAAATTTTTTCAACACGCGCTGCGAAGACCCGTATATGTCCTGTAACGGACACTTGTTGTACGTTTTAGGACATAAATAAAAGTGTTATGATTTACTTTAACCTGATTATGAGAGAATAGCCTGGTTTGGCATCATACGTGCTACACATGCACCAATATGTAATAAAATAATCTTTTCATGATATTGTATTACTTTCGAATTGCGTGGCGCAACATATGCAAGCAACTTCCTTTTTATTTCATCAACATCGGAGGACTGTCTGTTGGCCTGGCCGCCTGTCTTGTTATCACCCATTACGTTTTTTTTCACAGCAACTTTGATAACTATCAGCCGTATAGTGAGCGTACCTACCGGCTTAATTACGCCAGAACCACTGAAAACGGTGAACACATCCGGTTTGCTTCGGCTACTCCCATTATTGGCAGCATTCTCAACGAACGGTTGCCGCAAATCGAGTTGCTTGGACTGGCACATAATACACAAAACCTGTTTCTTTACAACGATCATTACAGCCACGATGCGGGGTTCTATTGGGGGGAAACGGCAATGATAGACCTGCTGGGTTTGCAACTTATACACGGGCAGGCAGCCGGGGCGCTGGAGCGGGCTGATCAGGTGGTTATTTCAGAGAGCCTGGCCCGAAAATATTTTGGAAACGAAGACCCCCTTGGTCAACGCCTTTATCTGAACCCGGAGAACAGCTTCGAAGTGTCGGCTGTTTTCAGGGATGTTCCGGATAATACGCACTTTCCGGTGGAGGCGTTTATTTCCATGGAAGTTATGCGGGATGCTTTTCCCAACGCATTCAGCAATGGCCATTTCATGAGTGGGTTTTACAACTACCTGAGGATAAAAGAGGGTGCAGACCCTGACGAAGTTAACGCCATGATAATAAAAATACTGGATGAAGTGTATGCGCATGAATTTGAACAACACCGTTTCCATATGGAAATTGAATTGCAACCCGTGCGCGATATTCACCTGCATTCAAACTATCACCACGAGTTGCAGCCCAACGGGAGTCATACCGCCATCAGAATGCTGGGGATCATTTCATGGTTTATCCTGATCATTGCCTGGGCCAATTATTTTAACCTTTCTTCAATAAACATGCTTACCCGAACCAGGGAAACCGCCATCAGAAAGCTAAATGGTGCAAGCCCGACGCAAATAAGGACGATGTATCTATGTGAATCCTCCCTTGTCAATCTAATGGCTGTTTTCGTGGCCCTGTTGATCACTGAATTATCCAGTCCTGTTTTTGCGCAGTTTACCGGAGTCCCTCCAATAGCCCCTGTCTGGCAACACGGATGGATTTACCTGGTGATGGGCATTGCCTTTACCTTTGGCACTTTGAGCGCCTTGTTTTATACCGGTACCACATTAAAAAGCAGCAACCTCAGCCAGGTGATCAAAGGGGTAAATATCAGCCCCAAAGGAAGGGGAGGGGTGCGCAGGATCATGCTCACCCTGCAATATGCACTGGCGTTGGGCCTGATGTTTTCCAGCCTTACCATTTTCAGGCAATACCATCACATTAAAGCCCAGGAAAAAGGTTTCAGGACACAGGATATTCTGGCGCTGAAAGTGCCCGTCATGTCGGATTCACTGAGCATGCTAAACTATCATTCATTCAGAAATGAACTGGAAACCATGCCCTCAGTTATGCAGATCGGCTTTTCGACTTTGGTGCCGGGCTACCAGCCTGAACATAATATCGGGGGGCTGCGCCTGGAAGGCAGGGATACGGAAGATTCAAGGAACCTGAAACTGCTTTATGCCGAAACCAATTATTTCGATGTTTATGGCATCAACCTGCTGGAAGGGGAATTGTTTACGGGAAACTACAGCAGTGATTCTTCCAAAGTGATCCTGAATGAAACCGCTGTAAGGAACTTTGGCATAGATACCCCCGGTCAGGCCATCAGAAAAAGAATATTCCGGGGGCCATTCACTTTCCATATAATCGGTGTGGTGGCGGACATGCATCATGTGTCGCCCAAAGAAATGATGGAGCCGCTGATATATATGGCACCTTCACATTACAACGGGTTCATCAGCATTCGGTTGCACGGAGAAGGAACCTACGAAAGCCGGCAACGGGTCGGGGAAATGTTTGTTTCTTTTTTCCCCCATATCCCCCTGGATAGCTTCTGGGTGGATGAGCTTTATGCAGCCCGTAATGAAGACGAGAGAAAATTTGGAATGATCTTTGGCTTGTTCTCAGGCCTGGCCCTGCTCGTTACCCTGCTAGGCATTACCGGGGTTGCGGCCTTTACGGCAAGGCAAAGACAGAAGGAAATTGCCATCCGAAAGTCCCTGGGCGGCTCCCTTGCAAGCATATTCTTTTTGTTGTTCAAAAGTTACCTGGGGCAACTGATGGTGGCCGCCCTGCTGGTGTTTCCACTCAGTTACCTTTGGCTTGAAAACTGGCTGAACCAGTTTGCCATGCGTATCAATACCTCCTTCTTATCCATGGCAATACCCATGGCCCTGGTTATTATCGCCACCCTGCTGACCGTTTGGGTTCAATCCCTGCAAATTTTGCGGATCAACCCGGCCGTGATTCTGAAAGAATAGAAAAATTGCAAGTCAGATTGTGAACCCTGTCACCCGGAAGTTCCGAAAAAGAGCATCAAATCCGGAAGTTTCTGTTTGCTGTGCAAGCTGGAAGTCCCTCGAACCTGCGAAGCAATTCCCAGCTTCCGGATTGTGTCAATATTTTGCATAACATGCAGTTCCTTTTGGCAACAGGGAATGCTTTATTGAAAGAAAGAAGGTATTCAATCCGTAATTTTGTTTTTTCGAAAAGCAGGGAAATATTTCCGCATCTTGCTAATTTTGTGCCTAATAAAGTAAATTAATAATCTCCCAAATTGTTGCAGGAATACTCATGAATTGTCCCCTTTGTGAAACCCCCCTTACCGCTAAAATTGACGAGCAGTACTATGATTGCAACAGTTGCCGGGCAATCGTTAAGGACAGGAAACACTATGTGTCGCCCGAAGAGGAAAAAGCCATATACCTCAGGCACAATAACGATGTCCATGATGTCAGGTATCAGAATTTTACCGCACCCATCACCAATTTTGTGCTTGAGAATTTAAGCCCTACCCAGCAGGGCCTTGATTTTGGTAGCGGCACAGGCCCGGTCATATCCAAAATGCTGCAGGACAATAATTATCAAATCGAACAATATGATTCTTTCTTTAAGGATGAACCCCGGCTTCTGAAAAAACTATATGATTACATTGCAAGCTGTGAGGTTTTTGAGCACTTTCATCATCCCCAATCGGAACTGGATATGCTTTCAAAACTTTTGAAGCCCGGCGGCAGGTTGCTGATCATGACGCTGCTTTACCGGGATACCATTGATTTCAGCAAGTGGTTTTACCGGAGGGATCCCACCCATGTGTTCATTTACCGAAAGCAAACCATCGAATACATTGCCAGGGAATGGCATTTCGGGATCGAAGAAATGACAGAGCGATTCATCAGCCTGAAAAAACTGCCCCAATGAAACGGTCTTGAGGTAATATGATCTCCTGGAAAGGAACTACATGACCATTTCGGAAAGGAAACCTTGCCCCCCCATTTGGATCATACTTAGTTGGAAATAATCCCCAAACCTTTTTGAGAAGTAAAGATTCTTTTTTTAGCGGGAGGGGATGACCAAAGCCATGACCAGGTAAACGATCACCCCGGTAAATGCCATCAGCCCGAAAACGGCAAAGAGGATGCGCACAATGGTGGGGTCCATTTCAAAATATTCGGCCAGGGCTCCGCAAACACCGAAGATGATGCGGTCATTGTTTTTTCTGAGTCTTTTTCCTTGTGCCATGTCAGATTGGTTAGGTTATGGATTTGGACTTACCAGCAATTTTTCCCGGGTTGTAATACCGGATACGGTATGAAAAACCAACAGGTAAATCCCCTGTTGAAGCGCAGGAAGCTCAATTCGGTCAGCGGTCAGGCCTGGTTGTGCATGCCATACTTTTTTCCCGCAAATGGAGAATAATTCCAGGTCCTTCACCTCATTTTTCCCTTCAAAGTAGAAATGGTCGTTCGCCGGGTTGGGGTATAGGTGCATCCGTTCGAATGATGGCAAATGCCCGGTGCTCAAGGTGGTATCTCCCCATATCCTTTCCACGAATTCAGGGTGATCCACAAAAGGGTTTCTGTTTCCCTGTATGGCATATACGACATCGTTGCGCAGGATCTCTTTCTGGCTTACCGGATCATTTTCGTGCCACTCCATCAGCATTTCCAATGCCCAGGGCTCATAGCCCGGATAGGTGCTGTGGTCGAACATGCTGTTGCCTTCTTCGCTGTATGTCCAGTCTTCAATGAGGTTTTCATATCGGGTGATCATGTAAAAGAATGCCCGTGCCAGGTCGCCTTTGTAATCGTCGATGGGTTCAAAGGCCGTACCGGTAAAGCTGCCGGTGGCATTGGGACCAAGCTTTCCACCATTCATGGAAGTCCATTCCGGGTTATCTACCATCCCGAAAGGGAAGTTTGCCCGTACCGCATTCACATGTTTGTCCACGGGAAAAATGTGGTACAGGTCGGTATTCATGGGGTTTACGGCTCCTCCAAACCAGGA
>SKVW01000168.1 GCA_007129255.1 Bacteroidales bacterium
ACCAGCATTACCATTACCGAAGATGTAAATGTGCAGGCCATTTTCAACGCACTGGAGTCCTTCATCCTTACCATGGAAGATCCCGAAGGAGAAGGATCTGTTGATCCCGAACCGGGTGATCATTCGTATCTCGAAGATGATGTGGTAACCCTTACCGCCACAGCCGATATGGGTTGGGTATTCAGTCACTGGACCGGCAATGTGGATGATCCTGACGCCAATCAAACGACCATTACCATGGATGATGACTACACGGTGAAAGCCCATTTTGTTGAGTTTGATGGGCTGGATCTGCCATGGGCCGAAAACTTCTCAGGAGTTCCTTCCGGAGAGATTCCCGCCAACTGGACACGCACCCATGAAAACTGGGGAGTGAACATTAGCGACAATGCCGGTGGTGAGGCTCCGGAAATGCGCTTTCACTGGTCACCTGCCAGTACAGATGTGTTCAGGCTGACTTCTCCAAATATCAACACTTCAGGGTATGATGCCCTCTTGCTTACCCTCGACCATTATGTTAACAACTTTAGCAGTCCCGGAATTTATACCCTCCGGATAATTGCCATTGCCGATGGAGATGAGTATATAATTGAAGAGTGGGTAGATCCTGACAACATAGGTCCTGAAGAACTTGAGCTTATCATTACAGAAGACCAGCATGGGGTAGGTACAGATGACTTCTTTATTGTCTGGGAGTTTGACGGAGATTCTTACGATATCAACCAGTGGTACTTCGACAATGTACACCTGGGTGAAGCACCCGACATGTACGAGGTGTCCTTCTATGTGTTGGAAGACTCTGCTGAAGAAGATCCCATTGAAGGAGCTACCATCAACATTGATGGCGACATCTATACCACCGATGAAAACGGCATGGCCGTTATGATGCTTGCTGATGATATCACTTATGAAGCCAGCATTACCGCTTCGGGCTATGTGGCCGAAGAAGTAACCTTTACCGTTGATGGTGACGACAAAACCATTGAGGTACACATGATGGACAACATCGTGGAACCCTTCAACCTCTCAGTCATTACCGAAGACATGGATCCTGGCGAGGCCCTCTTCATCTGGAACGACTACGGCGATGAGTACGAGTTTCGTTATGACGACGGGGTGGTGGATGCACAACTCGGATTCCAGGGCACCTGGAACAGCGTGATGGGTGCTGCACACCACTACGAAGCCATCCTCCATGAAATGACATGGCAGCTCACAAGCGAAGGCGGACCCCACACCACCGTTAAGGTTTGGGTTCTCGGCCTGGATGCCAACGGCTTGCCCGATCGCAACGATGTGCTATACACCGCTGAAAACGTGCCCAACACTGACGGACAATGGAATACCTATGAGTTCACTGAACCCATAGATGCCCCCGACGGCTTCTTCCTCGGACTGAGCTACAACGGCTTCCTCGGACTGGCCGTGGATGACGGCGTAGGCGAGCCATGGGACTTTGTGCCCGGCACACAGTTTGGCGTGTTCGACATTACCGATCCCTCCTCTGCATTTACCGATATTGCTGATTGGGACTTCGAGGTCAACTACCTCCTCAGGGCTTACGGCGCCAACCTTGGCTCCATTGACTATGGCAAGGTACAAACACCTGTGGCAGCAGGTCCTGCGCCTGAGCTGATCCCTGTGGATAAGCCTTACTATGCAGGCGATCCCAAAGGAAGAGACGGCAGCAAGGTTTTCCTTGGCTTCAACGTTTTCCTTAACGAAGACCTGGTAGCCGAAGAATACATGGAAACAGAATACCTGTTTACTGACCTTCCAGAAGGAGAGCATACTGCAGGTGTACAATCTGTTTACACCACCGGTTCTTCCGACATCATTGAAGTAGAATTTACCATGGAAGAAACTGAGGCTTATACAGTTACTTTCAATGTAGTTGATGAAGAAGACAACCCCATTACCGACGCTGTGGTTACATTCGACGGTGAAGAATACGATGCAGGTGAATACACAATTGAAGATGTTGCCCCCGGTACTTACGACTACATGGTAGCCAAAGAAGGATACCAGGATGCAACCGGTGAAGTTACCGTGGTGGATGAGAATGTTACCGTGGATGTGACCCTCATGGAGCCTGTGGAAACCTTTGCCGTATCCTTCAACGTTGATATGGAACCCGCAGGTGAGGAGTTTGATCCCGACATGCATGAAGTCTATATTTCTGGTAGCTTTGGCGGCGATATGGAATGGCAGGAACCGGGAACCAACCCCGACCTCTTGCTCGAAAGGATTGACGACACCATGATCTTTACCATTACACTCGACATTGCTGCAGGAGAGCATGAGTACAAGTACTTCTCCGACTTTGTAGACGATGGATGGGACGGAGGCGAATGGCCCGGTGAACCCAACAGGGAAATTACCGTGGATGGTGATAAGGAAGTCAATGATGTTTGGGGCGATCCGGTATCTGTTACAGATATTGCCACGGCAAGTCTCAACCTCTACCCCAACCCTGCAAGCACAAGCCTTACCATTGTTTCTGACGAGCACATCAATGAGATCAGAATGATCGACATGCTTGGCAAAGTGGTTTATGCTACCAATGTGGAGAATGACCGCTATACCATGAATGTTTCCGGATTTGACAATGGCATCTACTTTGTTCAGATCCTTACCGACAAAGGGTTGTCCACCAAAAGGGTTCAAATTGCTAAATAACAAATTGAAACCTTGTTTTTGAATCAAAAAAGACTGTCCCGTAAATGGGGCAGTCTTTTTTTTTCTTTCCTGCCTTTACCAATGGCTGCCAACATCCTTCCCGGCTTTCTGAACCGATCAAAAATTGAAATTTCCAAACTCCGGCAACAACAAATTTTTATTTTTAATTTATTTTTTTGTGGTTTAATCGATTATTTATTGGTTTTTAAAAATTTTTTTATAATTTAGATGCACGGTTTGATTATTTTTTAAGATAAGCTTTTTCGTTTTAAGGTTAAGAACACTGGATACCGTTAAACAACAGGGAAGTTTTTGCTTCCAAACCATTTCACATAATAACAACCAGAAAAAAATCCTCCCCAAGGATGACGTTTATAAACCATGTGTAATTAAATATCTCCTCCTCCCCGGAGAAGATGGTGCCCGGAGGCCTGGTCTCCGAAATTAATAATTAAGTTTTTTATTGTTCTGTTAGCAGTTTTTCCTCCCCAAGGAAATTGATCGCGGCCGGCAAGGTTGGCATATACTCCCTTTTGCCACAATGCCGGCTGAAAACTCCTTTCCGGAGCTTCCCGGAAAACGGTTGTAGTTAAGTTATATCTGTTTCGGTTTTTCACCTTGTGCCCCTTCAGGGAGAAATTATTTTCTGTTTCAATGAGTCATCCGGTTTTACCCATGCCTATCCAGGCGGGCTGCCCGGTTGTGAAGTTGTATCGATGAATACCAAAACGCAGTATCAACCAAATGCATTGCCTATGAAAAATTCCCTGGATTAAAAACACTTGCTGACAACTAATTTCTGAAACCCTGGAAAGTCTTTCTGCCAGCTCCCCCCATTTACGGCGGAAAAAAAATAAGAATTGAACTGCAAGGTTTGCTCAGCAAAATCAAACAAAATTACTTACCAAAATAACTCAAGCATGAAAAAAACAATGACATTTTTTTTAACCTTCCTGTTTTGTGTCAGTTTTTCCCTGGCCCAAAACTATGACCTTCTATACGAACAACCCTATTTCGACGGAGGAACAGCTGCAACCAGCGCTTATGATCCTGACAGTGAAGTGGATTATGAGGTAGCTGATAACTTTTCTGGCTTGAATGAGCCCATTGAGGAAATTGTTTTTTATGGATTAACGCTAAAGTTTATTGAAGGAGCCTGGCAGGAGCTGGTTCCGGGAAACACAGAGCCATTCTTCATAAGGTTTTACGAATTCGACTCAGAAGTATTGCCCGGACTGGAAGCGCCATCAACCGGTACTTACCAGGTAGCTTTGCAAGATTCATACGGGGATGGTTGGAATGGAGGATTGTTAACTGTTATGGTTAATGGCAATGCCGTATTGGTTGACATCACCATGGAAAGCGGAGCCGGACCTGATTATCATGATTTCGAAGCCAACCAGGGAGATGAGATAACCACTGTATATACCCCTGGCAGCTGGGCTGATGAAAACTACTATGCCATCCTTGACCCGGATGAGAACATCATTGCGGAGGAAGGGGGAACCTGGGATAACCCTGGTGCAAGCGTACCGGGAAGTATAGGAGGTTTTACCGTATTTGAACCCGACTGGGAAAACCCTTTGTCCTCAGAAGTTGTTGTGGCTGATGTCGATTCAGTTGGTCCTATATGGAATGGAACCTATACCCTGCATAAATTCACTGCGACCCTTAATGCCCCAGTTGATCTGGAGGAGGCATGGGTATCGGTACAAATTGATGCACCCAATGGCTCAGGTACCTGGTTTTTATGGCTGAACTCAGAGGAGGGGGATGGTGTATCCTGGCAACGCATACCTCCGGACAAAACCTTTACCCGAAACATGGTGTCCAGGACTTCTCTCAGCTACAATGGCCAAAAAGACTTTGCCAGAGACCAACTGGGCTACGATATGGCATTTGAACTCTGGGGCGGCGAACTGACCGAACCCCCTTTATGCGCAACCAATCCTTTTCCTGCTCACCTGGCTGAAAATGTTTCCAGCAACCCCACTTTTTCATGGACAGGGAGTGCGGTTGCAACCGGTTACCTGATTTCCATAGGGGACGGAATAAACCCTTTAAACCCATTTAACATTGAGTTCCGTACTGATTTGGGAAATGTAACTTCTTATACCCTTGAGTTGCCCCTGGAATACAATACCGGTTATCAGTGGAGAGTGATCCCTTACAATACAGCCGGGGAAGCAACGGGCTGCCCCCTGTGGACCTTTGAAACAATGGATGATCCGACGATTACGGAGCTCCCTTGGTTTGAAGGGTTTGAAGACGATTTTCCACCTCCTGGCTGGACAAACCTAAATTGGGTTCAGAGCTTATTTGGTTCTCCCCATACGGGTGAGGAGTTTGCTTACAGCAATACTGCCGGTTCAGAGTTAACGACTCCGGCCATCGTATTGCCCGAGGAAGGCCAATATGAACTTTCCTTCTGGTATCGTGCTGAAAGTGTCAATTATCCTCAAGACATGGATGTATTGTTAAGCACGGACGGTCAGAATTTTGATGTCACCGTTCTTGAGGTTCGCGATCTGACGAGTACCACATATCAAAAGCATACCTTTTTATTACACGACCTTTCCGGAGAAACCATCCATGTTAAATTTGTGGGTCTGACCGGCACCGGGGGGTTTGACTGGGGAATTTTGGTGGATGATGTTTCCATTCAGGAAACCCCCGAGGCCCCGGTATTTGTTGTCGACCCTGGGGAAAAAGATTTCGGAATCGTGGGTGTTGATGAATTTTCTCCGGTGCAAACCTTTACCATTTCCAATATCGGGGCGGGCATCCTGGAGGTTATGGCTCCCGGGCTGGATAACCAAACAGACTTTATCCTTTCCTATGAAGAGGAAGATTTTCCTGCCCTGTTGTCGGTGAACGAAACCGTTACTTTTGGAGTAGTTTTCAACCCACAGGAGATCGGGCCATTATTTGGGGAAGTTACCATTGCCTATGATGATGGTGAAGAACAAACCGAAGTGATTGCCCTGAGCGGAGAAGGATTTGTCAGACCTGCCGGGTCAACCTGTGATAACCCCTACTTTATTACGGAGCTTCCCCTTGTTGATTTTGAAGGGGATACTGAACCAATGGGTGATGATTATACTTCCTCATGGATTACCCCGGTTTCTTCTTACATCAATGGAAACGACATGGTTTTCAGCTTTACGCTGGATGAACCGGGATTACTCAGTGGCAGCATGTCTTCTCCGAACAACTGGATCGGGTTGTTTATACTTGAAGATTGCCCTGATCCTGTTGAACCTGCACAGGTGCTTCAGGCAGCAACCTCTTCGGGATCTTTAGTGGATTTTGAAAACCTTCCATTACCGGCAGGAGATTACTTTGCGATTGTTTCCAGCTGGCCTAGCCCTCAAACCATTACGTTTACCTTAAACCTGTCAGTGGTTAATGCATATGAAGTAACCTTTGTGGTGGTTGAAGACACCATGGATCAGGATCCGGTTGAAGATGCGCTTATTTCCATTAATGCAACAGACCCGGTACATACAAACGAAGAGGGGATTGCCGCTTTCTTTCTTACCAACGGTTCCTATTCTGCAAATATCACAAGAGCAGGCTATGAATCTCAAACCATTGACTTCACCGTTGACGGCCAGCCCAAAACCATTAATGTAGCCCTGGAAGTGTTACCCCTGCTGTTCTACCAGGCTTATTACGACGGAGGAACGGCAGCTACCAGTGCATTGGACCCAGCTTCAGAAATTGACTTTGAAGTTGCCGATAATTTCTTTGGGGTGGACAATACCATTGAGGAATTTGTATTCTATGGCTTAGCCATGAAGTTTATTGAAGGAGTTGGATGGCAGGAACAAACCCCTGCTGATACCGAGCCTTTCATTGTTCGTTTTTATGAATACCAGGAAGAAGTACTTGAAGGTTTGATGGCTCCCCAAACCGGGACCTATCAGCTTGCCTTACAGGATGATTTTGATCACTGGAACTGGGGAGGCGGTAGTTTTGTATCGGTATTTGTAAATGGGGTAATGGTAATCGAAGATGCCATCATGTTATCTGGCGACCCCAACCCCAAATACTATACTTTCGAGGCCAATGAAGGAGATGAAATAACCACTGTATATACCCCTGGCGGTTGGGCTGATGAAAACTATTATGCGATCATTGACCCGGATGATAACATCATTGCGGAGGAAGGGGGAACCTGGGATAATCCTGGTGCAAGCGTACCGGGAAGTATAGGAGGTTATACAGTCTTTGAACCCGATTGGGCCAACCCATTAGAAACACAAAATTTGGATGCAGACGTTGAATTGGTTGGCCCTATCTGGAATGGAGCCCGCACCTTATACAAATTCTCTGTCACCCTTGACACCGGGATTGAGATGGAAGAAGGCTGGATATCGGCACAGATTGATGCCGGCAACGGTTCGGGGACCTGGTTCCTGTGGTTGAACTCTCTGGATGGGGATCTTATTGCCTGGCACCGGGTTCCTGAAACCAAAGGTCAAGCAGGTCGCAATAATTCTCATTCTGCTTCTCTATCTATGGATGGTACCAGTTCATTCTCCCGCGGCCCTCTCGATTACGACCTTGCCCTTGAGCTATACGGCAGCACGGAAGAAATCCCGGCAGAACTCACCCTGAATTTCGGGGAAGGCTTTACCTGGTTCAGTGTGAACGTGGATCCCGGAAGCATGGCTGTGAATAACCTGTTTGCAGAACTTGCGCCCTGCGATGGTGACCGCATTTTAGGGCAGGGGCCTTTTGCTTTCTATAATGAACTCCAGGACCTTTGGTTCGGAACACTAACCACCATTGAGCCCGCTGCCAAATACGTTCTGGACATATGTAGTGAACAGCAAATGACCCTGAGTGGTGCACCTGTTCCCCATGCGCCCATAAGCCTGGGCACAGGGTTTACATGGCTGGGCTATCTGCCCCAGGCCTGTTTGCCTACCAATACCGCTTTGGCAGACATACAGCCCGCTCCTGTGGCAGGTGATCGTATCATTTCCCAGGTTGGTGGATTCGCCGTTTACAATGCCGATCAAAATACCTGGCTGGGAACCCTGGTGCAAATGTGCCCGGGCGTCGGATACGTTATAGAGATGAACAACCCGACCGTGCTGAACTATCCTGAGGCAGACGCCAAATCCGCCCTGGCGGTTCATCCAGGGGAGAAACCCAAATCACCCACCGGGGTTTATCCCAAATCCAACTTAAGGTACGTAATGACCCTGCTTGGTAATTTGTATACCGAAGAGGGCATGATTTCCCTGAATCCGAAAGATGTGGTGTATGCCTTTGTAGATGGGGAATGCCGCGGCATGGAGAGGCCGATGCCGGAGCATGAGGGAGCGATCTTTATGACCATTGGTTCCAACATGGAAGCCGGAGAGCAAGTGTACTTCAAGGTTTGGCTGGATGAGCTGCAAGGGTTCGTTGAGATCAGGGAAACCCTTACCTATCAGTCGCTTGGTGCTGCAGGGACCCTGGCCGATCCTTTCCCGCTGACCGTTGGAGCACTTCCCACCGGAATACCCACTCCTGACATGGGAGCGTTTTTCGTGGGAGAACCCTTCCCCAACCCATTCCGGGAAGTTTCCTACCTGCCTTTCCGCCTGGATGAGCCCTCTCATGTGAAACTCAGCATCTTCAATATGCAGGGCCAGCTGGCAATTACGATTATGGACCGGCCGTTCGAGGCAGGCAACCACCAGGTTGAAATAAAACGTTCGGACCTTTTGCCGGGAGTTTATTTCTTCCGCATGGAGGTGTCTCAACACAGTGCTTCCCGTCAAAAAACCGGAAGACTGATCATTCGCTAAGTTTTTTCCCTGCCCGGGGTTTCCCGGGCAGGAATTACTTTTTAACTCTCAATTATTAACAAACCTAAAAAAAAACCAATTATGAACAGAAAAAAAACTTTTTTTCAGGCAGCAGGATTGTTGTTTCTGCTGGTATTCAGCCAGCTTATTTTTCCTGCCAACGCATTTGGCGACCCGCCTGACTGGGAACACCCCCCGGGTTTCCAATACAACATGCAGGTTATTGCTTTTCTTGAGTTGCCCGATGGCACTTACTCACAAAATCAGGATGATATGGTTGCCGCTTTCGTGGATGGTGAGCTCAGGGGTGTGGAATCACCACTTGACTTTGGGATCCCTCAATATGACGGGCAAATCTTCCTGACCATTGCCTCCAACTCGGTGAGTGGAGAATGGATCACCTTCAAAGCCTACCTGGCGGATGAAGATGTGATCGTAGACCTGGACCAGGCCTTTGAATTTCAAAACCTTCTGCAGGTCGGCACCATGGATGACCCGTTTATTTTCTCCTTCACGGAAGAGGAGCCCGAAACCTACACCCTTACTTTGGTCGCCAACCCCGAAGAAGGCGGTGAAGTGTTCGGTGCAGGTGATTATGAGGAAGGGGAAGAAGTGCTGGTGAATGCCATTCCCAATATGGGCTGGGAGTTTGTGAACTGGACCGACCCCGATGACAACATCATTTCCGATGTGCCCGAAAACATCATCCCCATGCCTGGTGAAGACCTGACGCTGATCGCCAATTTTGAAATGGAGGAAATGGTCTTCCTGGAAATTCCTTACTTTAATGCATTCAGAACTTTCGGGGATCTGGATGATGCATTTGACGATGGCTTTACCATTGAAGATTATGAGCTGGTAGAAGCAGCCGGAGGCTACCTCAAAATTTTCCTGGGCGGTTTTGTGGAAACACCAACCATTGACTTTACTGCCCTGGAGGAAATACAGGTGGATTTCTCCACAGCTACATTTGGTGCTGGTACCGACCGTAAGCTGGATCTGCAGATCTCAACCGACAACGGAATCACTTACACAACAATCTTTACTTCCGAACCCGTTGGCTCATCCCCCTATTTGGAACATGAGGTAGTTATAGACCTTACCGACATCTACAATGTGCCTGATGGCAGGCTGAGATTCATTATGTCAGACGGAACCGGACAGATCAGGTTCAGGGATCTGGGCATTGCTCCTTATGAAGAACCGGTAACCTATACCCTTACCCTGATCGCCAGCCCTGAAGAAGGCGGCGAGGTGACCGGTGCGGGCGAATACGAAGAAGGCGATGAGGTGCTGGTGAACGCCATCCCCAATGAAGGATGGGTGTTTGTCAACTGGACCGACCCCGATGACAACCTCGTTTCGGAAGATCCGGAAAACCTCATCACCATGCCGGGTGAAGACCTTACACTGATCGCAAACTTTGAAATTGATGAGACGGTTACCTATACCCTCACCCTTATTGCCAACCCGGAAGAAGGCGGTGAAGTAACAGGTGCAGGGGAATACGAAGAAGGCGATGAGGTGCTGGTGAACGCCATCCCCAATGAAGGATGGGTGTTTGTCAACTGGACCGATCCCGATGACAACCTCGTATCAGAAGATCCGGAAAACCTCATCACCATGCCGGGGGAAGACCTGACACTGATCGCCAATTTCGTAGCAGTGGATATCATCACCCTGGTTCCTTTCACCACCGCTTTTGAAATTGAAGACAACTGGGACAACCCAGGCGGCGCATGGGGAAGCTACAATGAAAAGAACTACACCGAAGGCGGATGGTTCTTCCACTCAACAGAGTCCGTAAGGGGCACAGGAGACGAGAACTTCGAAGGATCTCCTTACAGCTTCCGCGACAGGGGAATCTTTACCGTTACCAACCTGGGTGAATTTGAAAACATGACCGGCTTCAGCTTTCAGCTCAGGGACTGGATGACCGGGGATGGCGTTGACCGCCCGATCATGCTTAGTTTTGACGGGGGCGATACCTGGGAAACCGTGATGATCATTAACCAGGAGTGGTTTGATGAGCCCCTGGTCTATCAACCCTTCCAATACTTTTTCACTGCAGGGCCCCAATCCCTTGATGCCGGTGAACTGGTCATTGAAATTGGAGGAGGTACCGGAGCCAATGATTCCAGGATCAATATCGGACAGTTCCAGGCACTTGAAATGGATGCACCCGACCTTTACACCCTCACCCTGATCGCCAATCCTGAGGAAGGCGGTGAAGTAACCGGTGCAGGGGAATACGAAGAAGGTGAAGAAGTGCTGGTCAATGC